>USJG01000006.1 GCA_900554925.1 uncultured Lachnospiraceae bacterium
GCGCCAGAGTCAACATGCATTTTGCTTATGAAGCTGCGGCGCGCAGAGGCCTTCTGTGTGAAATCACGATTTGCGGATTAAGAGGAGGTCATTCTGGTGAGGAAATCCATCGGGAGAGAGGCAATGCCATCTGCCTTCTGGGAAGGGCGCTGAATAAGCTGATGGAAAAAATGGAGTTATGTGTTTTGGATTTTGAGGGCGGTGTGGCTGATAACGCGATTCCCACAAATGCCAGGGCACAAATTCTGATTACCGGATATGAAAGCGGAAGCGGGTGGCAGAAGGCACAGGGAGAAGCTTCTGAAAAGGAATGTGCCGCACTGCTGCAAGACATTTGCAATAAGCTGGAAAAAGCGCTGAAAGTGGAATTGGCTGATAAGGACAGTGACGTAAAAATTGAGGCGGTTTGCCTGAACCATACAGAAGCGAAGGGAATTAATGAAGAGCAGAGCAAAAAGCTGATCAGCCTTATCAATGGACTTCCCTATGGGGTACAGGCAATGAGCAGCGCTATGCCGGGACTGGTAGAGACTTCACTGAATCCGGGCCTTCTTTCCATGAAGGAGGGAAAGGTAAGTATTGGAATCTCTGTGAGAAGTTCGCTGGGAAGCGCAAAGGAGGCGTTGATCGGTAAGCTTAAGAGCCTGGCATATATGGCAGGAGCTGATGTGGAGGTTACCGGTGATTACCCTGGCTGGGCCTATCGTAAGGACTCGCCCCTTAGAGATAAAATGGTGGAAATATACAGAAAATTGTATCAGAAGGAACCCAGAGTGAGGGCAATCCATGCAGGAGTGGAATGTGGGCTTCTGGCAGATAAAATTCCGGGACTTGACTGTGTGTCTATCGGGCCTGATATGAAGAATATTCACACCACGGAAGAAGAATTATCCATATCCTCAGCAGGCAGGGTGTGGGATTATCTGTTAAAGCTTCTGGAAAATATGTAGGATGTGCCGGCGCCAGAATTTGAGGTTACAGACAGTAGGAGGATTCATATGAATTTAAATCGGAAGAACATAAGAAAAATAAGAGGGTTGATTTTATTTACTGCGGTGGTAATTCTTGCTTTGATGAAATTTGACCTGCTTTGTATGGCTGCTGCCTTTTTGATCGGCATAATAAAACCATTTATTCTTGGGGGCATGATCGCGTTTGTGATCAATATTCCCATGAGGTTTTTTGAAACCAGATTCTTTGGAGAGGAAAAGGTCAAAAACAAAAAGAACAGATACTTGATAAAGGGGAAACGGGGATTGAGCCTGGTTCTGGCATTTCTGGCAGTTATTCTGGTGCTTACGCTGGTGGCAGTGACGGTGATACCGCAGTTGGCAGCCACCATAAAGGTACTTACCAATAAGCTGCCTGTTTTCTGGAATGATCTTATCAGGCGGTTGGAGGTTATTTTTGCGGCTAATCCGGAGCTGCTTGAGTATCTGGGCAATATTGAAACCCTGGAGATCGACTGGAAAAATATAGTTAACGTGATTATCAGCTTTCTCCAAAACGGTGTAAGCGATATGCTTACCTCCACCTTTTCAGTGGCCAGCAGTATTATCAGCAATACAGTTAATTTCTTTATTGCGCTGGTGTTTTCTATTTATATTCTGGTACAGAAAGAAAAGCTGGGAAGTCAGTTTAAAAAAATCCTTATGGCTTATACCAATCCTAAGATATACAAGGGAACATTAAAGGTGTGCACACTCTTGAACCGGAATTTCAGTAATTTTATTACAGGCCAGTGTACAGAAGCTGTAATTTTGGGATCAATGTTTATTATCTTCATGACGATACTGGGATTTGATTATGCGGTGATGATTGGCGTTCTGATCGCCTTTACCGCATTGATCCCTATTGTGGGGGCTTTTATTGGATGCTTTATCGGAGCTTTTCTGATGCTGGTGGATGATCCGGTGAGAGCATTATGGTTTGTGGTGCTTTTCATTATTCTGCAGCAGATAGAGGGAAATCTGATCTATCCCCATGTTGTGGGAAATTCAGTGGGGCTTCCTTCTATCTGGGTGCTGGCGGCAGTTACCATTGGCGGCAGCCTGATGGGGATTTTCGGAATGTTAATATTTATTCCTCTTTTGTCAACGGTATATATGCTGCTTCGGGAGGATGTAAACAAGAGAAATGCCATGCAATCAGCCCCGGAGGAGCAAGCAGAGGAACAGGAAGCAGGCTCATAGGAGCCTGCTTTTTATATAACAGGATTCAGGTGTCAAAGGTGCTTGATAAATTTGGAGTCGTCAGATTGCATAAAAGAAATTGCTAAGCTGTCATTGTGGAGGAAAATGAGATTTTCTTAATGGTCGGAGGGAGCGCAGCAATTTCGGGACATGGATGTCCCGAAAAATCCGCTGTGAGCCTGGATGGCGAATTGCGGATGGTTGTGTCCGGATAGACATCCTTCCTTAAGAGCATTTAGAAAAGCCATTTTCTGAAGCTGACAGTGTGCAATTCCTTTTGGACGATCTGCTAAGGGCACTTTCTAAAAGCACCTTTTGACACCCGAATCCTATATGACAAAAATTCTGTAAAATACAGGGGAAGAGATATGTGGACAAAAGAATTGCTGGGTACAGATGTGTACCATTTAATTTCAGCGTTTATTATTTATAGTATGATAGGCTGGCTGGTTGAATCGATCTATATGTCATTTTGCAATAGAAAGCTGACCAACCGTGGCTTTGGCAGGGGCCCTTTTTGCCCGATTTATGGCTTCGGCGGCGTTCTGGGATATTTGATTCTGCATCCCCTTGGGGGCAATTTAGTGGGATTATATCTGGCAGGCGCGGTTTTGGCCACAACCTTTGAGTATCTGGTAGGCAGATTGATGCTGAAGCTTTTTGGAGAGGTATGGTGGGACTATAACGAAAAGCCATGGAATTATCAGGGGATCATTTGTCTGGAAAGTACCATTGCATGGGGGTTTTACGCAATTATTATTATTACCTTCCTTCATGGAAAGATATTAGGAATGATTGACAGGTGTAATGTAGTATGGGGAATAAGAGCATGCAAGCTGGTACTTTTTCTCGTATTGGTGGATTACATTTTTAAATTGATGAATATTTTTCATATCAGTATAAGAGAACAGAAGAACAGACTGGTGGATGCATATCAGTCCTTCAGAGCCAGATGGTATTGAAAATATATTTCGGCATGGCTGACTTGTACTTGCATTTATAAATAAAATAAAACATATCCATAGTAATAGAATACATAAGGGAGAGCAATTGCGTGAATAAATTATTGAAAGTAACCCTATGCTATGTGATGTGTTTTATTTTTTTACTGATGATACCCATGGAGGCAGCCGCAGCTCCGGCAGTTGAAGCGCCCTCTTATATATTGATGGAAGCGTCAACCGGACAGATTATCTGCGAAGAAAATGCGCAGGAGAGGCGCAGTCCTGCCAGTATTACAAAAATCATGACTCTGCTGGTGATTTTCGACCATATTGGAACAGGAAGGGTAAGGCTTGACAGTGAAGTTATGACCAGCGCTTATGCCAAATCCATGGGCGGATCACAGGTTTTTTTGGAAGAAGGGGAGATTCAGACCCTGGAAACGATCATAAAGTGTATTGCAATAGCTTCAGGAAATGATGCCAGTGTGGCGGCAGCGGAATATATAGCTGGCAGCGAGGAGGAGTTCGTGAAGCTGATGAACAAAAGGGCAGAGGAAATGGGGCTTTCCGATACTCATTTTGAGGACTGCTGCGGACTGAGTGATTCTGACGATCATTATACCTCAGCCAGAGATGTGGCGCTTATGTCACGGGAATTGATTACAAAGTATCCTCAGATATTGGAGTACACCCAGATATGGATGGAGGATATTACCCATGTGACAAATCAGGGGACCAGCAATTTTACCTTATCCAGCACCAACAAGCTTTTAAAAATGTATGAGTGGACTACCGGCCTTAAAACAGGCTCTACCAGCAAGGCACTGTATTGCCTTTCAGCTACTGCCAGTAAGGATAATATTGATCTGATCGCAGTAGTCATGGGCTCACCTACGAATAAATCACGGTTTCAGGATGCAATGACCCTGTTAAATTACGGATACAGTGTCAGTGCCTTATATGAAGATGCCAATGAAGAAAAGCTGCCCGGTATACCTGTAAAGGGAGGCGTTCAGGATGAAGCGGCCATTGTCTTTAAAGAGCCTTTCCGTTATCTGGATATTGAGGGAAGCGATTTAAGCAGCATTGAGAAAACAATTTCCCTGCCGGCAGAAATCAGGGCTCCTGTTCAAAAGGGAGATCCGATAGGCGAAGCAGTTTATAAGCTAAACGGTCAGAGAATAGGAAGCGTGTCCATTCTGGCAGATGTTACAATAGAAAAAGCAGGCTATACGGATTACCTGATCAAAGTCTGGAAATTATTTTGCGGGTTATGATATAATGTACACGAAAGCTATGAGCCATGCGTCTGTCCAAAGGCGCATATTGGCTGTTTACAGCCATATATGAGCATATGGACAGACATAGGGCGAAGCCCGTGAATGAGCGAGGCGAAGGCTCGCGAATGGGCATGGCGAAGAAATGTTCGTATACTAACAGGAAGGAAAAGAATTTTGACGATATTTTTTAGCGCGGTTGCAGTACTGGCAGTATTTTTTTTAACAGTGATGGCAGTGGACTGCAATCGGTTTATAATCAGAACATACAGATGCAAGACAGAGAAGCTTAAGAAGGGTGTTAAAATCATTCTTCTTTCTGATCTGCATAACAAATCTTTTGGAAAAGGCAACAGGAGGCTTCTTAATGCAATCCTTAAGACGGATCCCGATATGATTCTGGTGGCAGGGGATATGTATACTTCTGCCAAAGGCGGTGATATTAAAACTGCCTGGGAGCTTATATGTGAGCTGGCGCATAATTATCCGGTTTATTATGGCAATGGGAATCACGAGCATAAGACCAGACTTTTTCCGGAAGAATTTGGAACCATGTATCAGGAATTTTCGGAAAAGATTGACAGGGCAGGTGTCCGCCATCTGGTCAATGAGAAGGTATCCCTGCCCGACTTTAATATGGATATTTACGGGCTGGAAATTGATCGGAAATATTATCAAAAATTTAAAAATGTGCAGATGGAGAAAGACTACCTGGAACAGCTTCTGGGGAAAAGGGATGAAAGCAGATTTTCCCTGCTGATTGCCCATAATCCCGATTATTTTGAGACTTATGCCGCGTGGGGAGCAGATTTGGTAGTGTCAGGACATGTTCATGGAGGGCTTATGAGACTTCCGGTACTTGGAGGCGTGATTTCACCGGCAATCCGTCTTTTTCCCAGGTATGACGGGGGAGAATTTAAAGAAGGAAATTCCACCATGATTTTGAGCAAGGGGCTGGGAACACATACGCTTCCTTTAAGGATTTTTAATCCGGGAGAGCTTGTGGTAATAGAACTTTGTTAAAGTTGACGATAAATTTGATACATGTTAATATATTGGACTATGGGGCCTGCCATATGCAGGGAGAATGAAAGGCATATTGATAAATATGGATAGCAAATTATTTGATCATACAATTTTAAAGGCAGATGCAACGAAAGAGGCAGTAAAAAGAATCTGTGAAGAGGCAAAGGCATATGGCTTTATGTCAGTCTGTGTCAATAGCTATTACACTTCCTATGCGGCCGGGCTGTTAAAAGGGACGGACGTTAAAGTGTGTACAGTAGTGGGATTTCCGTTAGGCCAGATGTCTACCCGTGCCAAAGCAGCCGAGGCCTCCATTGCAGTAGAAGATGGAGCGGAAGAAATTGATATGGTTATTAATGTGGGGGCACTTAAGGACAAGCTTTACGATACTGTGCTTACAGATATTAAGGAAGTAAAAAAGGCATGTAAAAGCGCGCTCCTTAAAGTAATTATTGAAACCTGCCTTTTAAGTGATGAGGAAAAGATAAAAGCCTGCCAGCTGGCAAAGGAAGCGGGAGCAGATTTCGTCAAAACATCTACCGGATTTTCTACTGCCGGTGCCAAAGCAGAGGACGTAGCACTGATGCGCCGCAAAGTAGGGGAACATATGGGTGTGAAAGCATCGGGGGGAATCAGAGATAAAGAGACTGCACAGGCCATGGTAAGGGCCGGTGCAGACAGGCTGGGAACCAGCGCCACCACCGCAATATGCAGATAAATGGGCTTAGTGTGAAAAATAAGCTTGATAGCTTATTTTTCACACAGTTATTTGTGCCGGAGCGTCACAAATAAGCTTTGATGGCAGAAGAAAAATCGCCTTCGCGAATTTTTCTTCGCCCCGTCGCGCAAAACGCTCCGGAATGGAGAATAAAATGGCAATACCGGTAAAATTGCAGGCATTTGAGGGCCCTCTCGACCTGCTTTTGCATCTGATAGAAAAAAATAAAGTGGATATTTATGATATCCCTATCGTGGAAATTACTGCCCAATATCTGGAATACATTCAGGCCATGGAAACAGAGGATATGAACGTGATGAGTGAGTTCCTGGTAATGGCGGCCACGCTTTTAGACATAAAATGCAGGATGCTCCTTCCCAAAGAAGTAAATGAAGAGGGGGAGGAAGAGGACCCAAGGGCAGAACTTGTCCAGAAGCTGCTGGAATATAAGATGTACAAATACATGTCCTATGAACTTAAGGACAGACAGGTAGATGCCGCACGTACCTTATTTAAGGACAGGACTCTTCCCAAGGAGATTGAGGATTATAAGCCGCCCATCGATATGCAGGAGCTTTTAGGAGATGCCAATCTTGGCAAGCTTCAGGAGCTTTTCAAGACAGTTATGCGCAGACAGGAGGACAAGATCGATCCTGTCAGAAGCACTTTTGGCCAGATTGAAAAAGATGAGGTGGATATGGATGGTAAAACCGCTTATGTGGAAAACTATATCCGGACACACAAAACCTTTAGCTTTAAGGAGCTTTTGGAAAAGCAGAAAAGCAAAATGGAGATTATAGTGACATTCCTTGTTATGCTGGAAATGATGAAGCTGGGAAGAATTTCCATTGTACAGGAAGATACCTTTGAGGATATTATTATTACTTCTAACCAGGGATAGGAGGTAAGGAAATTGGAGAGGCAGAAAGAAAAGGCAATATTGGAGGCGGTCCTTTTTACTATGGGCGAGTCAGTGGAAGTGGAAAGGCTGGCTGCTGTAATCGAGGAAGACAAAAAGACTACCAGAGAGCTTCTCGTGGAAATGAAAGAGGAATATGAGGAAAAAGAGTGCGGCGTAACCTTGCTGGAGCTTGAGGATTCCTTTCAAATGTGCACGAAGTCAGAAATGTATGAATACCTCATTAAGATTGCCAGGTCGCCGCGGAAATATGTACTTACGGATACGTTGCTTGAGACCCTTTCCATTATCGCCTATAAACAGCCTATTACCAGAGCGGAAATCGAGAAGATCAGAGGGGTAAGCTGTGACCATGCGGTAAACCGTCTGGTAGAGTTTGGGCTGATTGCGGAAGTGGGAAGAATGGACGCACCGGGACGTCCCTTATTGTTTGGAACCACAGAAGAATTTCTTCGCAGCTTTGGAGTGAAATCTCTTGAGGAGCTGCCGGAGCTTTCCGCAGTACAGATAGAGGAATTTAAAATGCAGGCAGAGCAGGAGGCCAGCGTGCAGCTGGATATATAAAAGCTGAAATAAGATTATAAGTGAGCCTTAAGACAGTATCTGAGCAGAATCTGTCTTAAGCACCATGAAAAATCTATGGCCGGTACCTCCTGGGTGGCGAAAATATATTCTACCGCATAAGCTTCTCCGTCTACCAGGTATGTAATTGTGCCTGCCTGTGTGCCGGCGCTGACCGGCGCTTTTAGTTCTTCCACCATCTGACAGTCAACCTGAATCTGTTCCCCGTGTTTTAACAGAAGTCCCTCCTGATCGGAGCCTTCTTTTCTGCTGATCGCTACATTCACATACGCTGTGGAATCAAGGCCGCTGCTTTGGCCATTTATTACCCTGATCGGTTTTAAGCTGCTTTCATCAAAGAAAGCTTCTGAAATCTTATGATATTCAAAATTTTCCAGTCCATAGTTCATAAGCGCTCTGGTGTCGCTCCATTTATAGGTTTTATTGTTTGGCCATCCGCAGGCAAGGAGAGCCACCACATAAGTTCTCTCATCACGGCGCAACGCCCCCACATAGCAATAGCCGGCATTTCCCGTAAATCCGGTTTTTCCTGAAAGAGCTCCCTCCATCATGCCAAGAAAAGCATTGTGGTTATTGCAACTGAAGGTGCGCCCGCTTGCTACAAATCCCTCCTCCTGCTTCAGATACCCGCCAAAAGAGTAGGAAGGGGTACGGGTTATGGCAAGAAATTCCTCTTTTTTGGGAGAATCCATGATACAGTAGGACATGATTTTTGCCAGGTCAGCAGCGGTGGTGGAATGGGATTTTACAGTGCCATCTTTAGCAGTAGCAGTAGCATCCAGGCCATTGGGCGTTATAAAAAAGGTGTCAAAGCATCCAATGTCTCTTGCTTTCTGGTTCATCATATCGGCGAAAGCTTCCGTGCTGCCTGCGATGTGCTCTGCAATTACCACAGCAGCGTCATTATGGGATTCCAGCATCAGGGAATAGAGAAGGTCCTCCAGCTTATAATATTCGCCCGATTTCACATTAAGCTTTACTTTAGGCATACTGGCCGCGTAGGAGGAAGCAATGGCATAGTCCTCCAGATGGCCATACTCCAGGGCCAGAATGCAGGTCATGATTTTCGTAGTGCTTGCCATAGGCAAAACCTTATGAGCTTCTTTTTCGTATAGAATACGTCCTGAGTCGGCGTCCATTAAAACCGCTGCCTGGGCATAGAGCTTTATAGAGTCGGAGCTGTCTTCTTCGGCCTTAACAGATAATGATATACGAGGGATCATGAGAAGAAAAGCAAGACTGAAAATAAGAACAGACTTAAGGGGTCTGGTAAAGTTTTTATTGACAAAACGCATGATTTTTTCATCCGGGTAGTTTTCTCTTCCCTTATTTTTATGTGTATTTTAAAATAAATATGTCTGTTGATATAGAAAAACGATAATTCAGACACCAAATTGAAAGCATGAGTAAAAAAATTGTAAAATTTGAAAACTTTACACTATGCTGTTGACCTTATTTGTGGTATACTGCTATAGACAAAAATTATGGGGATACTTGTGTCCCTGTGAATTAAGTTATAATTTTTTTAATATAAAATGGAGGGCTGAAAAATGAGTACTACTTCACAGGCGAGTCAAAGAATAGCAGCTTTGCTCGATGAAAACAGTTTCGTTGAAATTGGTGCGAAGGTAACAGCAAGAAGCACTGATTTTAACCTGAAACAGACAGAAACTCCTTCTGACGGTGTTATCACCGGATATGGAGTAATAGGCGGTAATCTTGTGTATGTATACAGCCAGGACGCGTCCGTGTTAAATGGAAGCGTTGGCGAAATGCATGCCAGGAAAATTGTGAACCTCTATGATCTGGCATTGAAAACGGGCGCACCCGTAATCGGACTGATCGAGTCTGCCGGACTTAGATTACAGGAAGCAACAGACGCGCTGAACGGTTTTGGAGAAATTTATAAAAAACAGGTTTTAAGTTCCGGCGTGATTCCTCAGATTACAGCAGTTTTTGGTTCATGCGGCGGCGGACTTGCTTTGATTCCTACTTTAACTGATTTTACTTTTATGGAGGAAAAGAAAGCGAAACTGTTCGTTAATGCGCCTAATGCGTTAGATGGAAACGAAATCAGCAAATGCGATACTTCCGCGGCAGCATTCCAGAGCGAAGAGGCAGGCATCGTTGATGTGGTTGCAGATGAAGCTTCCATTCTTGCTAAGATCAGAGAACTGGTATGCATGCTTCCTGCAAATAATGAAGACGATATGCTATTTGAAGAGTGTACAGATGATTTAAACCGTGCATGTGCAGAAATCGCAAACTGTACAGGAGACACCTCTATTGCATTATCACAGCTTGCAGACGACGGTGCGGTATTCGAAATAAAAGCCGGATATGCGAAAGAAATGGTAACAGCACTGATCAGATTAAACGGCGTGACCGTAGGTGCAGTTGCCAACCGCAGCGAAGTATATGGCGAGGATGGAACTGTAACAGATAAATTTGATGCGGTTTTAACTCCGGCAGGATGTGACAAAGCCGCAGATTTCATTAACTTCTGCGACGCATTTAATATTCCGGTACTTTCTCTTACAAATGTAAAGGGCTTCAAGGCAGATAAGTGTTCAGAAAAGAAGATCGCAAAAGCAGCAGCAAAGCTTACATATGCATTCGCTAACGCAACAGTTCCCAAAGTAAATGTTATTATCGGACAGGCTTTCGGAAGCGCTTATGTGGCAATGAATTCCAAGGGAATCGGAGCTGACATTACCATGGCATGGCCGGATGCACAGATCGGTACTATGGATGCAAAGCTGGCTGCCAAGATCATCTGTGACGGTCAGGGAGCAGAAGCCATTGATGCCTGTGCAAAAGAATATGCAGCACTTCAGATGAGCGCAGCAAGTGCGGCAAGGAGAGGCTATGTTGATCAGATCATTGAGCCCGAAGATACCAGGAAGTATGTTATCGGCGCTTTTGAGATGCTGCTTCCCAAGAGGGAAGACCGTCCCGCGAAGAAGCACGGTACAGTATAGGAAAGGATGATACTTAATATGAAAAAATGGTTATTAGTATTAGGTATGATTACCTGTATGCTTGGCCTGACAGCATGTGGTCAGCAGGAGGAAGATGTAAACCTGATGACGCAGCAGGAGGAAGATGTAAACCTGATGACGCAGCAGGAGGCAGAACAATTTGCAGAAAGCTTTGTTACTGTTATCAGTCAGGTAGTAAGCCAGCAGAGTGAGAGCAATTATATTGCTTATATAGAACAAAGCGGCATGGATGCTTCCGTATTTGAAAGCGCTTTTGAAAGCTGGAAGAGTGCTGCTGAGGATATGGGTAATTATGTAGAAATAATCGGAGTTACTTCAAATTCCATGGAGAGTGAAGTTGTTGATGGAACCAGCTATGCAGTGGAAGGAGTAATTACAGTCAAAATAAAAGGCGATGTACGTGATGCCGCTATGGAGATCGTATATGAAAAGGGTCTGCCAACCAGTATTTCTACCAATGTTGAATATTCATTTGGAGAAAAGATGGTGCAGGCGGCATTAAATACACTTCTTGGAATGGGAACTGTATTTGTCGTACTTATTCTAATCAGTGCGATCATTAGCTGCTTCAGCGTTATTCCTAAAATTCAAAATAAGTTTACCAGAAAGTCCAGTAAGGAAGAAGTTAAGAAGGCAGCGGTTGACAACACAATTGCGCAGATTATTGAAAAAGAAGAATTATCAGATGATCTGGAACTGGTAGCAGTTATTTCCGCAGCAATTGCTGCAAGTGAAGGAGCTTCTTCTACAGACGGATTTGTGGTGAGAAGTATCAGACGTGCCGGCAATAAATGGCAGAGAGCATAGTTTCTAATAAAGATATATATTACAGGAGGATTTAGTAATGAAAAATTATACAATTACCGTAAATGGCAACGTATATGATGTAGTAGTAGAAGAAGGTGCATCCACAGGAGCACCTGCACCTGCACCCGCAGCACCTAAGGCAGCTCCCAAAGCAGCACCTAAGGCAGCACCTGCGGCACCTAAAGCAGCCGGCGGCGCAGGCAGCATTAAGGTGGAAGCCGGAGCAGCAGGTAAAGTATTTAAGGTAGAGGCAAGTGTTGGCCAGGCACTGAAAGCTGGTGATCCAGTAGTGATTCTGGAAGCAATGAAGATGGAAATTCCCGTTGTTGCACCTCAGGATGGTACCGTAGCAAGCATTGATGTAGCAGTTGGCGATGCTGTCGAAGCAGGCGCATTACTGGCAACAATGAACTAATTAGTACGGTAAGTGCTGAGAAAACTTACGGGAGGTAAAAGAAATGGATTATATAGTAACCACACTGTCCAATCTGATTCATCAGACAGCCTTCTTTAATCTTACCTGGGGCAATTATCTGATGATCGTTGTGGCGTGTGTATTTCTCTATCTTGCGATTGCTAAGGGCTTCGAACCGTTGCTCCTTGTACCTATCGCATTTGGCATGCTGCTGGTTAATATTTATCCGGATATCATGTTAAGCATTGAAGATTCCGCAAATGGAACCGGTGGTCTGTTGTATTATTTTTATCTCTTAGATGAATGGGCAATTATGCCGTCACTGATCTTTATGGGTGTCGGTGCGATGACGGACTTTGGTCCTCTGATTGCCAATCCTAAGAGCTTCTTACTTGGTGCGGCAGCACAGTTTGGTATTTTTGCCGCATATTTTGGAGCAATTGCAATGGGCTTTAATGATAAGGCCGCAGCAGCAATCTCCATTATCGGCGGTGCTGATGGTCCTACTTCCATTTTCCTTGCAGGAAAGCTTGGACAGACTGCTTTGCTTGGACCTATTGCGGTAGCTGCATATTCTTATATGTCACTGGTACCGATCATCCAGCCGCCTATTATGAAGCTGCTTACAACTGAGAAGGAAAGAAAGATCAAGATGGGACAGCTTCGTCCGGTATCCAAGCTTGAAAAAATTCTTTTCCCTATTGTTGTTACAATTGTAGTGTCTATGATTCTTCCTACTACAGCGCCCCTTGTTGGTATGCTGATGTTAGGTAACCTGTTTAGAGAATCCGGTGTGGTAAGACAGTTGACGGATACAGCTTCCAACGCGCTTATGTATATCGTGGTTATTCTGCTTGGTACTTCTGTAGGAGCAACTACAAGTGCAGAAGCATTCCTGAATCTGGATACGCTGAAAATTGTTGCACTTGGTCTGATTGCCTTTGCATTTGGTACTGCGGCAGGCGTTTTATTCGGAAAACTTATGTGTATTGCAACGAAGGGTAAGGTTAATCCTCTTATCGGTTCCGCAGGTGTATCCGCAGTTCCTATGGCAGCCAGGGTATCTCAGAAGGTTGGCGCGGAAGCTGATCCCACTAACTTCCTGTTAATGCATGCTATGGGACCTAACGTAGCCGGAGTTATCGGTACAGCAGTAGTTGCCGGTACATTTATGGCAGTATTTGGAGTATTTTAAAAACGTGATAAGAAAAACAAGGAGGATTTGAAAATGGCAGAACAGGTTAAAAAACCGGTTGGAATCATGGAAACCGTTCTTCGTGATGCGCATCAGTCTCTGATCGCTACAAGAATGCCTACCGAGATGATGCTTCCAATCGTTGATAAAATGGATAAAGTTGGTTATCATGCAGTAGAATGCTGGGGCGGCGCTACCTTTGATGCTTCCCTTCGTTTCCTTAAGGAAGATCCAT
The DNA here is from genome assembly GCA_900554925.1 of uncultured Lachnospiraceae bacterium. Taxonomy (GTDB): domain Bacteria; phylum Bacillota; class Clostridia; order Lachnospirales; family Lachnospiraceae; genus Suilimivivens. Next base: position 13,313 of record USJG01000006.1, read on the forward strand.
GGGACAGACTTAGAAAGTTAAGAGATGGATTTAAGAATACAAAGCTGCAGATGCTCTTCAGAGGTCAGAATATTTTAGGTTACAGACCTTATGCTGATGATGTTGTAGACAGCTTTGTTGAGAAGTCTATTGCAAACGGTATTGATATTATCCGTATTTTTGACTGCTTAAATGACCTTAGAAACTTGCAGGAAGCAGTTAATGCTACAAATAAAATTAAAGTACAGGAGGGAAGAGGCCATGCGCAGGTTGCCCTTTCCTATACTTTAGGTGATGCTTACACAATGGAATACTGGATGGATATGGCTAAGAAGATTGAGGAGATGGGAGCAGATTCCATCTGTATCAAGGATATGGCCGGACTTCTTGTTCCTTATAAGGCATCTGAAATGATTACAGCAATGAAGTCAGCAACAAAGCTTCCTATCCAGCTCCATACGCACTATACATCAGGCGTAGCAAGCATGACCTATATGAAGGCTGTAGAAGCAGGAGTAGATGTGATCGACTGTGCAATTTCACCTTTTGCAATGGGTACTTCACAGCCTGCCACAGAAGTTATGGTTGAAACCTTTAAGGGAACTCCTTATGATACAGGTTATGATCAGAATATTCTCTCTGAGATTGCTGATTACTTCAGACCTTACAGAGACGAGTGCCTTGCGAACGGACTTCTTAATCCCAAGGTTATGGGTGTTGATATCAAGACGCTGTTGTATCAGGTTCCCGGAGGTATGCTTTCCAACATGGTCAGCCAGTTGAAAGAGCAGAACGCAGAAGATAAGTACTATGATGTGCTTAAGGAGATCCCTCAGGTTAGAAAAGACTTAGGTGAGCCTCCTCTTGTTACACCTTCTTCACAGATCGTTGGTACACAGGCTGTATTTAACGTACTTATGGGCGAAAGATACAAGATGGCAACCAAGGAGACCAAGGCAGTTCTTCGCGGTGAATATGGCCAGACGGTTAAGCCTATGAACCAGGAAGTAATTGATAAGGTTATTCCGGGAGAAGAGAGAATTACCTGTCGTCCCGCTGACCTGATCGAGAACGAAATGGATAAGCTGGAAGCTGAGATGAAGGAATGGAAGCAGCAGGATGAAGATGTATTGTCCTATGCCCTGTTCCCTCAGGTAGCAACTGACTTCTTCAAATATCGTCAGGCACAGCAGGAAAAGGTAGATATGACGCAGGCTGATACTAAGAATGCGGCATACCCTGTATAAAATTTATCACGAATTAATGACAGAAGATAGCCCTCATGCAAAATGCATGGGGGTTTCTTTTTGTGTGCGCATTGCGGCGAAGAGAAAGATGCTGCTGGCTTTGATTAAAATTGTATGTTATACTGAATAGGAAAAGGAGTAAGATTATGGAAAATAAGCGATTCGCATTACTCATTGATGCAGATAACATTTCAGCGAAATATATTGGTGCTATTTTAGAGGAATTGTCCACCTATGGCATAACAACCTATAAGAGGATATACGGAGACTGGACCAGTACACAGGCAACCAAATGGAAGGGGGAGCTTTTGGAAAATTCAGTTATTCCCGTACAGCAGTTCAGCAATACAGTAGGAAAGAATGCTACAGATTCCACTTTGATCATAGATGCGATGGATATTCTCTATACGGGCAATGTTGACGGATTCTGCATCGTGTCAAGTGACAGTGATTTTACCAGGTTAGCCAGCCGCCTTCGTGAATCCGGTATGGAAGTGATTGGAATGGGAGAAGAAAAGACACCTCGTTCTTTCCGCGTGGCATGCACCCGGTTTGTCAATTTGGAAAATATCGGCAATCAGGATGAGGATGCAGACAGTAAGGATGGCAAGGATAATACCATCAGCCGGGAAATAGTGTATAATGCCATTACCAATATCATCAATGAAAATGAAAATAAGGGCAAGAGCGTGGAGCTTGCGGTAGTTGGAAATCGTTTGGTAAATATGTATCCTGATTTTGATGTGAGAAATTATGGCTATAGCCTTTTGTCAAAATTTGTGGAGGATGCCGGATTGTTTCTTTTAGAAAAGAAACAAAACGTAATTACACTTTCTCTTAAGGATAATGAACAGTCCCAGGAGGAAATCAGAAATTATGTCAGGGAAATTATTTACAAAGCAGGCAGTAAGGGGATTGGAATCAGTGAACTTAGCAATCTGGTGTACAGTAAGTATGCGAATTTTAATGTGAAGGATTTTGGATATAGTCAGTTTTTGAAATTTGTCCAGGGAATTGATCATGTAGAAGTGTATCAGGATAAAAATGACAGAAAAAGAGCAAGGAAAAAACAGACAGCGAAAAAAAGCAAAGATTAAGTAAAAGGGAAGCACCATAAAAGTAATACAAAAAGAAAGCAGATGACAGGAAGCATTGCCAACTGCTTTCTTTTTATTGCTCTTCTTTTTGAAGTTTATTCTTTGAAGAATCTTTCTCATGGGAGCGGTTTTGATATTTTATTTTCATAAAAGACAATATGTCCTCCTGATCGCGGGCATCTAACAGGAGAAAATAGAAAAGAAGCTGTCTTTCACGTCTATTAAGAAACTTGAATTTTTTGCTATTTTCAGGAGCATTTATAAAATCTACGAAAAACGACAGATCATCTGTAATATCCACCTTACTATTTTGGGGTTTTAGCGCGAAGTCCATATTTATATTATAGGTAACAACCAGTTCAAGAAAGTTCTCTACAGGTACGCCATATAATTTTGCCAGATTGTACAAGGAGTTTACCGGTGGGGTAATTCTGCCTGTTTCGTAATGAGAATAAGTCTGTCTGGTAATATTCAAATGCGAAGCAACGAATTCCTGGGAATAATTGCAGGACTTTCGTAAATCCTTCAGATACTGCTCTAAGGTCTTATTTGCCATGGTTTCCTTTCTGTGCAGATTTAAACGATAATACTGCACTGATCTGCAATTTGAAAAAATGCTTAATTACTATAATTTCAAATTGTATAACAAAAAATACTTGAAAATATATTAATGATAGCATATAATTAAATATGAGCTATCGATAATAGCATTTGAGATATATTTAGTATATTTTGATAGCTTCTGCGTGATGGTTATTCTGAAAGTTCCTATATTGGGAAATTTCAGACCATAAATATATCTTATAGGAGGAGAAAAAATGAAAGCAAGTATCATCAAAAAAATGATGACTGGCGTGCTGGCAGCTTCCCTGGTTATGGCGCCTGTTATGAGCGTTGGAGCTACTACCACATCAGGTAACAGCACATCTTCTGCAGAAGAAGTCATTACGTCAGCTTCATCAGGCGAAGTGACAACTGTTGCTGAGGTTCCGGACACAAGCACTGTTGCAGGAGTTAAATCAACTACAGCAGGCGTTTATCTTGCAACTGGTGTAAATGGAAGCGTTGTTACAACAAGCGTTGCAGCTATTGCAGAAGGGTATGGCTTAACCGGATCAGAAAAGCCCTATGCAAAATTTTCTAATCTGGACGCTAAAAAAAGTCCTCTTGCCAAGGCAGCAATTGATTTAGCAGCACAGGCAAAAGGAGCTGTAGTTGGCCCTATGCTCAATATTGAGTTAGGTAAGATGACTGCAGGTAAGTACAGTTTACTTTCTGCTGAAGGTGCAGCAATCAGGATTTCCTTAGGCATTCCTAAGAACTTTGCGCAGACTGACAGCACATATGCAGTAGTATGTGTCCGTGCAGGCGGCGCAGTAACAATTCTGGAAGATGTTGACAGCAATCCGGATACTGTTACCTTTGATACAACCGGCGGTGCAGGCGCATATGCAATTATCAGATACTAATTGGTATGTGCAGGTGAGATAAAATTTTTCAGGTTAAATGGGAGGAACCGGTCAAAATCCGGTTTCTCCTGCTCACTGTTAAAAGGACATATGAAAAATGCAATGCACTTCATTAGAAAAGCAAATATTTATTTAGTATTTATTATTCTTATCATATTTGGTATTTTCCAATACGGAATTAATAAAATCTGTGGGTTTACACTGGTTCCTGATGAATTTGGATATTGGGCAAGCGCCGCAGGAAAGGTGGGATATAATTGGTCCCCGATAGCATCTTTAGGGTCTTATTATTCCTTTGGCTACAGCTTTGTGTTGATTCCCATCCTTAAATTATTTCAAAACGGAGTGACCGCGTACAGAGCAGCGGTCGGCATCAATATGCTGCTGATGTGTGGGAGCGTGTTTTTGATGCAGGGAATTTTAAAGAGAATCTTTCCGGAGTTGGATGAGATAAGGAGAGTGTTCATCTGTGGAACCGCTGTACTGTATCCCTCATGGATTTTTTATATGCAGATGACTATGGCAGAAGCACTGCTGATGTTTTTGTTTGTGCTTATTACTTATTTGTTCCTTTGCCTGATGAAGAATGCAAAAGTGCTGACTGCGGTTTGTCTGGCAGCGTCACTTATCTATCTATATTGTGTACATATGAGAACGGTAGGTGTTCTGATTGCCTGCGTAATTACACTGGTTTTTTGGATGGTTATGGAGCGTCCTGAGATGAAGGTCGTATTGGTATTCTGGGGAATCCTGCTGTTATTTCTGCTGCTGGCGGTGGCATTGAAGCAAAGTACCATTGAGCAGGTCTTTTCGGGCGCAGATGCCCAGGTACTGGCAGGCAACGATTATGGAAGCCAGTGGGGAAAGTTTAAACAGATATTTACTGCCCGTGGAATGATACAGCTTGTCAAGGAAGCGGGTGCGAAACTATTTTATTTGGGCCTTGCCAGTTTTGGCATATTTTACTGGGGAATTGTATGGGCTGTTAAAGAACTTGTTTCGCTGGTCAGGAAATTTCGAACAAGAGAAAAGAGAAAGGCTGAAGAATGGATAGCACTTTTTCTTATTCTATCTGCGGCAGGCGAAATTTTAATCAGCAGCATTTATATGTATCAGGGCAAACTTATAGATACATTGATTTATGGAAGATATGATGAATTTATCGTGCCTGTTTTTCTGCTGGCTGGTATTGCCGCAATGAGCAGGAGCAGGTGGATTTTTCCGGGGACACTGCTTATGGGAACTGGGACAGGATTGTTCATTCCTGTTATCTTAAATTACATAGAAGCAAAAAACATGGATGGCATAAGAGGATATATGGTGGCAGGAATCAGTTATCTTTTAAAGGAGGAGAACCTGAACGTGTATCTTTTTTTCAGAGATACATGGATGCTTGGATTTGGCGTAATGCTTATAACAGCCTTTCTTGTCTGGGCGGCAAGAAAAAGCAGCAGCGCATCATGGCTGCTGTCAGGAATCATAGCTCTTGAAATTGCTGCCGGATTGCAGATAAGTCATCATTATACTTACCGTGTTAATAATTCAAATTTTATGGATTTATATATTGCAGAAGAAATCAGAGATCAAATCGGCCCGGAAGACAGAGTGGCGTATCTGGATGAGGGAAAACCGGAGTATATTGATTTTATTCAAATGCAGCTTAGAGATAAGACTATAGAGGTTATACAGAAGGAGACAATACCTGGGGAAAATGACTGTCTGTCAGGGGAGGACTCTGATAGAAAGGGATTGTTTTTGATTACTCATATTGATACACAGTACAAGGATGAATTAGACAAAGTGTTTGATACCAGCATTCGGTCCAATACTTTTTATTTATATTATAACAAAGAAGAATATAGAAAGGGTATGACATCAGGATGAAACTAATCATACAGATTCCCTGCTACAATGAAGCGGAGACCCTGGAAATAGCCTTAAATGACTTGCCCAGGGAGATAAAGGGAATTGATGAAATTGAATATCTGATCATCAATGACGGAAGCAGTGACAATACAGTGGAGGTTGCCAGAAACTGGGGTGTTCACCATGTGGTCAATTTTAAACAAAACAAAGGGCTTGCCAAGGGATTCATGGCGGGAATTGATGGGGGCCTTAGAAATGGCGCAGATATTATTGTAAATACCGATGCGGATAACCAATACTGTGCCGAAGATATTGCGGCATTGATTCAGCCTATCTTAGAGGGAAAGGCAGATATGGTGATTGGAGCAAGGCCGATTGATCAGACGGAGCATTTTTCTTATATAAAAAAGAAATTGCAGCATTTTGGAAGCTGGGTAGTGCGAAGGGCATCCAATACGGATATACCGGACGCACCCAGTGGTTTCCGCGCTTATTCCAGAGAAGCGGCAATGCGGCTGAATGTGGTCAATGATTATACTTACACCCTGGAAACCATTGTGCAGGCAGGGCGGGAAAAGATCGCCATAACCAGCGTACCAGTCCGTACCAATGCAGAGCTGCGTCCCTCCAGACTGTTTAACAGCATCTGGGGATATGTTAAGAAAAGCATGCTGACAATTTTGCGGGCTTATATGATGTACAAGCCTCTAAAATGCTTTTCCTATCTGGCTATGGTCCCGATAGCAATAGGGCTGCTTATTGGATTCAGGTTCCTATATTATATGGCAGTGGGACAATCCGGCGGACATGTGCAGTCATTAATATTGGCGTGTACCTTAATTATTATAGGATTTCTGACCTTTATGATTGGATTGGTGGCGGATGTGATTGCGGCCAACAGAAAGATTTTGCAGGATACCCAGTATCATGCCAGAAAAGCCGAGTATGACGCCCTTTACTTGCAGATGAAGATGGAATAAAAATTTGTTTTTATTATTTTTTGGTACCTTGAAAATTTCATATTTTATATCAGGATTTTCTTGCAGAAGGGGAGGAACTCTGCTATAGTGAAAAAAGAAACAAATCTAATTTCAGGATATTTTCTATTTTTCATTGGGGTTTTACTATTCAAATCAGAAATTCTAAGCAAAATATCCCATTTAAAATTTCATACAGTACATGGGATAGAGTTTTAGATATTCTTGATCAAATGGTATATTTACTGCTTTATTTCATGTCGGAAAGGCAGGCAGATAATGAAGCAGATGATTCCTAATTCCCAAATAAGGGACAGCTCCAGCAAGATCATTTTTGGAGACCCGCATTTGTGTTCGCAGTTTTTGAGGGGATATGTAAATATTCCCCTGTTAAAAGATGTGCAGCCAGAAGACATTGAAGATGTGTCAGAGCGCTATGTACATATGTTTATTGAGGAAAGAAACTCGGATGTGGTGAAAAAAGTTCATCTGAAAGGAAGCGAAACATCGTTATTTTTAGTTTCTCTTATTGAACATAAATCCCAGGTGGATTATAATGTAATTATGCAGATACTGCGTTATATAGTATTCATATGGGAAGATTACGAGAAAGAAAAGGAAAGGGAACACAGCGGAATCAGTAAAACGAAGGATTTCAAGTATCCGCCGGTTCTGCCGATCATTTATTATGATGGAACTGCTGATTGGAACGAGGGGCTTAAACTTGCGGATAGGGTTTTCCTAAGTGATGTTTTTGAAAGCTATATTCCCAACTTCAAATGTATTCTGGTGCAGCTTAAAGATTACAGTAATGCAGAAATCATGAAGCGGAAGGATGAACTGTCCATAGTAATGATGATCAGTAAGCTGCAGAAGGCAACAGATTTTGCAGCGATAAGTAAGGATGTAAATGCAGATTATTTAAATGAAGTTACGTCCGGGTCGCCTGAGTATCTGCTGGATATTATAGCACAGATAGTAGAAATTCTGCTTTTAAAAGTAAATGTGCCGCGCAAGGAAGCAGAGGCATTTGCAGGACAGGTAAAGGAGAGGCCTATGGGAGAGTTATTTGCAAATTTTGAAGCATATGATGTGCAGGCAACACGAAAAGAGGCAAGAGAGGAAGGGATAGCCGAAGGAATTGTTCATTCCATAAGGATGATGAGAGAGGTATCCGTTTCCAGAGAAGCAACAAAGCAGCAGCTGATCAAGCAGTTTGATCTGAGCCCTGAGGCTGCGGAAGAAAATCTGAGATTGTATTGGTAAGGTAGAATAAATTTATAGCAATATATGAAAGAATCCTGATATAAAGTATGAAATAACGCCGAATGGTAAGGCGTGGATACTTTGTGTCGGGATTTTTTTACGCTGTTAGGCGTATTTGAAGGGAAGATAGCATAATGGAATTGAAAATTCAGGCAGTGGTAGTTACTTATAATAGAAAAGAACTTTTGAGGGAATGTATAGATGCATTATTTCGACAAACTGCCTCTTTGGAGAAAATTATTGTTGTAGATAATGCAAGTATTGATGGTACCGAAAGCTACCTAAAAGAAAATGGATATTTAAACAGCCTTCAAATACAGTATGTGAAGCTCCCAGAGAATATTGGGGGAGCAGGTGGCTTTTATGAGGGCATGAAACTGGCCGCAAAGAGTAGACCTGATTGGATTTGGATTATGGATGACGATGTTGTTCCTGCAGAGACGGCATTAGAGGAACTGATAAAAGCTATTGATATAATTCATGGAAAGGTTAGCTTTCTGGCAAGCGCTGTACGAGGAATAAATGGAGAAGCAATGAATGTACCTAAGATTGCCAGAGAGCAGTTCAATAAATATCTCGACTGGTACCAATATCTCGATAAGGGAATTGTAAAGATTGCAAAAGCAACATTTGTATCGCTTCTGATTAGCATGAAAGCAGTAGAGGTGTGTGGATACCCATGGAAAGAGTTTTTTATTTGGGGTGATGATTCAGAATATACACAGAGAATAATAAGAGATTACGGGCCGGCATATATGGTTGGGAGCAGCCGGGTCTTACATAAACGGGTAAGCGCTGAAGAGTTATCTATCGTAAAGGAACAAAATAAAAAACGAATACCAATGTATTTTTATTATTACAGGAATAATCTGATTGGATTTTGGGAGTATGAAAATGTATTGTATAGATTTCTATGTCTGGGGAAATTAGGCTATGATTTCCTGGAGGTATTAATAAAAGGAAAATATAAGTTGAAGAAAATGGGAGTTATTTTGAAAGCATTTATTGCTTTTGTGTTTGGAAGTTACGATAGAAAAGCGTTTCAAGACAGGGCACAGGATGCTGGATTATATAAAGAAATGCTTATAAATGGAGATAGCAATATCAAGGCGGCCCAAAAGTATGACTATTCGGATGTTAAAAAAGCAGATAATCAGGAATGATGGAATAAAAGACTCAGTAGAAATCATTGATGGTTACATCCCTGACAATGAAGTGGAAAAGTATTTTATGACATGTGATATAGTAGTGTTTCCTTATGAGTCGGAAACACAGAGAGGCATTGTACAAATTGCGTATAGATTTGATAAGCCATTTATTGATAGAGAGTCCTGTTGCGAGATAAAGCGAGTAGCCAGAAACTGAACCTTGACAATTTCATATTTTATATCAGAATTATCTTGCATAGCTGTTAAGCATCTGCTATATTGATAATAGATTTCGTATCTGTTCTGAGATGCATTTCTAAAATCTGGCCAGGGGCCATGCTTTATATTCAAAGAATTTCAAACAGTATCCCGAAACACAATTTTATATGGAAGTGCATGGGATGCGGAAACTGCCGCAGCTGCCGCAGGGGAGGTCTGTATGCCATGCCGGAAAGGAAGGTATTACAGATGGCACAAAAACACACTAATTCCAAAGCAAAGGACAGCTCAAGCAAATTGATTTTCTCAGACCCTATTTTATGCGCCCAGTTTTTGAAGGGGTATGTGGACATTCCAATGTTAAAGGAGGTAAGGCCGGAGGATATAGAGAACGTAACAGAACGCTATGTACATATGTTTGTGGAGGAAAGAGAATCGGATGTGGTCAATAAAGTTCATTTTAGAGGAAACGACGCACCGTTTTTTCTGGTATCACTTATTGAACATAAATCGGCAATCGATTATAATGTAGTTATGCAGGTACTCCGCTATATGGTTTTCATTTGGGAAGACTATGAGAAAGAGATGGAGATGCAGCATGAGGGCGTCAGCAGAACGAAGGCATTTAAGTACCCACCGATTCTGCCAGTGATATTTTATGACGGCAGAGATAAATGGACAGCAGAAACTTCGCTTCATAAGAGAGTGCTTTTCAGCGATATTTTCCAGGAATATATTCCGGATTATAAATGCATCCTTGTACAGCTACAGGATTACAGCAATGAAGAGCTAATGAAGAAGAAGGATGAATTGTCGATCCTTATGATGATGGACAGGCTGAAGGATGCCTATGATTTCTCTCTGCTGGGGAAAGAGGTTGATAATGCATATTTTAGTGAAACAACTGCGGATTCCCCAGAATACCTGTTAAATATTATGGTACAGATTATAGAAGTATTTCTGGAAAAGCTGAATGTTTCATCGGAAGAGGCAGAAATCTTTGCGAGACAGATTAAGGAGAGGCGTATGGGAGAGTTTTTTACACAGTTTAAAGGATGGGATGTACAGGCGATACGAAAAGAGGTAAGAGAGGAAACGCAGGCAGAAACACGAGCAGAGGTACAGGAAGAAAGTATTGAGAAATTGATACATGCTTTGGAGGCTGTCAATATTTCCAGAGAGATGACGAAACAGCAGTTAACAGAGCAATATGGGCTAAGCGAGAAAGAAGCCAGGGAAAAAGTAGAATTGTACTGGTAGATAAAAGTAAATAAAGGCAGTTAAAAATCCTGATATAAAGTATGAAATTGTCCGCATGGAGGTTCAGATACTTTGTATCAGGATTTTTTCTGTTGGCAGGTATGATGTGGAAAAAATGCGATTATAGTAAGGAAACGATATGGAAAAGGCGAGAGAAGGAAATTATGATTTGCTTAGGGTTATCTGCTGTATTGCTGTAATATCTATTCATGTAAGTAGTATATGGTTTCAGGCAATTACTGATGAGAGTATTTTTTTCGGACAATTGTATTTACGTGGGATAATAATCAGCTGTATGTATTATACTTGTCCTCGGTTTGCTGTTCCGTGCTTTGTTATGTTGACTGGAGCGTTTGCGCTATCAGATGAAAGGAACAGCCAGTACAGATATTATTATAGAAAAATATTTAAAAGCATAGGTATTCCCACATTGATTTTCAGCTTTCTCTATTTTTTCTTAAATATCATGCTGAAAGTGTGGTATGGCGGAGGAATATTAGATTGGTTAATAGCTGTAAGGGAGCTTATCAGAGGGAAGCCGTTTGCCCATATGTGGTATCTGTATATGATGATCGGCGTTTATTTGATAGTACCCTTGGTTATTCGTTTCAGGTATCAGGTTGGGGGGGAAGTGTTCAGCAGAGTAGCTAGAGTGTTTATGGTGTTGGCAGTTTTGGGTGGTTGTACCAGTAGCAGCGCATTATCCTGGGATATAGGAGTATCATTCCGCTATATCGGCTATCTTATGGTTGGGTACGAGCTGAGAAGAATTGAGAGCAGGAGTAATAAAAGGGGCATTCTTTTCATTGGAATAGGTGTACTGGTTCTGGTGCTGGATGTAGTTCTGCAATATGAGCAGACATTAATGGGCATATCAGATGGCTGGTTAAAGGATTTCTTTTTAGGGTATTTGACTCCTTTGATTGCTATAAGCGCTATTCTGATTTTTGCAGGATTTTCCTGTTTGCGGGTTAAAAAGAATTTTAGTAAGTTATCCGCTTTAACTTTTATGATCTATTTAATTCATCCGGTAATACTCACATTTGCGAGGTTTGTAATTCGGTATTATGGATATGAATGGGACAACCGAATTGTTATTCCAGTGTGTATTTTTGCTGTATTTATGATGTCTCTGGCAGCTTCCACAATATACTGCAATGTATGGAAACGGATGGAAGATAAATGGGATATATCGAATAGGATTATCCGTTTGGTAAAACTACAGTAAATCAGAATATCAAGAAAGGAAATACGAGAATTGGATATGCAGGATTTAATCAGCGTCATCATTCCAATATATAACGGTGAAAAATATTTGAATACAATGGTAAGCATGCTAAGGGCACAGACCTACCAGGAGCTTGAAGTCGTTATAGTAAATGATGGTTCTACAGACCACACATTAGCTCTGTTGCGTAAAATGACAGAAGCCGATGAGCGGTTCAGAATTTATACAAAAGAAAATGAGGGGGCTGCAGGCGCAAGAAATTATGGTTTATCCAAAGCGTCAGGAAAATATCTTGCTTTTATAGACGCAGACGACTATATATATCCGGAATATATCGAATTGCTGTATAGGCTGATAAAAGAGCATGATGCCGACTGGTCGCATTGCTCCTTTGTCAAGGTCGGTGAAAAATATGATCCAAAAAGCTATAAAAAATTCCAAATAGACAATATTGCAAAAAGTAATAAAAAAATAGTTTTTAACAGAGAAAACGCTATGAAGGATTTTGCATACCGCAGGCATTTATGCGGCTATCCATATCTGAAGCTTATCAGGACGGAATTGGCAAAACAGATAAGTTTCCCTGTAGATTTGAAATATGCGGAGGATTATACCTATGTATATGAGCTGCTTAAAAGGAGCAAACGGGTGGTATATCTTGACGACATTGAATATTTATATGTCCAGCAGAAGGAAAGCGCAACCCATAGAAGAGCAGATAGAATAAATGAGTATCGAAAGGGATGGCTCCAACTGATAAAAATACATAATGAGATTAGCGCACTGTTGCCTGATTGTGCCGGTGGTGTCATGGAAAAATGCTATATGCAGGCAATTAAGGATACATCAAGAATTTATGACAGGCAGCGTGACAGCGAGTATTTACAGGAATTGTACCAATATATTAAGTGTAATGGGAGATCAGTGTTCCAGGATAAGGAAAATCCTTTGTTGCGAAGAATCCTTGGGTTGTCAGGGGCTATTTCCCCTGTTTTAACCTGTAATCTGGCACGGATATTGCTGCAGCATGGATTTGTGTTAAAACGTACTGCCTAGTTACATTCATCTAAGAGCATTAAAAGAAAGGGAATATGAATATGAAGGTAATGTGCATTATGAATCAGAATATTTTGAATGTCAAATCCGGCGGCGGGCAATGTTCAAAAAGAAATTATGATGTCGTAAAGGAATCGCTAGAGGAAGAGGATGGGATGTATACTTGTATTATGAAATTGATATGTGAAGAAATGAGGTACTGAGAAAAATATGTGTAAAGTTACAGTGATTACAGTTACATATAATGCTGAAAAATATATAGAAGAAACCATAAAGTCTGTGTTAGCTCAAAATTATAAAGATTATGAATATATAATAAAGGACGGGGATTCTACAGATAACACAGATGCATTAATAAGAAAATATATAAATAATGATATAAAAAAAATTGAATATATTAAGGGAAAAGATGATGGAATATATGATGCTATGAATATAGCTGTTTGTGCAGCTAAAGGAGAATGGATTATATTTATGAATGCTGGAGATACGTTTTATGATGAAAATGTTTTAAGAAATATTTTCTGTAATCAATATGCAAATAAAGTTGGAGTGCTTTATGGACATGCTTTTATGAAGTTGATAAATGATCGGGGATTCGTACAAACATATGATGCAGAAATGCTTTTGAAAGGCCATTCGATATGCCATCAGGCCGTATTGGAGAAGAAACAGTATTTATTAAAGTATCCATTTGAAGTAACCTTGAAAATTTTAGCTGATAGAGAGCATTTTCTTCATTTGCTTTCAAAAGGAATCAATTTCGAAAGAGTAAATATGATTGTGGCTAGAGAAGACAGAGATGGAATATCATCTACAAATTATCCACAATTTTTTTGTGAAGAAGATATAATAAACAAAAAATATGGTTTGGAGTGTAAGCAAAAAAACAGGGGAATTGGTTTTATCAAGATGCATGTCAAGAGAATCCTACCTCAATTAGAAGAATTTGTAATGATTAAAAAAGCAATAGAAAGAATGGTATAAATGAGTAAAAGAAAAGAATTTGTACTGCTTGCGTTGATAGGTGTCATAATCTTTTTTCTATCTACGTTACAAGTAAAAGATATTTTATCAATATGGAATCAAAATGATGAATTTGGTGTCTGGCAGGGAGGGGCTTGGATTTTAGGACTGGATTGGTCAGAAGTAGTTTCAACTAATGGATATTATGGGCATGGTTACGGCTTTATTCTTGCTTTGTTTATAAAAATATGGGGGAATAATACTGTATTTATGACACATATGGCAATATATTTTCAGGCATTGATACATGTCAGTTGTATTTTTATTGCCAGATATTGTATAGCCAAATTATTTCCTAAATCAGATATAGTTACAAGAGTAATTGCTTCAACTGTATGCATTTTAAATATTCCTGATTTATTTTATATTTACATGTTTTTTTCTGAATCCTGGCTTAGGTTATTGGTGTGGATTATATTTGGACTTGTAGTGAGTTACTATGATAATCCCAAATGGTATAAATTGTTATTGGTTGCGTGGATTTCAATTTATTCGTTTTCTGTACATCAAAGATGCATTTTACTTGTCGCAGAAGCTTTAGTGTTGATTGCTTTTGAAATAGCAAGATACTTCATAAAGAACGGATTTGATATAAAAGTTTTTTTCAAAGTAAGCATCGTCTTATTATTAATCGGTATATTTTATTTTGTTGAGTACAAATATGGTCAAAACTCTTATATCAATGCACTGTATAGGAATGGTGGAGGGGAAAGTGTAGGAAGCAATCTGCTTTCAGAAAGAGGATTTACTCTAAAAGGTATTTTGCTTGATTATTTCTTCAACAAGGAAGCAGAAAAGATTGCTATTCAGAATATGTTTGGAATGATTTATTATATCTGTGCATTCGACTGTGGCTTTTTCCTTTTTGGCGTTATTCTATGTGTTTCGAAAATAAAAAGAGGTGTTAAGGATAAAAATGGGGAAAAGATTATACCGTTCCTGGTTATTCTGTGTACTGTTTTATTGGGAATTTTATTAGTAGTTTATCAAAATGCAAATGGTTATGTATATTCAAGAGTGGAAATAATGCATTATGGAAGATATTGTTCCTATTTGCTTACGCCAATGTTTATGCTTGGGATAGTTTATGTTTTAACTGAAAAAGAGAATATTTTGATTAGGAATACCTTATATATTCTTTTGTTATTTTTGTTATCAGGAACAATAACTTATACAGTACTAAAAACACATAATGTTACCAATTTATTTGCATTTGCAAATGCTTGCCCAGGAATTAAATCTGTATATTATACAGATAATCCTTTTACGGCAACATTGTATCATACGGTACTTGGTGTCATATGGATTTTGTTTCCTATAGTGATGATAGTTGTAGCATCAAAGCATAAAAAGGTAGAAAAACAGATAAGAATAGGTATATTTATCATAGTGGCAATCACGTGGATTTATATAGCAAACGAGGAATGGAATGAAACGCATAAAACCCACAATGTATATGTAGTTCGAACTTATGATTTGCAAAGCATTCTGAGAGAAGTTGACGAATTTGTCGCCTTTAAATCCTTTTCTTATGGAAGCGGATTGCTTCAATATAATAATCCATATTCCAAAATTCATGTTTGTCAAACATTAGAAGAATTTGATGAAGAAGAAAACGGATTATTGGTTGTATCACAAAAAGGAATAGAAGAGATGGAAGAAATATGTAAAAAATATAATGTTGAATATGAGAATGACAGATATTTTGTTTGGAAATACGAAATAGGAAAATAGTGTTATGGAGAAATTGATAAAAGTGCTTCATCTAAATCATACATATAAAGGTGGTGGGGCTGAGAAAGTTGCAAGGCAGTTATATTATGGAATGAGCGAATATGGTGGAATACAGTCATATTTTTTAGCAGGACGCGGAAATGATAAAGAAGAGATAGATTGTATCTATAAGGATAATACAATACAAAACCAGATTAGACGCGGATTGTGTTTTTTGGGAAATAATAATAGAGTGCATGACAATTATGCCTTAAAAAAAATAAAAAGAATAATTAAAGAAAATGAGATAGATATCATTCATGTACACAATTTGCATGGAAATTATATTGGAATACATGATATGGCAGAGCTTGCAAAATATTGTAAAGTGATATGGACGCTTCATGATATGTGGGCATTTACAGGGCATTGTGCATATAGTTTTGACTGTAAAGGTTGGGAAAAGGGAAAATGCATGATATGCAAATATAAGGAAATATACCCCCAAATCAGGCTGGATGTGGCAAATGATCGTTTTCAGAAAAAGGTAGAAAGCTTTACTAATGTAAATATTACATTTGTCGTTCCATCTGGATGGTTGATGCAAGAGTGCAGGAAATCGTTTCTAAAGGATGAAGACATATATCTAATACATAATGGTGTCCCCGTTTCCGATTTTTCAGACAGTTTTGTACGCATGCGTTTACGAGAGCAGTACGATATACCGTTGGATAAAATTGTACTTATGTTTTGTGCCAACAGGTATGATAATCCTTTTAAGGGGATAGAAACCCTTGTGGGAGCGCTTGATCTTGTGGAAAATAAGAAAAGGTTTCATTTGCTTATTGTTGGTAATAGTGATGAGCTTGTCTTTTCAAATAAATATACAATAAGCAGGACAGGATATGTGGAAAATGAGAAAATCATGTATGAATTATATACTATGGCTGATGTACTTATAATGCCAAGTAATGCAGAAAATTTTTCTTGTACGATTTTAGAAAGTATGTCATGTGGTACACCTGTTATAGGAAGTGATGTAGGAGGTATTCCAGAGCAGGTAACAGAAGAAACTGGGTGGGTATTTCCGGCAAAAGACGTAAAGGCTTTGTCTGAATTAATTGATAATTTGCTTTATTTAGATGCAATGGAAATGGAAGATTATAGACGACTTTGTAGAAAGCGAATTTGCGAAAAATTTTCAGAAAAAAAGATGCTGGATGAATATTATAAATTATATAAGGAAGTATTGTTAGATAAAGACTGATATGAGGAAAATGATATGAGCAAATTGTTGACAGTATCAATTGCGGCATATAATGTTGAAAACTTCTTGAAAAATACACTTGATTCCTGTGTGATATGTGAAAAATTGTTGGAAGATATAGAAGTCATAATTGTAAATGATGGCTCAAAAGATAGGACATCAGAAATAGCAAATATTTATGTCAAAAAATATCCTAATACATTTAAATTAATTGATAAAGAGAATGGCGGATATGGTTCTACAGTAAATGCTTCTCTTCAATATGCCACAGGAAAATATTTTAAATTACTTGATGGCGATGATTGGTTTAACACAAAGGAATTAGAGAAATTTGTAGGAATATTGGATCAAATCAATGATGATTTGATTATTTCAGATTATAGCACAATCAATGACATAACAAGAGAGAATATATTATTTCACAGTGAATATTTGTTACCTGACAAATCAACCTGTACGGATCAGCTTCCTGCGGACAGTGATATATATGTTATGCACAGGTTAACTTATAAAACAAGTATTTTAAGAGAAGCAGGGTTGAAATTGCCTGAACATTGTTTTTATACAGACACGCAATATATAACTTGCCCCTTATGGAAAATAGAAACCTATAGATATATACCATTCAATATTTATCAATATAGAATTGGTCAGGCTGATCAAAGCATCAGTTTAGCAAGTATAATCAGACATTTAGATGATATCAGACGTATGCTGGAAGATTTGGAATATTATTTTGATGCTATAGACTATAAACGTAGAGAATGGGTAATAGATTGGAGAATCTCCGAATCTTATAAATTTTACATAAGTTATTTATTTTTTGAAAAGGATTCAAAACAAGAGATATATGAATTTATAAATAGAATTTATTTAAAATATCCGCAGAGATATAAGTTGATGAAAAATAGAAAAATAAGATTGATGAATATAACAAAGGGGAAAGCGTATGCACTCTGCAAGTTATTTATCAAATTGGGGTTATAAAAACTATTCCCTTTGTAGCATCTATAGTTAATTGTTTTCTGATGCTTATGTAATTGAGAATATTAACTTATAGTATCAGAGTTTGCAATTAGAAGCTACAGAGAAAGAAAAATAGAGTGGAAAAGAGAAAGATGTTAAAAGGCAACAATTTATGGAGTCACCGAGTATTAAGAAAAATTTCATATACAGTTCAGTTTATCAAGTGCTGGTTTTGATTATCCCTTTTATTACAGCGCCTTATGTTTCTCGTGTATTAGGGCCGGAGGGGGTGGGCATTTACAGCTATACATCTTCCATTATGACCTTTTTTACCCTTTTTGCAGCGTTGGGAACAGCCAGCTATGGGAGCCGTGAAATTGCAAGACATCGAGATAATGCAGAAGAGGCAAGTAAGATTTTTTGGGAAATTGAATTTGTAACAGTAGGGACGAGTCTGCTTTGTCTGGCTGCATGGACAGGCGTGATTATTTTTTCAAAAGAATATCGATGTTACTATTTGGCGCTTACGCCGCTTCTGTTAGGTACATTATTTGATATATCATGGTTTTTCAATGGGTTAGAATGCATGAAATATAATGTGCTTCGAAACAGTATCTGCAAAATTGCGGGCGTTGCTTTTATCTTTTTGCTGGTTCGTGAGAAAACGGATTTAATACGGTATGTATTGATAAATTCTTTTGTTACTATGCTCGGCAATTTATCCATGTGGACCTATTTGCCTCGTTTTTTGGTTTCGGTTGACTGGAGAAAATTTGAAGTAAAAAAACATGTGAAAGAAACATTGGTTTATTTTGTGCCTACGGTAGCAGGTTCTGTTTATACGGTTTTAGATAAAACATTAATCGGAGCTATTACAAAGAATCTTTATGAAAACGGTTATTATGAACAGGCAACCAAGATCATCAATATGATAAAGGCTTTGGTGTTTACCTCAGTAAATACGGTAATGGGGCCGAGAATTTCCTATCTTTTTGCGCAGCACAGGACGGAGGAAATCAGATACAGAATTGAGAAATCAATGAATTATATTCTATTGTTGGGGTATGCCTGCGTATTTGGTCTGATTGGCATAGCAAGCAGCTTTGTTCCGGTTTATTTTGGAGATGGGTATGATGGTGTAATATGGATTCTATATATTTTGGCCCCCATTGTTTTGATTATCGGAGTAAGTAATTGTCTCGGAAGTCAGTATTACACCCCAGCAGGGTTACGGGCATTCAGTTCTAAAATTATTATCATCGGAGCAGTTGCCAATTTGTGCGCAAATCTTTTCTTGATTCCATGGTTTGGCAGTAAGGGGGCAGCGCTTGGGTCTATTGTGGCTGAATTACTGATCAGTGTTTTATATGTGAGGTTCAGCAAGGGATACATGACATTAAGAATATTGTGGAAGCATTCCTGGAAGAGAATGATAGCGGGAATATTGATGCTGTGTGTGGTAAAAATGCTGCAGAAGTTGGGAATTGAGGGTACTTTCTCGGCAGTAGGAATCCAAGTTGTGTTAGGAGCGATAATCTATGGCAGCGTGCTGCTCTGCCTGCAGGATGAGATTATATATAATTATTTTCTAAAATTGTTTCAGAGAGGTAAAAAAGTAAAGTGAATATACAAATAGAATTGCCGGAGGGTTTTTTGACAGAAGAAATTCGTTCTGATTATAAAGTAACGACCGAGATGAAAAAAGTCTGGGCGGTGGAATTGGATTTGCTTGCAAGATTCTTGAAGGCGTGTAAAAAACACCATCTACGTTGTTTTGCTGATGCGGGAACGCTTCTTGGAGCAGTGCGCCATCAGGGGTTTATTCCATGGGATGATGACATTGATCTTGTTATGTTCAGGGAAGATTATGATAAGATGGTAAATATGGCTCCGAAAGAATTCGAAGAACCCTATTTTTTTCAAAATACATATTCTGATATCGATTATCCAAGAGGACATGCCCAGTTTCGGAACAGTGATACGACAGGCATTCTCTTATGTGAGCGTAATAAAGGTATAAGGTTTAATCAGGGGATTTTTCTGGATGTTTTCGTGCTGGATGGAGTTGTTCCAAACCGGTTTCTGCTAAAGAAACAACAGCTGGAAATAGAATATCGCAAAAAGATTATGCGGCATCTGGCAGCCTGCCAGGAAGCAACTTCTCTGAAAGGCAAGCTTCTGGAAGCATGGATACGAATAATGCAGATAACGGATATTAGGGAGCAGGCGCATTTGATTGATGATTTATTAAGAAAATATTCTGTTACAGAATCTGAGATGGTTGCTCCGCTTAATTTCATGTTTGAAACAAAAAGGAGGATTCGGAATAAAAAGCTGTATGAAGAGACTATTATGCTACCTTTTGAATTTATGGATATTCCGGTTCCGGCTGGTTATGATGCGTTTTTAACGAGAAGATATGGTAATTACAGAAAGCCGGCACAAGTACCTACGACACATGGCGGTGTGTTATTTGATACAGAAAGGTCGTATAAAGAATACGAAAATGAGAGGGGACATGTAAGTGATGAAACATAGAAAGATATGGACGATTGTGATTATTTTTTTACTGGTAATCGTGGCAGGAACCGCTGTTTATAAAATGGATGGAATTTATCGAAGAGCCGCATACGTAAAAGATAGTCTGGAAAGATATGCAGAATCCGTATCCATGCATAAGGAAAAGGTAAATTTAACTCAGTACGAGCCTTTAGAGGATGAGACGGATTCCTGGTATACAAAATATCATTTTATCGCTCATGCGGGGGGCGCGATAGAGGGAAAGACCTATACGAACAGTATACAGGCATGGGAGCGCACTTATGCTGGAGGCAACCGCGTATTTGATGCGGACCTGATTTTTACAAAAGACGGTATTTTGGTATTGCGGCATGATTGGAATGATAATCTGGAACAGGGAATTGCCATGCGGGACAGCAGAAGCTGGATGGATGCAAACGGAATGCCAAGATATACCGTATCACAGGAAGGAATGGATTATCACACTTTTATAAATAAAAAAATATATTATAAATATGATGCCATGTCCTGTGAGGATATGCTCAACTATATGGCAGAGCATGAAGATATCTATGTCGCTTGTGATATGAAGGATGATATTGCTTATGATAATGGTAACAACTATGATATTACTGACGGTTATCGATATCTCGTAGATTTAGCAACAGAGATGGAAATAGCGGAGGTTCTGGACAGAATCATTGTCAATATTTATAACTATGATGCCTATGATTCAATTATGGAAATTTATGATTTTAAAAATGTAACGGTGAGACAGCATTATGTATCCCCCAATAATTATTTTGAACTGGCGGAGTTTTGCATCACACATGATATTCATGTGGTCAGTGTGTCTGCTTGTTATATTGAGGATGCAGGAATACAGCTTCTAAGAGAATATGGCATCCATATTTATGTAGCGGTAGCAGATTATATTTCCGATATGCGTATTTTTCATGAATTGGGAGCAGATGGCGCAGTCACAAATTACCTGTATGAAGCAGACTGGTCTTATATAGCAAATTGAGACATACGGAGGAAGAAGCGGCGAATGAGTAAAAAATATCAGATAGGATATACAACGGGTGTGTTTGATATGTTCCATGTCGGACATCTTAATATCTTAAAAAGGGCAAAGGAACAATGTGAATTTCTGATTGTTGGCGTAAGTACAGATGAAGTGGTCAGAGGCTACAAAGGGAAAATGCCGATTATTCCATATGAAGAAAGAATAGAAATTGTGAAATCAATTGTATACGTAAATCAGGTTGTTCCACAAACCACATTGGATAAAATGCAGGCATGGGAAGAATTGCATTTTGATGTTATGTTTCATGGAAACGATTGGAAAGGCAACAAAATGTATAAGAAAATCATAGAAGATCTTCAGGCGGTTGGAGTCGATGTCGTTTTTCTGCCTCATACCGAAGGAATATCTTCGACGCTTCTGACAGAAGTGCTCCATAAATTACAGGAAGATCAGGTATAGATACATTAATAAGCAATCGCATTAGTGTCAAAAAGGCTTTTGAGAAATTGTGTGCACCTTGACAATTACATACTTTACATCAGGAAATATAAAGCATTTATTAAATACCATAAATATTATTGCGGTTTTATGATACTTTTGCTATAGTAATTTTATTCTTGAATAATGAAACTTTTTTCTTGGCGTTTCGCTTGAGTATTCACTATTAACTGTTCACTGGATTATATGCTTGATATTATAGCAAATGTACTACGGTCATTTCTATTGAAAGAGAATGTTCCTGAGGACGAAACAGAGGCTCTCGTTGGAAGAGTGAAGGAGAAGAAGATGGGAGAATTATTTGCAAACATGGATAAGATGGATATACAGGTAGAAAGGTGGAAAACAGCCGAAGAACGACATAGAGCAGATGAGGAAAGGGAAAACAGAATCAGAGATGTTGTGAGCGTGGGAAAGCAATTTGGAGCCACCAAGGAAGAAATCGCTGACAGGATTCAGAAATCTCATGGCATTGATTTGAAAAATGCAATGGAAAAGGTGGATTTTTATTGGAACCAGCCGGAATCAGCAGAAAATGAATTTAAACAATATAACCTTATAGGATTCGGGTGTCA
>USJG01000007.1 GCA_900554925.1 uncultured Lachnospiraceae bacterium
AGATTAAACCGAAGAAGAAAAAAATAAATATAAAACTGAGCACTTTTTTTTCGTTTTCATGAACAACCTTTTAATAAAAATGTTATATTTGTTGTATCATAATCATTATTATAAACATATTCAATTTTCAAAGGAAAATGTTTGGATTCTATATACTCTCTCAAAACCTCAGCTTCATATCCTATTACCATAACCAGTTTATCAATATCTGCGGCCTGTAAAGCTTCAACCACCCGTTCCAGTAAGGTTTTCCCACCAACTTCAATCATACATTTTGTATGATGCCTGGTATATTTTTTCAGCCTGCGGCCCATGCCAGCTGCCAACATCATTGCCTGCATATCATTTTCCTCCTCCGTAAATGTACTTCAAATACTGATAGATCTTTTCACCCGCAAGTCCTTCCCAGTTAGGAAATGCCTCCTTCACTGCCTGTAATCTTTTATCATATAATGGATCTATCCCATTAATAACATTGTCCCGAAACTCATCAAAAGTAATCTTGTTCTTTCCAAATCTAAAGTAATTCATATTACGATTAAGAGGGGATTTCTGCATTGTCTCGTCATCCATTCTTCTTTGGAAAATCAATATCGGTTTACCCGTTGCCATATATTCATTGATAAGTGAGCTCCATGTCGAAATCAGCGCATCTGAACAATAAAATGCGTCAAAGTAATCTCCTGTTTCGTCCACAATCCCATTTCCCGCTTCCCTTACCCTTTGTTCAAAATAATTGACAAACTCAAGGCATTCCGGGAATCTTCCACAAAGCATATTTTTTAATAATGGATGCGGACGCCAGATCAACGCACAATCTTCTCTGTCAATAAACGCATCTAATATTTCCCTGTGGAATCTTACTGCATAGTTGTCCATAGACTTAGCATAATTCAGCGCCTTAGGGAAATATGATAAATGTGTGTTTAGTAAAAATACCTTCTTACCTTCTATTTTCCCTTTCCATTCCTGTGGTATCTCTCGCTTTTTTTGCTCATTTGTCACTACTGCATCTATTTTAGGTGAACCAAAGGCCAGTATTTTATCACTTCCATGTCCAAACGCTTCAAAAATTTTTTTAACTTTTTCTGACTGTGCAATAACATAATCTGCATAATACACTCCCGGCATTGTAAACATAAATTCCTGTTTCTCTCTCTTATAGGTGCCAACTGTAAAATATGGGCTGTAAATCAGCAGTTCTGAATGCTTTTTCAGGTTTGAAGAATAATAGCATTGAGGCACTCTTGTAAGATTATTACACTCATCATAAGGATTATGAATAAATATCATATCAGGATGATTCAATTCCAGGGAATATTCTCTATAATCTGTTATATCAATATCTTGCGGGAACCTTTCCGCCTCGTATTTCATCTTTATATCATTTATATTTGCTATATCATAATATGGTATCGGAACTACTCTGACATGACAGCTATTGTCTTTTTGGGCAGCCTCCCAAATGGAAGCAAGGCTCGTCCACATATCCGCTTTATAAGGCATAAAAACAATTTCCATCTTATCTTCTTTTACTTCATATATAATTTTATTTTTTACTGTTTGAATTCTATTTTTCATTGTCGCGAGTATGTCCAGTTTCTGTTGTGTTTCATATGCCTCGCTATACTGATAAACATCCTCACAATATTCTTCTAAACACCTGATTATTTCATCATTATCTTCATTCGACTGCTCCAAAAGATTTCCAACTGCGATCGCTGCCTTTTGGAGTTCTGTCAGGCACTCATATACATCCATATTGCTCTTTTTGTCAGATAATTTTTTCAGTACTTTATGAGCATCTTCAATTGTTCTAACAAGATTCAATATTTCACGTTTCAGGTAAATACGCATCTCTTTTCCTTTTCAACACTATTTATATACCAATCCGGTCAATTACATTTCCGCACAAAAAATCTGCTGTGCGCAGCCGCACAGCAGGTAAATTGTCTTTTGTATGCCTCCATGCAACCTTCTCAATCATCCTTGATTTTCTTTGTTAATGTATATATCGGTAATTTTTTATTATATTTAATATCTGATAATGTTATTTTCCCTTTTTACCTATATCCGTGATATAATAATATTAATAAACAGTGGAAACTTAAAATACTACTTTCAGCATTCCTCAGAAAGGATCTATCATGCAGCCAATTTCCGTCTGTATTATAGCAAAAAACGAAGAAAAGAAAATTGAACGTCTGCTTGGCTCCCTTGCTCCCTACGATTTTGAAATCGTAATCGTTGATACCGGTTCCACCGACCGCACAAAGGAAATTGCGGGCAAGTATACTGACTGCATCTACGACTTTACGTGGATAGACGATTTCAGCGCTGCAAGAAATTATTCCTTAAGCAAGGCCTCCAATGACTGGATTTTGATGATGGACTGCGATGAATGGATACAATCGCTGGACGCAGAAGAACTTACATATTTCCGCAAACACCTTTCTGCCTCAGTTGGCAGCGTTACCCGCGAAAATCTCACAGGCTCTTTGCAGAATCCCTCCAAGACCTATGACCAGACAGAACGTTTTTTTAATAAGAAACGTTACCATTATACCGGCAGGATTCATGAGCAACTGACTCCCAAATTTACTAAGACCTTTGAGGCCTTTCTGCTGAATACCACAATCGGGCATGACGGTTATCTTATGACTGAAGAAGAAAGAGCCGCCAAATCTTACCGCAACATCTCCCTTTTGGAAAAAGAACTTGCGGCCGACCCTGAAAATCCATATATTTTATACCAGCTTGGAAAAGGTTATGAAATGATTGCTGACAGTGCTGCCGCCTGTTCCTACTATGAACGGGCTTTGACCTATGATCTGGATCCGGAGCTTGCCTACGTGCAGGCCCTGGTTATTTCTTATGGAGAAGCTCTGCTTAGTCTTCAAAAATATAAAGAAGCTCTGCAGTTAGAGGGTATCTATGATTCTTTTGCCCGGACTGCCGACTTTGTATACCTGATGGGGATAATATATTTAAAAAATGAAATGTACGAGGAGGCGCTGTCACAATTTGAAAAGGCAGTCACCTTTCCAACTGCTAATAAAGCCGGTGCCAACAGCTATTTATCCTACTACGAAGTTGGACGTATTCTTTCCATGATATCTGAATGGGAAATGGCACGCAAATATTTTCTGCAATGCGGAGAATATCCACCTGCCATTCACGCATTAAAGGTTTTAGATGAAAGCGGTTTATAACAAAACAGAAAATTTTTCTATTACGTGCAGATATAATAATATTAGCCTTCCGCATCTCTTTCTACAATCTCCAGCATAACTGCGATGCGCTTTCTCAGTTCGAACTCTCTTAATACTTTTCTGCATCCATTTTGAGCAATCTGCTTTCTTTCATCTTCATGGGTCAGATAATATTCTACCTTATTTGAAAGATCTTCCATATCAGAATACATGACCAATTCCTGCCCGTCAGCAAAATATTCTGCTATTTCAGGCTGATAATTTGTCATACAAAAACCGCCGCAGCTTAAAATATCAAAAACTCTTTGCGGTATTCCCGATTCAATTGTTTTAGATGTAACATTTAAATTTATTCTGCTGTTTTGATAAATAAAAGGGACTTCGGTTTCATAATCGGCAGCTCCCATATTTTTTATATTAGATGTCCGAAGTGCGTCAGGCAGCTCCGATGATGTATATAACCTTACCAAATAACGATTACTGAGGCTTAATAAAACAAGCTCCCGCTCTCTGCCTGTCACTTCCATTCCCACAGCGTCTGCTGCCATTTGAAATTCATCCTGCATATATTCATCACCTAAACTTATTTTACATTTTTGGAGAATTTCTCTGCAAACAGATTCAGGCAAGCTCTCCCTTAAAAAATTATAACCATATACTAATAGCTGCGCCTGCATGAGCCCTTGGGCAAATCCCTTGGTATAATCTGATAATTCAGCCTGCCTTAAACGGTTTTTCTTTTCATTATAAAGATTTCCCACAAAAGAAATATCACATTGATATTTCAATATCTCTGCTGTTTTTTTCTTATTTGTTTTTTCAAAGAGTTCTCTGGTTCCTGCCAGCGGATAATGATAGCAGTGCACTGCTCCCATTGCTTTCAATCTCTCCGCATAAACTCTGTCAAAGCAAAAAATATAATTATATTTGCCGGTTAATGTCTTAGACTGCAAGGTATATAGAGGACAATCATAAATCCATGCAACATATGGAATTTTATTAATTTCACAAATCATGGAAATTAAAGGAAAATAGTCATAGCTAAAAACCATCTGTATTCCATTTGTATGGATACATTCCATAAATTCCCTGGCAAAAAGAGCATCTGCATGATAGTTTGTCATTTGGCGAGCGTACTCCACACAGTCCCATCCCAAATCTTTCATTGCCCTGCATAATAAAGGCTCACTTAGAGACCCCCATTTGTATACCAATAATTTTTTCTTCATCTTTTCTCCAGAAAAAGAGCCGATGCAAAGCACCGGCTCTTTGGTAGTTTTGTTTACAATGATTATTACTCTTACACCGATTAACCAAGTAAGGACAATACGCTCTGATTGCTCTGGTTAGCCTGAGCAAGCATTGCTGTACCAGCCTGAGTAAGGATATTGTTGTTAGAGTACTTAACCATCTCTGTAGCCATATCTGTATCACGGATGCGGCTTTCAGCGCTTGTGGTGTTCTCAACTACGTTATCCAGGTTGTTGATTGTGTGCTCAAGACGATTCTGAACTGCACCAAGATCAGATCTCTGTTTGGAAACTGTCTGTAATGCGCTCTTAGCAAATGCGTTCAAGCTTGCAAAGTCATTAGCTGTAGCAACTGTAGCACCTGATGTTTCTCCACCGTAGTTCGTCATGAACTTATCTACAACTGCTGCTGCCATAGCGGCATTCATTACATTGTCATCTTTCTTCACACCATCTGTATAAGTAGTATACTTATACTCAGTATCTGCAGCTTTGGCTGCCAGATTATCCATATTCATCTGTGTAATGGAGATGTCAATATGCTGTCCAGCTTCTGCACCAACCTGTAAGCCCTTACCTGTGAAGGTACCATCAAGCAGATTCTGCTCATTGAAAGTAGTTGTATCAGCTACACGGTTGATTTCACTCATTAACTGCTGAACTTCTGACTGGATGTAAGAACGGTCTGCAGTTGTAAGAGTTGCATTTTCACCCTTAACAGCCAATTCATTGATACGCTGTAACATATCATGAACTTCGTTCAGTGCACCTTCTGCTGTCTGTACGCAGGAGATACCATCCTGTGCGTTAGCAGATGCCTGTGTAAGTCCTCTGATCTGACGTCTCATCTTTTCGGAAATAGATAAGCCTGCTGCATCGTCTGCTGCACGGTTAATCTTGTAACCGGAAGATAACTTCTCAGTTGACTTAGACTGACTGGACGTGTTAACGTTTAACATTCTGTTAGAGTTCATTGCCTGTAAATTGTGTTGTACTACCATAATATATTCCTCCTTGAATTTAACGCCGCTTCCCTGCGTACGTTTGTTGATTGTTTTGCATTCTGACTTTTGAATTCGTACGCATCCAAAAGTCAAAACGCTTGATTACTTTTTGAAAGCAATTGGTTTTGCTTTACTTGTATATTATATCGGTGCTTTTCTTCAATACTTTATACCTTAAATATAAATTTTTCTTTTTTTGACCAATAGTTTCTAAAAAGAAGCAGGATTTGTATTTTTCAAAGAATAGTATTTCAATGCTTTGCTTATTTTCAAGCGCTATCTTATAAACCTTATCAATCTCTGCATCAAGTGCATAGTCCACAGAATCGATTTTCTTATCAAGAGCATCTATCTTCTGATCCATGATATCAAGCCTTTGCTCTACTACATCCAGCCTCTGATCCACTGTCTCCAGTCTTTGTTCTATCGCATCCAGCCTCTGATTTACTTTTTGATCTATGTTATTAATATTCTTATTGATAGTCTCAACTGTATCTGTCAGTTTTTTAAACACGCTAAAAATTGTTCTTCCTGCTGCATCTTTTTCCTCCTGTCATATTTTAATACAGCTCTGCTTTAAGCGCCCCTAACTTAAACAGAATTGTCGTATTCATATGCTATCCCCAAAAGTACTTTTTTGTCAACAAAATAAAAATTAGTTAACAAAAAATTACACAACACAATATCTGGTAACCTTCTACTATTTTTTCTCCATATTCTGTTATTTTTTGATTTTCACAGTATATAAAAACTTTATTTGCGCAAACATTTTCTACATTTTATATAGCTGTCCTCTTATTTCTATGATATGATAATTATGGTATTATCCTGGCTGTGCAAGTCAGTGACTTTATTTTTTATCATCAAACCGACAGGGGAGCCACCATGGAAGTAATATTTCATCGCTACGGCAGCATTTGCGAACCGGATATCATAGATGCATTCCATTCACTTGGGATTACTGTGATTGAAGAGGATACCGAAATTTATCAAAAATCCATAGCCTCTTCCGATCGGATACGTCTGATCAGCGAACAGATATTGACGCATCAGGCAGCATTTGTCTTTACAATCAACTATTTCCCTTATATTTCTCAGATTTGCGAACATCTGAAGATTTTATATGTATGTCTGAGTGTAGACTGCCCGGTACTTGAGTTATTTTCTGATACAATACACAATAAATGCAACAGAATTTTTTTATTTGATTATACTCAATATCTGCAGTTCAAAGACGAAAATCCTGACTGCATTTTTTATTTGCCGCTTGCTGCTAATGTAAATCGATGGGACAGCCTTTTTTCAGATGTTATTCATCCGGATGAGTATTCATCCTCTTCCATTCCAGCTTCCTATGATGTATCATTTGTAGGCTCCCTTTATACGGAAAAATCCCCTTATTTTTCACTGCCGCTTTCAGCATTTGACAGAGGGTTTTGTGATGGCCTGATTGAAGCACAGCTCAAACTGCCTGGGCTTGGTCTGATCGAAGAAGCCCTTACTTCCGGACTGATTTCTTCTATCAAGACCTCTGATCCTGGCTTCCATACTCTGCCCGATTCTTTTGCAGACACAGATGCCTATGTGGCTTCTAATTATTACCTGGGTATGCAGGCTTCTTCTCTGGAGAGGATCCGTACCTTGAATGCACTGTCTGAAAACTTTCAGGTAGACTTATTTACCCGCAGCGACACTTCTTCCGTCCCAAAGGTACACTGCCATAACGGGGTCTCTACGCACAGGGAAATGCCGCTTGTTTTTAACCGCAGTAAAATCAACCTGAATATCACCATACGCTCCATTCAATCAGGATTATCCCAACGCATATGGGATGTTATGGGATGCGGCGGGTTTCTTCTGACCAATTATCAGGATGAGCTTCCCGAATATTTTGAAATTGGGAAAGACCTGGAATGCTATGAGAATATCTCCGACTGCATCCAAAAGGTTCAATATTATCTGATCCATGATGATATTCGCCGGGAAATAGCCTCAAATGGTTATAAAAAGGTAAAGGCAATGCATACCTACACGATACGCATTGCCCAAATGTTAAAATTATTATACCCGGAATTATAATGTTATTTCTTTTTATCCATATATTGGGCTGGAACCACTCCTGCCCCGCTCATATTACGGTAATAGTTCATAGCCACATTGAGAGAACGCTTACCCTGTCCAAGCTCTTTCCTTTCCCTTGAGAGCGCTTCCCCCACAGCATTTTTATTCCGTTCCTCCAGTGCCTGAATCGTCATGCTCCTGTCTGTAATCTGACTGATCAATTCCTGCATATGGGAAATCTGGTCTGCAAAAGCCAGCCGGTTTTCCTTTAACTCCTTTGCTACTCTGTCATAAAGAATTTCAAATCCCTCATCCAGTTTATTTATTTTCCCGATGCAGATGTCCTTATCATCCACGTATCTGTCAAACTTTTCAAAGTCGACAGGCTGCCCGGCAAGAACCTCTGCCTGCAGCTGGCTGATTCTGTATATCTCATCCAGCACACATATTTTTTTCTCCAGACTTTCTTCCAGGGCTGTCACATATTGCTTACTCATGCATTTCCTTTCTCTTTGTTGATCCTCATTACTTCCTTCCAGGTGTCTCTGATCTCATGCAGATGTCCGTTAACTTCCTCCAATATTTCCTTATTTTTAGAAGTATTGGCCTGAAGCAATCTTTGAGATAGATAACTGTACATCCGTTCAAAGTCTTGTGCAACCGGATATTTCATGTCCAGGGTCATTCTTAAATGATCGATTATTCTTTCTGTTTTTATAATATTGGTATGTGCCTTTTCAATTTCTTTATTATCTATTGCTGTCATAGCAACATTACAAAATTTAATTGCACCCTCATAAAGCATCAGCGTAAGCTCAGCCGGAGTTGCTGTAAGCACCTTACTGTTTTTATATTGCGCATAAGCACCTGGTAAAGCCATGGTGTCAACCTCCTAATAAACTGGTAATTGCACTGCTGTTGGACTGCATTTTAGCCATCGCGGTCTCCATTGCGGCAAATTTAGCATACCACTTATCTTCGTAATCCCGCAATTTTTTTTCAAGGTCTGAAATCTTAGTATCATAATCCTCATAATCAGATTTCATTTTAAGATCATCATAAACATTTCCGTAGCTTCTATAATCCTTAACGCTGGATGTCATTTCGGTTATCTTATCATAAAGTGTTCTGCTGAGCTGTGTGAAAAATCCTGCAACCGCGTCAGGATCAGCATTGATCATTGCCTGCAGTTTATTTTCATCACTGCTGTATGTAGCATCATCTGCATCCCCTTTAATGTGATAAGCATTCTTCTCATTATCTGCCGCGTTAAAATATCCCGCTGTCTCGATACCGAAATCAAACAGATACATAGTCTTGCCATTTACCTCAAAACCAGATGCCATAATCTGCTTAAATGTCGTAGACACCGTACTTAATGTGGAATCACGTCGAAGCAGGGAATCTTTGATCTTGCTTTCCCATTTCTCTATCTCCGATTCACTCATAGCATCCTTTTCTTCATCGGTCAGAGGTTCATACCCCTTGGAGGATTCCGCATTGTACAGCTTATCCATCTCATTGATCAGACTGCTGTATTCTGTGATGAAGTTCTTAATCATATCATAGATGCCGCTGGTATCAACCTGAGTAGTCATCGTTAATTCTTTGGCGCCAGTTTCTGCCTTACAGGTAATAGTAAGCCCATTAATCTCAAAAGTATTGTCAGAGGATGTGAAGGTCGCGCCATTTAACTCAATTTCCGCATCCTGTCCTGAAATCTTGGTAGATCCAGCTCCTGTTAATCCTAATGCTTCAAGAGCCCTCTCGCCTGCCTCGTCAGCCGCCGCAAAGGAAAAGTCCGCATCCTTTCCGCTTTCAGAAGCGCCAATGAAAAATCTCTGAGTAGAAGAATCAAAATTTGCATTTACGCCTGCTGCTGTAAGCTGGCTGGTCAGACTGGCAATGGTAGTTTTTTCATCAACGGTAATCGTAGTTTCCTTACCGCCTGTCTTGATAGTAAAACTACTTCCTACCTCTACCCCCAGATCCTTTAACAGGGTACCGGATGTAGCCTTTTCCCCATCTCCGGTTTGAACTTCTGCCCCTGTCAGGTATCCGGTCTTGGCCATCTGTTTTATTTTCAGTGTCTGCACACTGAGCATGGCATTATCTCCGGTAACTACATCTGCAAAACTGCTGTCAGATAATACCGTAGTCTTTTTCTTAAAAGAACTTTCATATTTTATTATATCTAAGGCGCCATTATATAATTTTTTGATCTTATCATTCAGTGTTTTCCAAGCTTCCTGTTTCCATTCCAGCTTAGTCTGTTCTTTCTTGGCATCATCTACCTTCGTCTGCTTTGCTGCCACCAATTCCTGAATGATGCTTTCTGTATCAAGTCCGGAATACATTCCGGTTACACGCATTGCCATCTCTTTACCTCCTATCGCTTTTCATCCACGAGAATACCGGCCATTTCCCATACCCTGGCAATCATATCAAGAGTTTTCTCAGGAGGAAGCTCCCTGATCACTTCCTTCGTATCTTTATCTACGATCTTAATGGTTACACGGTTCGTTTCTTCATGAATTCCAAACACTGCCTCGGAATGAGACAGATTCTTATTAAGATTTTCTACTGCTTTCTTAATCTGCTCATTGCTTATCTGCTGCTGTTCCCTGGCCGGGCTGTTTTCAGCACCATTCTGTCCGTTTCCCTGGCCCTCTTTCCTGGCCGGTTCAGCAACTTTTACAGTAGTGGCATCATATACCGCACTCTGTTCCTGCGTAGCAACATCCATGTTCTCTACTGTTTGTTTCTGTACAGGTTTTGCCTGTTGTGTGTTCTGTGCCTGATAAGTCATGGCACTGCTTAATGGTTCTATTGCCATTGTAATCACCTCCGTGTGATATAAAATAATTAATATGTTTCTTTGTGTTAAACTTTAGAGTTTTCCTGTCTTCTTTAATGTATATCGGATAAAGTTTAAAAAAATTTACACATATGAGATAATTTTTTATTACACTTATTCTGCCTTTCGAACGCCTCAAATTTTACATAAACACAGGGAAGCACCTGTATCACAGATACTTCCCTATATCTTATCATTTATAAAATTGTTTAAAGTCTTTTATCCCAGCAAATTTTTTAATGCTTCCAGCCCCTGCGTGCTGACTGCCTCTTTATTTGCCTCCTGAATCTGTACGTAAACCTCTTTGCGGTATACGGGAACCTCCTTAGGTGCGCTGATGCCCAGCTTTACCTGTTCCCCTTTGATCTCCAGTACGGTAATTTCTATGTTGTTATTAATAACAAGGGCTTCATTTTTTTTTCTGGATAAAGCTAACATTTACTCACCTGCTTTCTTAGCGTTCAGAATATCGTAAATGGGAAATTTAACTACATAATCTTCTCCCTCTACAATTACCTGACATGCTTTTTTTTCTGCCGCATTGATCACAATGGGCCCTTTTAAATTGACACTCATTTTGGTCAGGTCGCTTGGCACGGTAACAGTAACCATCACAAGCATTTCCTCCGGATTCAGATCTCCAAGAGGTTTTAATAATTCATCATCTACCTCAGGATTATAATCCGGCCTTACAAGCAGCGGATCCATAACAGGCATGGCAAATGCCGGTTCCTGCACTGACTGCATCCAATGAATGGAACCAATCCCTTTATCCTCGTCATGCACCAGGGCAAAGTCAGTCAATTCAGGGAACCCAATGATTCCTGAAGGAAAATGAATTATCTTTTCATCTGCTATTTCAATCTCCCCAAAAATTTTCGTAGTAATTTTCATAACTGCTCCTATCTGCGTGCCGCCACGCCTTCATTAAATATAGTTCATCAGTGAAGTCTGCATAATCTTTCCGGTTGCCATAAGCGCTGACTCATAGGTAAGCTCCGTACTGGTTAACTGGACTGCCACTTCCGCAATATCCGCGTCTTCATTTTCTGACTGCAGGGTTTTAAAAGTAGTTTTCTGATCCATAAGACGATTGCTGATAAGGTCAAGGCGCTGACTTCTGGTGCCGTTATCTGTAATTGCCACGTTGGTATCATCCAGATACCCCTGGAACTTGGTAATAGACCCCTCCAGCATACTATGTATGTTCTCACGAATATAACTGTATGCCTTTTCTGCCGCTTCATATTTCAGCTTTACGTCCGCATATTCCGCAGTGCCTTCTTCCAGCTCTTTAAGCACCGTATCCATATCGGTTTTCGTTTCGTTAATTGCTACAAGATCTGCAATTGCTTTTTCCAGATCGTCAATGTCTCTGTCAAGGTCATGGCCAAACACTTCGTCCGCAGTGGTATTGACCTGAATCTTCTGATTATATCCCACATCATATTCAATGACCTGCTTCTTTTTATCTCCGCTTAAATATTCCTGATTATAGTTGATGATCTTATCATTGCCCGCATCATCCTTTGTAGTAGCGGTGCACGCAAAATAATGTTCCGGACGAATATCCCCATCCTTCCATTGATCCTTGTTGTAAGTAAACTGTATTTCCGTGTCAGTTCCATTAAGTGCCTTGACTGTGGTTTCCAGCTTTGAATAAGCAGCATCACTAAACAGCACCTCGCCGGTCTCCGGTACATAAAGCACCTTCTCTTCCTGTGGAACCGCCTGATTTGCCTCAAGTATCTGGCTGTACGGATCAGGGTTATTTCCTACCGGCACTGTTGTAGTGGTAATAGTAGTCGCTTTCGTGGCATCTGTGGGATCTGCCGGATCCGGAATGCTTATTGTCAGATCTCCATTAGCATTTGCGGTCCCTTTTAAGTCATCATAGGCCAGCCGCAGTCTGTGAATATCTCCGTTTGCCACCTGCTGCTCTATAATATTGTCATAATTGGCATCTGTGTAGTTATCTTTGTTCAAACCGTCCAGTCTGCCAATATTCGTATAGTTTATGGTATCAAAATCGCCAATCTTTTTTTGTTCTGTAATGGTATAGCTGGGATAGCCCTCCGGCTGCTCTTCCACCTCTTCCGTAAAGGACATGGTCGTATCTGTCCTGTATCCGGTAAAAACATATCTTCCGGCATAATCTACATTGCCTGTGGAATAAAACTCATCCCTGAGGGATTTAAGCTGTTCTACAATAATCTGCAGATCCTCCGGGCCATAATCCTTATTAGCCCCTTTATTAGCCTGCTTGATCATGTCAGTCAACACATCGGTAACTGTTCCCAGCGCTTTTCCTGTAACATCCAGCCAACTGTCTGCATCCGGCGCATTCTTTTCATAGTACTGTGTCAGTTCCGAAACATTGGTCCTGAGGCGCAGCGCACGGATGGCAATGACCGGATCATCAGAAGGTCTCGTAAGCTTCTTCTGAGTGGACATCATGGTACTCAGCTTATCCTGTAACACCTTATTGTTATTAATATTATACAGAGAGTTATTCTGCATAATTTTATTGGTTATTCTCATTATTAACACCTCCCCAAATGCTCTACACGCCAGTGTTCAGAATCAACTGATCGTAAATTTCCGTCAGTGTCTGAATCATCTTGGATGCCAGCGTATAAGAATTCTGGTATTTTACCAGGCTCACTGCTTCTTCATCTTCATCCACACCTGAAATGGAAGTTCTCTGGTTGTCAATACTGTTCCTAAGTCCGGTATAAATACTGTTAAAAGTATTGGCATCGCTGGCATTAAGCGCCACATCCGACAAAATTGCCTCCAACATCTGCCCCGCGGTTCCATTTCGGAAATTAAACTTTTCCCTGCTGTTGAGAAGAGCGATCATCTCTTCAATCTTTCCGCATTCCTCCACACCTACGTCTATACTGCTTCTGGTACCTAATTTGGAAGCATCCGCAATAAGTTCAGAATTGATGGTAAAGTTTCCTGCTGTCAGCTCATAGTATTTATTCGCATCTGTAAAATCGTCTATGGTGTACTCTTCGCCGCTGCCGCTGATTCCCGTAAAGAGAATACAGCCCTGATTATCGTTGGCATCAACACCGCTGGTGAAAATATTATTGACCGCCTCCGCAAACTGACGGATCCATTCATTCATCTGTTCCATATAATAAGGAATGCCCTGATACTTTATCTCAGACTCTGTTTTAACATCTTTGTCCTGCATATCCGCATCTGCCGGACTTAAAGCATCATTCATAGTAAAAGTATAAGTATCTGTGCCGTCAAACTCCCAGTCAGAATAATAGCAAAGTTTATTGCCGATATTAATTACACCGCCGGTATCAGACAAGGTACATCCAAGCATGCTCTTAAGGTAATCATCACTTACCTGCACTTTGATCGTATTGTTTGTTTCATCTACCTCGATCACTTCCCCCTTAAAGTTGGCACCGTTATTTCCATCACGAAGCTCTACCAGCCCTTTCAGCTTGCCATCCATGGAGGCATTTACAAGGCTGAATGCATTGCCGTTTTCCCATTTGATCTCATACAGGCCATCGGCATCTGTCTGATTTACCTTTTGATTGGTATCTCTTGCCTGATAGGT
Source organism: uncultured Lachnospiraceae bacterium (assembly GCA_900554925.1). Classification (GTDB taxonomy): domain Bacteria; phylum Bacillota; class Clostridia; order Lachnospirales; family Lachnospiraceae; genus Suilimivivens. Next base: position 13,974 of record USJG01000007.1, read on the forward strand.
CAGATTGTTGTAGTCGTTGCCATCTACAAGTACCTGTCCGCCTGCAATTTTTACTATATATCTGGTAGCCCCGGTTTCTCTTTCGGGATTGCTGCTGTCATGAATCTTCATTTCAGTAATATCTACGTCCACGATTTCAGATAACTGGTCAATCAAAAGTTCTCTTTGATCTCTAAGCTCATTAGCTCTCGCTCCGGAAAGCTCGATCACGTTGATCTGCTTATTTAAAGTGGCAAGCTCCTGAGCAAGGGAATTAATCTGATCTACATTCTGCTTGATTTCCAAATTGATGTCCTTCTGAAGCTCCTGCAGATTTCCATACATATTATTAAAATAATCTGTAAGGGACTTGGCCGCAGCTATAAACTGTGCCTTGGAAGTATCGCTGCTGGCGTTTGTTGTTACCGACTGGAGGCTGGCACTTAACTTATTAAATATGCTCTTAAATCCGCTGGTGCCATCATCATTAAAGTAATCCTCTATGGTGCGCATATAATATTGCTTTACGGTAAATTCCCCATACTTGCTGTTATTATTCCAGTATTTCACATCATAAAAGCTGTCTCTGACACGCTCTATGGCAATAGTATCAACTCCGGCGCCGGCACATCCGTAAGTCGTAAATGTGCGAAGCGCATTGTTTGCCTGCTGGGTAACCTGCTGGCGGCTGTAACCATTTGTCTGCGCATTTGAAATATTATTTGCAGTGGTATTAAGTGCCGCATTGGAAGCCCGAAGCCCCGAACCTGCTATATATAGTCCAAAAAATTGTGATGGCATCTATCTCACTTCCTTTCTATCTTCCCAGGGTAGCTATGATGTGTTCCAAAAGCTCGCTGATTACATTGATATAACGGCTGGAGGCATTATATGCGTTCTGGAACATGATCATATTACTCAGTTCCTCATCAGAAGAAACCCCCAGAACCTGTTCCCTTGCTGCGGATATATTGTCCACAGTTATCTGCTGGTTTTCACCGATTTCACGAAGAGCTGAACCTGTGTTGGCCACCTGTGAAATCAGATTGTTATAATAGTTAATAAAGTTGGTAGCTGTCTTAACATTGGGATTAAGCGTATGCTCCTGTTTTGTAAAAAGCTCCTTCAGCGCATCCGCCGTTTCCTGATCCACCTTTCCATCATCCTTCTTAAGTCCCAATAAAGAGGGAGCCTGCTTGATCTCTCCGTTTATCATCAGGTTTTCAATGGTAAAGTCTGCCGGATCCTTGCTGCCCGTCTTAGTGTCAAATATAGTATAAGGATCCGCATCCTTATCAGGACGCAAATAAGATGTTTCAGGATTCTTGGCCTTTTCTGCTGCTGCCGCATCTGCAAACACCTGGTTAATGCCTGTGGTCACTTTATGAATCAACTGGTCAAATTCAGCCTGAACATTCATCATAATAGACTGCGAGATTTCCTGGTCATAAACATCCGGATCCTGCAGATCTTCATAGGTAGCACGTTTATTTCCCCTTGCAAGCAGCATCGCCTTCAGAGCGCCTATGTCAGTATTATTTTCGGTGGAAATCTCCTGCTTCATATTGTACAGTTCTGCGCCGCTGATATTTACAGTGGTAACTCCGCCTGCTGTAGTAGTAGAGGCAAGCTGTTTCCAGTAAGGGGTATAAAAACCGGTGGCCTCATCCGTATAAAGACAGATCTCGTTATAAGAGTCCGACTTTACAAAATCTTTTCCCTCCAGCTTAATAAGGACATTTCCATCTGCATCCTCCCTGCACTCGATATATCCCATTGCTGATAATTCATCAATCAGCAAATTTCTTTCATCTTTTAAGTCATTTGCCTTTTCTATCCCGCCGGATTCTATTTGCAGAATCTCCTGATTCAGCTCTGAGATCCTCTTTGCATAGGCATTCATGGTATCGACCTGCTGCATGATCTTGTAATTTAAATTTTCCTGATACTCACAAAGGCCGGAATAAACCGCCTGAGCACGGCTTAAAAATTCACTGCATCGCTGTACAAAAACCCCCTGGTTAACAGCATTTCCAGGGTCTTTCGCAAGCTCCTGCACGGAACTCCACAGGTTTTCAATGGATTCCGCAAAGGACTCCCCCTCCAGCTCCCTGAAAAGATTTTCAACCTCTTCAATCGCCGAAGCAGAAGTGTCGTAAAAAGCGCTTCTTCCCGATTCTCTTCTGTAGGATTTATCAAGGAAATAATCTCTGATTTGTTTTACCTGGACATAATTAACACCAAGACCGGTCTGCTGATAGGAAATAGCTGACCCACCGGTAGAAATGGTTTTATATACACGGGTACCAAGCTGCACCTGCTGCCTGGTATACCCTACAGTATCAATATTAGACATATTATGCGCTGTAGTATTCAACGCATTCTGACTGGTCTGCAATCCACTGGAACCAATATATAAACTTCCAAACAAAGACATATTGTCACCTCTAACTTTCACAAGGATTACTGCTTGGCATCGAAGCCTGACCCGTCTGCTCCCATAGTGGTTCCTGTATTATAGGCACCTTTGTTGTAGTTGGCTGTTTCGGGCGCCGCCTTCATTGCCTGCAGCATATTCATGTCAAATTCCACCATTTCAAGGGCATTCTGAATCAGAATTCTGTTCTGCTCATTTACACGTTTTACACCCTGAACGGCAGTGCTTAATTTGTCATGTACTTTAGCCAGTTTCTGCTGCTCGTCTGGTCTTGTTTTAAGCATTTCGATCAGATCTGCGAGCTTTAGAGTGTTAACATCCTTGTTGATTACGTTGGCAATATCAGTAAACACTTCCTGTCTTTGTTGTTCCAGGTGATTGATTCTGCTGACAACGATCTGTTCTTCATCCGTGATTTTGGCTAATTCTTCAAGTTTGCCGGCCACAATGACCGGCGTTTTCTCCGTGGATAATTCCAGCAAGTTTTCATATTCCCGGCTTTCCAGCGTCAATACTTCAATCAGGTTTTCCATCAAACTTGCCACTATAAATTACCTCATCTCTTCATATTTCTGCAATAACTTATCCGCAAAACTCTCTGCACTGACCTCATAAGTGCCTGCCTGAATTTGGGCTTTAATAGGAGCTGTCACATCCTCCCTGATGTCACTGCTTCCTGCCACGGCCTGCTTTGCAGTCTGTATATCCTTTCCGATACTGGAAATCTGCAGCTGATCGGAGAGGTTTGCATTTCCCTTAGACTGCGGTCTTGCTGTTTTTTTCGTATTATATAAACCCTGAACCTTTGTATAGGCTTCTATACGCATCTGGATTCCTCCTTCCGTGGATTTTCCTTTATTATCTTCATCTTATATTTTTATTTCATTATTAGTATCGGATGATTTTTTAAAGACTTTAGGGAAGATGGAAAATTTTATTACGCATTTTATTCAAAAAACCCGGAGCTGTCATTTACTGACTGCCCCGGGCCTCAAAATTTATACTGCCTGTAATTTACTTATTTTCTTCCTTTAAATTAGGACGCATATCCACACCGCGATTCTGATCTCCTTCAGGATTACTTCCAAATACGTAGTCGTTTCCTGGCAGAATTGCGTTAAGGAGAATACCGGCAATCGCCGCAATGGCAAGTCCTGTAAGTGTGATGGCAGTTCCGCCGACCACAAAGGTAAGTCCGCCACTGAAGCCAAGTCCGCATACCAGAATTACTGCTGCGATGATCAGGTTTCTGGATTTGGTAAAATCAACCTTATTCTCCACGATATTTCTGACACCGATTGCAGAAATCATTCCGTAGAGCATGAAGCTTACACCGCCTATGATTGCAGAAGGAATCGAGCCAATAATCTCAGCCATCTTTGGAATAAAACTTAATACCACCGCATAGACTGCCGCCAGACGGATCACCTTCGGATCGTACACCTTACTGAGCTCCAATACACCGGTATTTTCTCCGTAAGTGGTATTGGCAGGTCCTCCAAACAGTGCTGCAAAAGAAGTTGCAAGACCATCACCGATAAGAGTCCTGTGAAGGCCGGGATCTTCCATATAATTTTCGCCCACAGTTGCAGATATGGCCGACATGTCGCCAATATGTTCCATCATAGTCGCCAGCGCAATAGGCGCCATTACCAGAATTGCCGTAATATCAAACTTACATATCTGGAAGGGAGGCAGTCCTACCCAGCTTGCAGCCTGAACCTCTGCAAAATTTAAGATTGCACTTCCATTCGGATTGACAAATCCCAGTGCATTTAAAATCAGCGCGGCTGCATAAGAGATTACCACTCCCATAAGGATCGGAATAATCTTAAACATGCCCTTTCCCCATATATTAAAGACGATAATCGTTCCCAATGCAATAAGCGCAAGCAGCCAGTTAGTGGATGCATTGGACACTGCGGAAGGTGCCAGCGAAAGCCCAATACAGATAATAATAGGGCCGGTTACAACAGGCGGCAGGAACCTCATAACCTTCTTCACACCGATCAGCTTAATGATCAGCGCCAGCACCAGATACAAAACGCCTGCTACCACAATACCTCCGCAGGCATAGGGAAGTTTTTCTCCCATAGTCATATCTGCAAAAATACCCGTATCCAGATTTGCAACGGTCTGAAAACCTCCTAAAAACGCGAAAGAAGAACCTAAAAATGCAGGTACCTTAAGCTTGGAGCAAAGGTGGAAAAATAAAGTTCCCAGCCCTGCACAAATCAAGGTTACCTGAATTGAAAGTCCTTCTCCCTCAAAATAAACATTTACTAAAATCGGTACTAAAATCGTTGCGCCAAACATGGCGAACATATGCTGCAACCCCAGAATCAGCATCTTGGGTATTCCAAGAGTTCTGGCATCCCGGATCGCTTCCTGTTGATTACTCATCAAAATCTCCTCCTCACTTTTCATTTGTTTTACAAAGCCTACTGATAAAGAGTATAATGACTTCGTTCGATTATTACAAGCAAAATAATTAAAATTGTTGTAAATAATTAATAACCGTTTTTGGACATTGTTTATAAAAAAAAGAATATATCAGGTTGACTTCACTATAAAGTTGCACTAAAATTTTACATAGTATGATAAATAATGACTCAGGAGGATTAACATGGAACATTTAGAGAACATGGATAATGTATTTATTTTAAACCACCCGCTGATCCAACACAAAATCTCCCGTCTGCGTGACGAGAATACCGGCACCAATGAATTCCGCAAATTGATTGAAGAAATTGCCATGCTGATGGGCTACGAAGCCCTTCGCGATCTCCCCTTAGAAGAAGTGGAAATCAAAACTCCCATTGAAACCTGTATGACGCCGGTCATTGCAGGAAAGAAAATGGCAGTCGTTCCCATTCTCCGCGCAGGATTAGGTATGGTAAGCGGCATTCTTGCCCTTGTACCTTCTGCTAAAGTTGGACATATCGGATTATACAGAGACCCGGAAACCCATGAACCTCATGAGTATTACTGCAAATTGCCTGAACCCATTGATCAGAGAACCATCGTTGTACTGGACCCTATGCTGGCTACCGGCGGTTCCGGCGCCGAAGCTGTAGATTTTATCAAGCAGCACGGTGGTAAAAATATTAAATTTATGTGTATCATTGCCGCTCCTGAAGGTCTTAAGAGACTGCGGGAAGCACATCCTGATATTCAGATTTATGTAGGCCATCTGGACAGATGCCTGAATGAACACGCTTACATCTGTCCCGGACTGGGCGATGCCGGCGACCGTATTTTTGGTACAAAATAATATGATATAAAAAGGACCTTCTCTTATTTTTATAGGAGAAGGTCTTTTTAAACATCTGATTATGGCCTGTAGCTTTCCCTTAGCTGTCTTAACTGCTCCTCATCAAGGACAACTGTCGGTGAATTATCATCACAGGTATTACGATTTTCAACGATTAAAACGCTGCTGTTTTCTGTAAGGGTATGGGTATGCCATACGCCGGCTTTCACATTATAGCATTTGTAAGGCTCTAAGTTGGTGCTGCGCACCGTTCCCACCTCTTTGCCATTTCCCGCGGTAAATAAAGTACAGCTTCCCTTTAGCAGTACAAACACTTCGTCACTTAGCAGATGCTTTTGCATCGTCCTCAAATTAGATACTTCCAGCTCATCAATATCATTTAAGACTGCAACTCTCCATGATTCATAGTCAATAACAGGGGCATAGCCCGGTTCTGTGTACTCCTTGATTTCGATATCCATTTCCCTTTTAATCTCCTTTATATCTGCACATATAGGCTCCGCAGATCATGCCTCTCACCACGGATACTGTAACAACCTGATTATATAGCATATTGGCAGAGAGCAAAATCAGCCATTTTTTATAAAAGTATCTATTTTTTACTTTTACGGACAAATAAGGTATGATACACTGCCAGCATGAAAAATATTCGAATATTTTAATTAAACATTGAATTTGCACCTTTCCCCTTATGCTTTGACATATATAGAGCAACGTCTGCTTTTCTGTATAATTCATGGAAAGAGGTTCCATCCTTTGGAGCAAAGCAAAAGCCGATGCTCACCGACATATGCCAGCAAATATTGCCTTTGACACAGTCACAGTCCAGTGCCTCATTTAACTGGGTAGCCTTCTTCTTTGCCCATTCATAATCCGGAGCAGGGAGCAGCACAACAAACTCATCGCCCCCAATCCGGCCTGAAAGCCCATCGTCATCACTAATGCATGAGTGGATTAATTCAGAAAATCTGCAAATTACCATATCGCCAAAAGCATGACCATATGTATCATTTGCCTGCTTAAAATTATCAATATCAAAAATATAAAAGGCATACAGCTTCTCCGGATTTTTTTGCAGCAAGCTGTCAACTGCCGCTTTAATGGCTGTTTGGTTTAAAAATCCGGTCATATGATCTGTCTGGGCATACTGTATCATTTTATGTTTCCATTTCTTGTTGCCTAAAACCAGGAAAGCTATATAAGCCAAAAAAACAATAATAATTATGATCGTCAGAGTTGTTCCTGCCTGATTGGCATCACGCTCCATAGCTTTGGTAAGGGAGGTTGGGAAAACATGCAGAAGCATCCAGTCGTTGTGTAAAACAGGGGCTATTGACGCATTACCGGTTCCAAGACTGTCTTCATATGTAAAATTATAAGACTCGTGTTGTTCAAAAGATTTGCGGATATTGAAAAGAGCTTCCTCGGAGACAACACAATTGCCGCCTTCGTCAAAAACGTGAAAAACATTCGCAACATTATCGTCCCCAATGCTTGCAATGACAGTTCCGTCCTTCATGCACAAATAGGACATAGCGGATTCTCCAAAAAGCTCTGTGTTAATTGTATCTAAAAGCGTTTCTTCCCTGTACATGCCGTTAAGCACGCCAAAAATCTCTCCTTCGTAATGCAAAGGCGCATAGAAACAGATTAAAGTTTCTGTTGTAATTCTTGAATTAAAAATAATAAGGCTGCCTGTTTCTCCCTTCATTCCTTTTTTATAATTTTCCCGGTCAGTGGAGTCTGAACTCAAACCATAAGCATTGTGATTTAATCCTGAGGAATCAATAAACTCAACGTAGTCAAAAATAGAATTATCCTGTAAAAATTTAAGCATTTCTGCATTAACACCGGGCTCGTCAATCCAGCTCTCAACAGTTATTGCAAGTATGTCAAGACTTTTCTGACGGGCAGTCAGCAAATCGTCAAGACGCTGCGCCGTAAGAGAGGTTGTTTCCTCAATGTATTTTTCATTCAGATTTAAAATATATCTGCGGTTCTGGGTTATAAATATGTTATATGTAAGTAAAATTATTACCAGCAGAAGCATTGGTAAAAAAACTTTTACCCATATAGACTGCCTTCCCACAGACCGCATTGTCATTGTTGATTGAGTTTTCATAACAATCCTTTCAGATATAAAACCACAATAGCTATGAAGAAATTTCTCCTGACAATTTTCTTAAGAAGCCTTTAATTAAGTATAACACAAAATACCCATAAAGAAATAACAAATAGTTGAATATGAGTTACAAATATCATTACTTTGCATCCTTCAATAATTCCTCAACTTTTTCTCTATAGTCCTGATTATAATCCAGCCATATTTCCGTATGCTCACTACCGTCTACTGTCCAAATTGTTTTGAATGCATCATTATTTATTGCATCATATATATCTTGCCCCATAAACTGCGGCGTGAGTGTATCATCCTTACTATTTATTATCAGTATTGGGATTTCAATATTTCCTATCGCATCACAGACGTTTGCATCTTCGTAACTGAAACCTAATTCCTTTTTATTAATAATATTACCGCAAAATGTCATATATGATATGGGTAAGCCAATATCCATTTTTCTCATTTCTTCTTCCACCATCCATTTCATATCGCTAACAGGACAATCTAAAATGAGAAAATCTACTTTATTTTCAACGTCCTTATTCTCCATTGCCAGACCGGCTGTCGCCCCGCCAAATGAAGTTCCCCATACGCCAATTATTTTTTCCGGTGCGCAATGATAAACAAAATCAATATAATCTGTCAAATCGTATTTTTCCCAATATCCAAACGTAGTATATTGCGCAGTATTTTCATTATGGCTTCTCTGATCATAGGTTAAAACATTATATCCTTTCTGTAAAAACATTTCTGCTAAAGGATAATTGCTATAACGACTCCCGCCCAGACCATGCACAAGAATAACCGTATGATGATTTTTATTTCCTTCTTCTCCAAGTGCATATATATAATCTGCCGGTATCATATGTTCGTCAAAGGTTGAAGAAATTTCAATTTTTTCTATCTGATATGTATTACAAAAGTCCTCATAATTTATATCATATTTTTCCCAGAAACTATCTTTGACCTCTTTCGTATCTTCACATGTAACTAATTGTGTAGAACCCATAAAAACCTGCGTTCCTATAAAATAGGATATACCAAAAAACAGCAACAAAACTGCTGAAAATACAATCAATACGATTTTGGTTCTCCTTTTCATGGCTGTTTACCTATATCCTTCTTATAATCTTCATATTCTCTGAGCCATTTTTCTTTATCCTTTGGTGTGATTGCCCTGATCACCCGGCATGGATTTCCGGCCGCGACAACGTCATCTGGTATATCTTTCGTAACAACAGAACCGGAACCTATCACTACGTTATTTCCAATTGTAACGCCTGGATTGATCACGACATTCCCGCAGATCCATACATCAGAACCTATCGTTACCGGCTTTGCATACTCAACATCTGTATTTCTGATTTTAGCATCAATGGGATGGCCTGCTGTATAAATGCTTACATGGGGCGCAAGATAAACATTATCTCCAAAAATTACGTTATTCTCGTCAAGAATAGTCAGATCAGTATTTGCATAAAAATGTTTTCCAAAGTAGATCCGATCCCCATGATCAAAGTACACAGGCGGAGTCAATACCATGTCCTCCGGCGCCCTGCCAAAGCATTTTCTCAACTCATTCAATGCACTTTTGTCTTTCCAAAAAGCAGAATTGTTAAACACATACACAGCTTCATGTACTCTCTCCCAGGAATCATCACCAACTTTTCCAGGACTGTACAGCTTTCCTTCCATCATTCTATTCCATTCAGCTTCTGATTTCAAATTTGCTCCTCCAGACTTATATTTATTTTTTAATGAAAATTCCCAAGTCCCTTTTTCGCTTGAGATATTTCTTCTCCATTTTTAATCGCCCCGCCAAAACACCACAAGACGATTATTAATTTCTACTGCTTTGGCGTCCCACACTCCCAATTTTATGCAGTTCCATCTTGCTGCCGCAACATCTGTTTTGCAGAATATATAATCTCTATTTCTGAAATAGAATCACATAAGTGCTTATATCAAAAAACAGACATAAGAAGTTGGCAAATCTTAGACAGCATGTAACCTACTCCTGTTTTTCCCGCTCATTCAAGTATTTCTTTATCAACTTCCTAACCTCTTCTGGCGAAATATGTATATTTTTATCAAATTCTTCTCTTAAATATTTGACTAACTTCTCAGACTCATAATAACCAAAATCATGAAGTCTTTGTTCCAAAGAACCAAATATAAAATAAAAAATAGTATGTAATTGCCTATTACTTGTTACATAATCGAACAACATAACAACCGTATTAACATCTTTCAAAGAATAATTATTCTCTACCAATAAATATCTACTTTCATATTCTCCAAGTGAATTACCCAAGTATTTGAAAGGGATATGGGCTATCTTATTAAAGTCTTTGTCATTCAAATCAAATTTCAAACTTGTTAACATATCCCCATACATAAAGCATATAGAAATTGTTTCTTCTGAAACAAAAGATAAATATTTATCTTCATTTATAGCCTCTGTTATTTTCCCAGGAATATATTTCGCAAATACTTTTTCAACACTTCTACCTGGCTGAGATTGTGAAAATCTAAAAAACAAGTGTCCGCTTTTCGCCAAATCACCTAATGTTTTCGGTTCACCATGTATACTCTCTGTTTCTTGCACGGTCTCGATCCCCTTCTCGTTTACATTGCTTATACCCATTACATTCTTCCTCTTCTTGAAAAATTCAAACATATACCTCCTTTTAAATATAGCGGTCAAATACATAATTCAAATCCTTTGCAAAGTATAAGCGTGTTACACCTATACTGTTTTATTATTCTACATTCACCATATCTGCGTTTGTTTTAAAATGTGTTGCTCGTGATACTTTACTCTTTTCCAAGTATTTATGCTCTACCAAATTCTCTAATACCTGCTTACGCAAATATGTCGAATCACTTACCCCCAAATATGCGGCAATATCTGACACTTTCCTGGCCTGTTTATAACAAAACTCTAAAACACCTGCATCTAATTCTGTCCCATCAGGAACAGGAACAAAGGTAAGTGCAGGTATGTCCGCATCTCTTGTTCCTTCTTCATATGTTAAATCCGGCAATACCAATGTAAAATGATCTGATGTGGAATATATATATGGTTTATGTGTCTCGTCTGCCGTTGCATATTCTTCCATAATCTTATCGAATCCTGTCCCGGCTGCCTCCATCACATTACAATTTACCAAAATCTCAGCAATTAATTCATTTCGTCTCTTAGAAATAACTTTTGATAAATCATAGGTCTTTCCTAGTTTTTCTCCGCGATAGAATCCACCCGGAGATGATATTTCCAGACGATCTCTAAACATATCAATTTGCACCTGCGTTCCGTCCAGATAGTAATCTCTATGTGCCACTGAATTAATCACGCCTTCAAACAAAGCTCTTGTAGGATATGCATCAACGTTTTTTCTGACTTTTCCCAACTTGATCATTGAATGATTCATCCTGGTGGTTACAAATTCCATAACATAATTAATAGTTGCCACAATATTCCCATTAAATTTATTAATGGTCACAATTCGCTCACTTCCCTTTGTAAAACCTGAAAATACAGAACACTGAACCTCCGTCTTACCCTCTTTGTAAGAATCAGCAAACAGCACGGCACCATTTGCCAACATTTTCTCCTCATTAAAGAATCCCATGGACATCAGGGCTTTTTCAGTAAGTTCTTTTCCATCATTATGCTGTCTGTAGAATTCATATAAATCTTTAAAATTCTCCGCATCAAACTTCTTATCTGAATACAGAACATCATACTGTGTTTTTTTACTTTTCACACTCATTTCTATGATTTCTTCGTATGTCGCACCATTAGTAAAACCATCGCGTCTCATAAAAATGGATGGAACTCCTCTGTACTTTAATACTACCGGCTTGATGTCAGATTCAGTAACATTTACACGAATAATAAATCTCTCTTTACCCTTAATTTCGTATCGGATAAAGGATATTTGTATCTGCGGTCTTGGCACCAGATGTTCATTTACCTGATTATTGAAATAGTTTCGTTCATTATCAGCTGCTACTCTGTCAAACCCAATAAGCTTATTAGTTTTATCTTCAACACCGATATAAAATTCTCCACCTCCCGCATTTGCAAATCCAGCAATTGTCTTAAGCCATCCCACTATGTCATCTCTATTTAAAAGAGCTTTCGCCTCAAATCTGTCATTTTCTAATTGTATATCTTCAATAATTTCTTCCAAATACATAGGAACTTACCTCCTTAATTTAAACCAGTTCAATTTTACTTCAATTTAACTTCAAAATCAACTTCATCATTACTTCAATATTACTTTATTTTACTTCAATTTAGAGTCAATCTATATTTTTTAATTTTTACAATATTGTATCATAAATATGACTTATCTGAGGTTTTTGACAAACAACCTGCTTCTGTTAATAGGAGATTATAAGATGATTTTTATATTTATTTTTCTGTAACTTAAAGATATTTTTAAAAATCCGGAATCCTTTTTGTTCCATCTATATTTCTATCATGCCTTTATAATACAAGATTTAACGTCTGGTGAAATATTTCCCTGTCCACCAATGTATTCAACGTAACATTCGGGTATCCTTCCAATATGTTTCTGATAATCTTAAGTCCCCTTCCTTTATGTCCACTCTTATCAGATTTCTGCTCTATCATATGTCCAAAGTCATGCCCCTTACGGATACTGTTTTTGATCGAATAGGAAACTCTGCCTTTCTGTGTGCGTATGCTTATTTCAATCCAATACCCCTCTGTCTGCTGTCCGTTCTCACATTCTTCAATGGCATTGTCGAGAAGAATACCCAGTATCCTTGTCAGATCCACAAGCTCCATTCCACAATCAAATTCGTCCTGTTTTACCTGAAGGGATAATTTCACCATAATTCCCCTCTTAGACGCCTGCATACATTTCATATAAAGAAATGCCCGAAGCTCCTCTGACGGAATCTGACGCAGTTTTGAAAATATGGTATTCTGTTCTATTTCACCTTCTATCAACGGACATATCCTGTTCCTGTAAAATTCTTTCATTTCTGTGTCCGTACTCCGTTCTACATAAGCTGACATGGTAAGGAAAATGTTCTTTATATCATGCCGCAGGTCCTGAATATTTTCCAGATTCTGATTTAAGGAACTGTAATATTCCTTTTCACTGTCCGCAAACTGCACTGTATGTTTGTAGTCAGTGATTTTATATAGCAGCACAATATACAGCATCTGTATAATAAGAAGCGATATATCCAGAATTGCCAGTGCATTCTGTAAGGTATCACTTACCGTCCGGGTCAGCACAAACGGCATTGGAAGCAGCATGATCACTGCCATTGTTCCTATTTCCAGCCCCGTAATCCATTTTTTCATATCCGGATATTTTCTGTCAATGACTACAAGTTTCTGTATCCTGACTCCGACTTTTCTTTTTAACACAAACGCCGCCACTAAAAAAAAGAATACCAGCCCAATCTCAAACAGAACAAATTCCTCCCTGCGTATCCTGTGAAAAGAACGGTAAGCAGTAAAAATCATGTCCTCAATGCTTTTATACAAAAACGCAGCAAGCGACAAACAGATGAACAACACATATTTTGCCATATACCCCCTGTTCTCCTGCCTGCTCTGCAATTTAGCAAACGACATAAGCACTAGATAGATGACAAGATAGATTACCCCGTATCCAAATAAGCCAAAACTGGAATTAAAAAACCTTTGGGGAAACAGGAACGCTGTAAACATCAGCAAAAGCGACGGAAAATCAAATGTAACGATTCCGCAAATGAAAATGACCAAAACAAGCATAAACGCAAACATTACCGACATCAGACATTCTGCTTTGACACTCCCAACTGCCAGATAGCACAGACCTGCAGCGGCAGTCACGCAAACCGCTATATATTTCAGGCTGTTTCTCATTTTCCTGATAAGAAAAGCAATCGACAATATCATAGCAAAATATACACCATATCGCAGCACTTCCACTATCCCTGTTACAAACAATTCTCCCAGATTACCTTCCGGATACCCTGTCAGGTTTCCAACATGAAACATCTGTATTATCCCCTTTCAAACATTTTTCTTTTTCCCCGGATGTGGCTGACACGTCCTTTGGCACATGCCACATATTCCCCATTTGACAGTTTAAGCTGCGTACCCGTACATTCTATGACACATTTTCTATTTACAATGACAGACCGGTGACTTTCAACAAATCCATTTCCCAGCATGGAAAGGGCATGGGCCAGCGTATCTCTTACTGTAATCTGTGAACCGCTTAATGTATGATAACAGATATAATGCGGTTTATTTTTTAAAGCCTCCACATAAGTGATCTCACTGATCAGCAATTTTACTGTTTCATCAATTCCTATAGGAAGTTCTATCTCTCCCACAGCTTCCTCTATGGTTTCCATACTGCCACCACTTACCTTCATTAGTATATCAGCAAATTCTTTTACCATTACTTTTTGGTCTATGTCCTTTTCAATAAAACCAAACGGTTCGACCCCGCTTTTTAATATATCCATGCTTTTCTCCACATGACTTGTCACAAACACAATTTTAGACAACGGAAACTCCCTGCGTAAAGCCTTCGCCAGATCAAGACCTCCGAGTCTCTGCTGTCCCAAGTCCAAATCAAGAAAAAACAGATATTCGCCCGGATTGTTCCTCATAAACAGCAGCACTTCACTGGCAGAGGATGCCTGACAGACTATCTTGGCATCCCTGTTTGTTTTCCTGACTGCTTCCATCAAAAAATGACACAGCCATTCCCTTGTAAAATGATCATCATCACAAATAATCAACCGAATCATCTATTAATCCCTCCCAATTACGGAATATCTTATCAGCTTTCTTTCTATTTTTCTTCTTTCTGTCATGAAATTATTATAGCATTACGATTTTGGGAAAACTACTCTCTATTCCTGAAACTGTCTGCCCTGTTGAATAGAAAAAGGAACCACTTCCGCAGTTCCTTTTTTTAATCTGACCATAAACCTTCCTCATCATTTAACTGAATAACCGTTCAAATCTTCGCATAATACCTTCAATCAGCACGTCTTTCCATCTTACTAAAATCACTCCCAGGACAATCGTAAGAACCGCAACCATAATATCCCCTAAAAACATACTGCCTATAAAATCATACTCTGCTCCCAAAAGTGCCAGAAGCCATCCCAATATGATCTGTATTGCATACAGTGTCAATGCAATCTGTCCTGCCAGACTAAATGGCTTTAAAACCACCGGAATTTTTCTTTCGATCAGACACATTCCCCCCAGAACAATCAGGGAAACACCCATACCAAGTATCAGTGTAAATGTGGAGCCGTTCTGCGGAGCTGCTACACAGATCAAATGCCATGATATGGGATAGACATTCTGAGGGAATGGCGCATATTCGTTAATCTCTGAGTAATTCTGTGTTTTCATCATGATATTCATAACCTTTTCAGACAAATGAGGTAAAACATAAGCTGACAGCAGTTTAATCACAACTACCATGAAAATTCCCGCACCCACATAACCTATCTGCCTTTTAAAATTCCTCAAATCCTTCCTTCCAATTAACATTCCTGCTGTGAATACCGGAAGCAGTGCGACAGCAGATAATGGTCCTCCTGCAATATCCTGAAGCATAGCCGAACCACTAAATATGCTCATGCCCATTATCATAATAACAGGACTTGCGATAAAGGAAATCCCGGAAGCAATCATAAGTATTTTATCAGAACAATTTTTCAGCAAAAGCCCCATAACAAACAATACCGCATAAGCTGTTAAGACTACCGCAAAGGGACCGTTAAGCATGATCAGAAGATACCCAAGAAAATCTATAAACACAGAACGTGCAAGAATCCTTGTCCGAAATGTTTTTTCCTCAATACCCTTATCTGCAGCATTTCTACTCATAATAGAATAAGAAATCCCTGAACATAAAATAAATAAAATCATGGTATTTCCTGAAACAATATTTGCATTGTACCTGTTTAATGCAAAATGCTGTATATACATACCAATTACAGCAAGACCTCTGGCAGCATCAAGTGCCAGCAGCCTTTTTCCCTTTTGTTTTGATCGAGTCGTTGCCTCTCTTTGCTTCATAATCACTTTATCCTTTCTGAACTTTTTGGTTATCAAACAGACACATGATAGCACATGATAACATCAAAAGGCCTGTTTCTTCTCCAGACTGGATTATTTGTCACGAATCATTTTTTACAAACATTATTCATGACAAACAGAAGCAATTCATGACAGACACTGATTTCTCCACCCATGATAGAGTTCATCATCCGGTTGAAATTCGGACTGCCTCCAAAAGCGGTCATTCTTGCTGCTATTGACAAGCAGGCGGAAAATGTATTTTCCCGGTCAGTAAAGAAAATGGCAGAAAAACACGGTGTAATCGGACAATTAAAGGCAGATAACCAAATACCGTCTCCCGCTTTATAATCTCAGACACATATTAAAGTCCCTGTACCTTAAACAATTCTGCAATTTCATCAGCAGTTTCTATCATTCCCCTTTGAAACCATACATCAATCCAACCATACAGCGTATAGGAAACAAACGCCGTAGCATAGGCTTGTGTCTTTTCATATTCTGGTTTTGGTCCGTAAATACCGATAATGACATCTTTCAGAAGATAAACAAGGCCTCTTTCGTTCAAAAGCTGATAAAAGGAACGGTGCTTTTCAAAATGAGCAATCATTGAGCGGACTTGTTCGCTTAAAGGCATTTTGCTATTTTTATTGCATTCATCTGTCCACTCACGGAAAAGAGTGTCTAAATATACTGTCAAAATATCTTCCTTGCACTTATAATTGCGATAAAAGGAGGCTCTTCCTACTCCCGCTGTATCAACCAGCTCGCTGATAGAAATATCTTTCAATGGCTTTTGGACAAGCAGCGAAAGAAGTGCTTCAATCAGATGGTTTATCACATAGGCATTGCGTCCTTCGTTGCTCATCGGTGATACACTTTTGCTTGTTTGTCTCATTTTCATCCCTCCTATTGACATTCCAAAGTGTTTTGATACAATCATATCGACGTTACAAATGTATCACCATTATAGTGAACCAAAATAATAATGTCAATAGCAAATAAAATTTCAGGGGGAAAACGAAATATGACACTTGTGCAAAAGCGAATTCTGATTTTGATAGTTGTCGCAATCATCGGTATTATTTTAGGCAGACTGGCTTTTAGAGCTTTTATCAACCTGATGGTCGGCGGATCACTGTTTGGAGGTAATTTTCTATGAGCAAAGAAAATCGGAAAGGAAGAAAAACAGGATTGTTCATTTTTCTATGTATTGTGGTATTTATTATGTCATTTGCAGGTTCTGTCATTTTCAAAATGACCTATACACCGCCTGAAATGAGAAAGTATTCGGTAGTTTGGAGTGATGAAACAGGCAAGATTTACACAAACCTTGCCTACGGAGATCAGGAAGCACACAAGTTTGACTTGTATGTTCCTGCGGACAGCACAAAGGAAACCTATGGATTAGTTGTTTATCTTCATGCAGGCGGGTTTACTACAGGCGATAAAGCAGATGATAAGGAAATGTTGCAGTGGCTCTGCTCCAAAGGCTATGTGGCGGCGGGAATTAACTATACTTTGCGTGATGACACTCATCCCGATGCCAGTGTTTACTCGCAGTCTGAGGAGATTAAGTCAAGTATTCCGTTTGTGGTGGAGAAAGCAAGAAAACTTGGCTACAATGTTGACCGTATGGCAATTTCGGGCGGCTCAGCGGGCGGCTGTCTTGCTCTCCTGTATGCTTACCGTGACGCAGATACTTCTCCTGTTCCCGTAAAAATGGTATTTGAAGCTGTTGGTCCTGCCAGCTTTTATGCTGAGGATTGGACTCCTTATGGATTAGATAAAAACCCCGAAGCCGCAGCAGGGCTGTTTGGTATTATGGCCGGAAAAGAAATCACGCTCGAAATGCTCGGTACAGCGGAGTATGATGTGGCAATCAGGGATATTTCCGCTTATATGTGGGTAAATGAAAATACCGTGCCTACCGTATGTGCCTATGGCGTCTACGATAAAGTATGCCCGTTTGATTCTTCAAAGCATTTAATAAAAGCTTTGGAAGATAATGGCGTAACGCACGAATATATTGAATTTCCTCATTCGGGTCACGCCTTGCAAAATGATAATAAGTGCTACATTCAGTATATGGATAAAGTTGAAGAATATCTTGACACCTATATGAAAGGACAATAAAAACTATGGAAAAGCATTTTGGGGAGAGAATGCAGAAATAAATCTCAGTGTCCTGTCCGCGGAACTTCCCATGATAATTGCTTTGACGTTCTATAAAAACAATGTATCGCAAAAAGCGTTGTCATAAATTCAGCAAGAATAAGCCCGCCCCATATTCCCTGTAATAACCAAATATAGGGAAGTATTATAACCAATATCCCCGTCAAAACGATGCCTCTAAGCATTGCTATAACAGTTGCCAATACCGGTTTCATAATAGATTGCAAGTAATAAACAGCAAAGTGCCCAATTCCGGCAAATAAAATTGAAACAAAAACAGGGCGTATAACTGATGGGGCTATCTGCAATATTTCCGGTGTAGTTTCCATAAACAGCATGGTAATCTGATTTGGAAATAGTACGCCGGTTAAAGTAAAGGAAATACTTAAAATAATTTCTGCTACGACAGAATAACGAAACAGCTCAAATATCCGACGATATTGATGTCCTCCATAGTTTGTTGAAATAATCGGCTGCACCGCCTGTCCTACGCCATCATATACCCTTTGGAATGTGGAAATGCACGTATTCGCAACGCCGAATACTGCCAAAACCGCTTCATTTCCGTATTTCATAACCTGATTATTTAATAATATCGTAAGAGAGATGTATGCCACATCAATAAGGCCGGCGCTGATTCCAGCAGTAATTATCTTTTTAAATCCCCGAAACCAATGTCTGGGTCTGATTAATTTCAGTTTACACTTTTTACTGAAAAAATATCCGATGAATATAATAACCTGCACAGCATTTCCCAAAACGGTCGCAATTGCAGCACCAGCCATTCCTGTTCCGACTTTAAATGGAAATACCAAAAGATAATCCCCAAAAACATTAAATAAACCACTAATAATAACAGCCCATAAAGCAATATTTGGCATTCCGTCTGCACGAACGATACAGCCCAGATAGATAGCCCAAAAAAACACCGGGAAACAGCCTGTAATCCAGTTGCCATATTCTTTCACAAGAGGCATTAAACGCTCATTTGCACCTAAAAATATATAAATCGGTTCGGAAAACAGGATAAATCCTAACCAGAGCAACAGTGAGAAAGTTCCCATCAATACAAGCGAAAGCGTGAAATTGGCATAATATTTTTCTTTATTCTTTTCTGCTTTTATTATTTGATTTGAATCGCCGTTAATAACCAGTAATGGTTCATGACTTGTAATTATAATTTGTATATTAAACTTAGCTTTTGACATTTTGGGGATAAGTTCTTCGTAAATGAAAGCCTTATCAACATCATTC
>USJG01000008.1 GCA_900554925.1 uncultured Lachnospiraceae bacterium
GGTGATTGCAGTGACCGTTTCCTCCCGGCTGTTTCCAAAAAGAGAGTTAGAGGAAGCCAGAAGCTTTTGCAGACAGAATGGAATAAAGCATATTATATGTAAAGTAGAGGAACTGGACATTGAAGGTTTCAGGGAAAACCCCAGGAACCGCTGTTATCTGTGCAAGCGTGAGCTGTTTGGAAAAATCTGGGGAATCGCCAGGGAAAATCATTTAAATGCAGTAGTAGAGGGTTCCAATACGGATGATAATGGCGATTACCGTCCAGGCCTGACTGCGGTAAGAGAACTGGGAGTACGAAGCCCGCTGCAGGAGGCTGAATTAAATAAAACAGAAATTCGTCAATTATCCAAACAGTTAGATCTTCCCACATGGGACAAACAGTCTTTTGCCTGTCTGGCCTCCCGTTTCGTATACGGAGAGACCATCAGCGAGGAAAAATTGGGGATGGTAGATCAGGCAGAACAGCTTCTTTTGGACCTTGGATTTCATCAGGTGCGTGTAAGAATCCATGGAACAATTGCGCGTATTGAAATCATGCCCTATGAGTTTCCCAAATTGATGGAGGATGATTTAAGATCTCTGATATATAAGCGCTTTAAAGAGTTTGGCTTTACCTATGTGACATTGGATCTGCAGGGGTATCGCACAGGAAGTATGAACGAAACCCTGTAGAAGAATAATTAAGGATGGAAACTACAAAATGGTTTCCATCCCCACTTTCTGGGGTTTTAAGCCGCAGGCCTGATAAAACTTCATGGCAGGCTCATTTAAACTCCATACATTCAGGGTTACATTATAACAGTCATGTGCCCTGGCGTATGCAAGCACCGCCTCATATAACTGTCTGCCGATATGCTGACCCCGAAGGTTTTCATCCACACAAAGGTCGTCAATATATAAGGTCTTAATATCGGTCAGGATGTTGTCTTTCAGATGCTGCTGAAAAATGCAGAAAGCATAACCCAGCACATTGCCTTCTTCATCTGTGGCGGTAAGAATGGGGCGAAGATCATCATTGATAATGCGTCTCAGCTCTTCGTCTGTGTATTTTTTAGCGCCATATTT
Organism: uncultured Lachnospiraceae bacterium; assembly: GCA_900554925.1. Classification (GTDB taxonomy): domain Bacteria; phylum Bacillota; class Clostridia; order Lachnospirales; family Lachnospiraceae; genus Suilimivivens. The sequence continues at coordinate 1,067 of USJG01000008.1, forward strand.
AAATAAATCAGGCCGCCCTTTATGATGAACCAGACATACCTGCTGCAGCAGTTTATTGATCCCGTCCATATCCTGTTCTTTTGCGCGTCTGATTTCCATATGCGTTCCCTTCTTTCTTTTTATAAATAATAATGTTGTGAATAAACATTTATAAGTATAGCATATTTTTCAAATTAAACAATGACAACAGGATTTTTTCGGCTGCTTGACATTTTTTCTGATAAATAATACAATTCATACAGATACAGTCGGAATTAAAACGTTGATGAGAGAAATGAGGTATTTATGAAAATATCTACAAAAGGGAGATACGCGCTGAGATTAATGCTGGATTTGGCAGTTTACAATACAGGAGAACCGATCAGCCTTAAGGAGGTTGCCAAAAGACAGCAGATTTCAGAAAAGTATCTTGAGCAGATCATATCCACTTTAAATAAGGCAGGTTTTGTGAGAAGTGTCAGAGGGGCTCAGGGGGGATATATGTTAAAGGGAGCGCCTGAGGAATATACAGTCGGTATGATTTTAAGGCTTACGGAGGGAGATTTGGCGCCGGTGAGCTGCATAAGTGAAGACAGTACAGACTGTGAGCGCAGAGAGGGCTGTGTGACGCTTAGGATCTGGGAACGGCTAAATGAAGCCATAAACGGAGTAGTAGACCATATTACACTGGCAGATATGGTGGAATGGCAGATGGAGAAGGCTGACCAATATGTTATTTAGCAGCAGAAGAATAAAGTTTACATCTCTTTAGAATTGTGATATTGTAAGTAAAGCAGGTTCAGACAGCTGTGCTGTCTGATTAAAAGGGAAACAGGTGCAAATCCTGTACGAACTCGTCACTGTAAGCGGGGAGTGCAAGGCCATAAATGTCACTGAGAAATCGGGAAGGCGGCCTGGCATGAGGATACGCAAGTCAGGAGACCTGCCTGCGTGATGGAGTGGATATTTTCCACCGGCCACGAGTAACTGGTCGCAAGCCGATACATTATAATAGAAATAAACGCCTTTTAGAAACAGCAGATTTCCTGAAAGGCTTATTTTGTTATACTATTGTTGCGCCCTTTTACTAATGCTCTCAGAAAGGGCGTTTTATTTTACCCACCGCAGGCGGAGAATCCTGCAGGCAGGATTTTTTTTAAAGTATAGGATTCGGGTGTTAAAAGGTGCTTAGTAAATTTGGAATTATCAGATTGTACAAAAGAAATTGCTAAGCTGACAGCGTGCAATTCTTTTTGTGCAATCTGACAAGAGCACTTTCTAAAAGCACCTTTTGACACCTGAATCAGTATAGGAAATCCCCCTGATGAAAGAAACCGGGGAGAAAAGAGGAGATTGAATTGAAAAAGAAATTACTGACAACTTTAATGGCAACTGTCGTGACCTTAGCATTGGCACTGACAGGATGTTCTGGCGAAAGTAAGGAAGCTTCTGTGCAGACACAGGTAGGCGAAGAAGACGCTGACCAGAAAGCGGCCGACGAGGTAGCAGCGCTGATCGACGCCATTTATGTACAGCAAAGAACAGAGGAAACGGATGAGCAGTGCGCCAATGCCAAAGCAGCATGGGATGCGCTGACAGACGCCCAGAAAGAACTGGTGGAAGGGGAAAATGCGGATCCCGATTATTTTGGAAGAGACACGGGAGACGCCTCTAAGGATGATCCCCGTAATCAGGATGATATTGGGGAAAATGAAATTCTGGTGGTAAGCTTTGGAACCTCCTTTAATGACAGTCGTGTCAATGATATTAAGGGAATAGAGGACGCGTTGCAGGAAGCTTATCCGGACTGGTCTGTAAGAAGGGCCTTTACTTCACAGATTATTATTAATCATGTGCAGGCCAGGGATGGCGAGTACATTGATAACATGGATCAGGCACTGGCACGTGCTGTCGCAAACGGTGTAAAGAATCTGATCGTGCAGCCTACGCATCTGATGCATGGCGCAGAATATGACGAACTGATAGAAGCAGTAGAAGCTTATCAGGATCAGTTTAAAAGCGTCAAGGTAGCAGAACCGCTTCTTGGCGAGGTTGGATCAGATGCTGCGGTAATCAACGCTGATAAGGCGGCTGTCTCCCAGGCAGTTACCAGTGAAGCGGTAAAGGAGGCAGGGTGTGAAAGTCTGGAAGCTGCAAGTGAAGAGGGAATTGCATTTGTACTTTTAGGACATGGAACCTCCCATACTGCCAAGGTTTCCTACAGCCAGATGCAGACACAGATGAACGAACTTGGATATGATAATGTATTTATTGGAACAGTAGAAGGAGAACCGGAGGAAACCTCCTGTGAAGCAGTAATCGAGGCTGTCTCCCAGGCGGGATATACCAAAGTAGTTCTTCGTCCGTTAATGGTAGTAGCCGGAGATCATGCCAATAATGATATGGCAGGAGAGGACGAAGATTCCTGGATGAGTATGTTTAAGGCCTCCGGCAAATTTGAAAGCGTGGAGGCGCAGATCGCCGGCCTTGGACAAATTGACGCTATTCGTCAGATATATGTGGCGCATACAGCAGATGTGATGAATGAATACCAGACGAAGGTACAGCTGCCTGACGGAACCTACATGGCAGATTTTGATACGGACAGCGGAATGTTTCATGTAAATGAGGCCTGTGACGGTAAGGGAGTACTGACGGTAAAGGATGGAGAAATGACCATTCATATTTCCCTTGCCTCAAAGAAGATTTTAAACCTTTATCCCGGACTTGCAGAAGATGCAGGGAAAGAAGGAGCAGTGCTCTTAAATCCCACAGAGGATACAGTTACATACAGCGATGGACTGTCAGAGGAGGTTTACGGGTTTGATGTGCCGGTTCCTGCAATTGATGAAGAATTTGACCTGGCGCTGATAGGAACAAAGGGAGTATGGTATGATCATAAGGTCAGTGTTTCCAATCCGGAGCCTGTAAAGGATGAGACAGAGCAAAGCAAAAGCTCTGATGTGCCGGAGGATGGCAGCTATACCATCGACCTTACCTTTGAGGGCGGAAGCGGAAAGGCCCGGATATTATCTCCCGCTGCTGTCACTGTAACAGAGGGAAAAGCAACTGCTGCTTTAATCTGGAATAGTCCCAATTATGATTATATGATCGTAGATGGCGAAAAGTATCTGCCTGTAAATACAGAAGGGGACTCTGTCTTTGAAATCCCGGTTACGGTTTTCGATGAGCCGGTGACGGTTATCGGCGATACGGTGGCTATGAGTAAGCCCCATGAAATAGAGTATACCCTTACGTTCCATTCAGATACGATGGAACCGGCAGAATAAGAGGGATGAAAATGCAGGGAAGAAAAAAGAGCATAATTATAGGAGTGCTGTTTTTAACAGGGCTGCTGGGGCTGTATAGCTGCGGCAGTCCTTCTTCCGCTTCTGAGTCAGAAATCAAAGCGGAGGAAGAGAAGGGAACGGACCTTATCTATGAAGGCAGCATGGAATTGCAGTATGCTGAGAACTTTACAGCAGATTACTATGAGGGAGGATATATCCTTCTTACTACTACAATGGATGGCAGAAGGTTTCTGGTGGTGCCGGAGGAAAAACCGGTGCCGGACAACTTAGAGGGGGATATTGTGGTGCTAAAGCAACCCATAGAAAACCTTTATCTGGTGTCCTCTTCCATTATGGATATTTTCAGCCAGTTAGACGGGCTGGAGGCAATCGCCTTTTCCGGGCAGAAGGAAGAGGGGTGGTATATTGAAGAGGCCAGAGAAGCCATGGCCAGGGGAGATATTGTTTATGCAGGCAAGTACAATAAGCCGGATTATGAATTGATCGTTTCGGGAAAATGTTCTCTTGCCATAGAAAATATGATGATCTCCCATGCACCGGAAGTGGTTGAAAAGCTGGAGGATTTTGATATTCCTGTTATGATAGAATATTCCAGTTATGAATCCCATCCCCTGGGAAGAGTAGAGTGGGTAAAATTTTTTGGGGCCATGCTTGGAAAGGAAGAGCAGGCGCGGAGGATATTTGAGAATCAGACAGAAATTCTGGAAAAAGTGACCGCAGATGAAAAAACCGGCAAGACAGTCGCCTTCTTTTTTATTACCTCCAATGGTCTGATGCAGGTAAGGCAGCCGTCGGATTATATTCCCAAAATGATAGAGCTTGCAGGCGGCAGTTATATTTTTGAAAATATCGGCGATTCCGAAACCAGACGCTCCACCATGAACATGCAGGCAGAAGAGTTTTATAAGGGAGCAAAAGATGCGGATTTTCTGATTTATAACAGTTCCATTGACGGCGGTGTTTCCAGCATAGATGAGCTTTTGGATAAATGCGGGCTTCTGGCGGATTTTAAGGCGGTAAAGGAAGGGAATGTCTGGTGCACTGCAAACGATATGTATCAGCAGTCTTTGTCTATCGGCGGCCTGATAGAAGATATTCATGCCATGCTTTTGGGAGAAGGAGAAGATAATATGCACTATCTTTTCCGTTTAGAGTAAAGGAAAGGGATTATGATTTATATGTGCAGGAACAGAAAATACAGATATATCACAGCCTTCATCTTTCTTTGCTTCGGCGTTTTTTTCTTTTTGGTACTCAACGTCTGCATCGGAAGCGTCAGAATTACGCTGCCCGAAATTGCCAAAGCTCTGATGGGGCGGGAGAGCAGTGAGACTATAACAGGGATTTTGTGGGGGATCAGGCTTCCCAGAATAGCAGCAGTTTTGATCCTTGGGGGAGCGCTGGCTCTTGCAGGTTACCTTTTACAGACCTTTTTTCATAATCCTATTGCGGGGCCTTTTGTTCTGGGGATTTCTTCGGGGGCAAAAATGGTGGTGGCGCTTGTAATGGTTTTTTTTATGGGAAAGGCTATCAGAGTTTCTTCGGCAATGATGATTGCCGCGGCCTTTGTGGGCGCCATGATGTCTATGGGCTTTGTGCTCATTTTATCCCGCAGAGTAAACAAAATGTCCATGCTGGTGGTCAGCGGCGTTATGATCGGCTATATCTGCTCCGCCATTACGGAACTGGTGGTTACCTTTGCCGATGACGCGGATATTGTCAATCTTCATAACTGGTCACAGGGGAGTTTTTCCGGGATGACCTGGGAGAATGTAAAAGTTATGGCAGTAGTGACAGGAATCACTTTTATAGCGGTTTTTCTGTTGTCAAAGCCCCTTAGTGCCTATCAGCTTGGGGAATCCTATGCCCGGAATATGGGAGTCAATATCCGCCTGCTTCGAGTTGTGCTGGTGGTGTTATCCAGTATTTTATCCGCGTGTATCGTGGCATTTGCAGGCCCCATTTCCTTTGTTGGAATTGCGACCCCCCACCTGGTCAAAAAAATTCTTGGTTCAACAGAGCCTATTATGATGATACCAGCCTGTTTTCTGGGAGGAAGCGTCTTTTGTCTGTTCTGTGATCTGCTGGCGAGAACCCTGCTTGCCCCCACAGAGCTGAGTATCAGCACCGTAACCGCGATTTTTGGAGCACCGGTAGTTTTATGGGTCATGGCGGAGCGCAAAAAGGAAAGGACATTATAATGGGATATTATTTTAAAACAAAAAGGATGAGCGTAGGCTATCAGGGAATCCCTTTGATTGAAGATATTGAAATCGAGCTAAAGCGGGGAGAGATCCTTACGCTGATCGGGCCCAACGGTTCAGGAAAATCTACGATCTTAAAGAGTATCGCAAGGCAGCTTGATCTGATTGGCGGCGCGGTGTATCTGGATAAAAGGGAAATTGCCCGTATGTCGGGAAAAGAACTTTCACAGCAGATGGCGGTAGTTTTTACGGAAAAGCTGAAAACGGAGCTTATGACCTGCGAGGATGTGGTTGCCACAGGAAGGTATCCTTATACCGGACAATTTGGAATTTTATCAAAGGAGGATCATGACAAAGTCCGGGAAGCTATGGAGCTGGTTCATGTGTCAGATATCGGGAACCGGGACTTTACAAAAATCAGCGACGGGCAAAAACAGCGCATTATGCTTGCAAGAGCAATCTGTCAGGAGCCGGAAATCATTATTCTGGATGAGCCTACCTCTTATCTGGATGTGAAATATAAGCTGGAATTTTTATCTGTTTTGCAGGAAATGAAGAAAAAAAAGGATCTTACGGTCATTATGTCGCTGCATGAGCTGGAATTGGCCCAGCGGGTCTCTGACCGGATCCTGTGCGTGAATGGAAAATATGTTGAACGGTTTGGAGAACCGGAGGAGATTTTTGAACAAGGCTACATCAGGTCTCTTTTTGCCATTGAAACAGGCAGCTTTGATGAAAGCAACAGTAGTATGGAGCTGGAGGCTGTAAAAACACCGGCGGAAATATTTGTCATAGCCGGAGGCGGAACAGGAAGAAATGTATATCGGAGGCTGCAACGCCAGCAGAAGGCATTTATGACAGGCATCCTTTTTGAAAATGATCTGGATTACCCGGTAGCGGCGGCGCTGGCAGCCTGGGTGATAAAGGCAGAAAGCTTTGAACCCATGGACGCATCTTTGCTTAAGGAAGCAAAGGCAAAGATAGATTGCTGCACAGAGGTGATCTGCTGCAAAAGCACCTTTGGCAGCCTGGAAAAGGCAAATGAGGAGCTGCTTTCCTATGCCAGGAAAAAGGGAAAAGTGGTTACAATGATTAAAAATAGGGAGTGACTGATAAGAAGCTAAGCGTGGTTCTTCTAAAGACGCCGCCTTGTATTTTCTGTGGTTATCATGTATGATATAAACAGTGGCAATAGTGGGAAATGACTTAAATATAAGGGTGGAATAAAAATGACAGAGGAAAAGGAACGGGATTTTCAGGGAATGCTGGATACGCTTACCGGCATTTACAACAGAATCGGTTTTAATAAGTTTACCAGAGAGATGATAGAACAGCATCCGGAAATGCAGTTTTGCCTGATTTACTGGAACGTCAGGAGATTTAAAGTATTAAACAATATGTTTGGGTGGCACACCGGGGATGAAATACTGATCCGGCTTGCGGATTCCATGAAGAAGATACTGAAAGATGAAATAGCCACTTACGGAAGGATGGAGAGGGATAATTTTATCTGCTGCGTTTCTTCGGAGGTGATTTCCAGGGGAAACTGGTCAAAAATGGGTGATATTCACTACGCAGTAGGGGATATGGATTATCATTCTTCCTGCTGTTATGGATTGTACAGGATTACAGATACCGGATTATCCATCAGTGAAATGGGAGATAAAGCCCGCCTTGCCATGGAAACGGTCAAGGACAATTATATGTGCTCCTATGCATGGTTTGAGGATAGCATGTGGGATTCCATTGTGGAGGAGCAAAAGCTCAGCAATGATTTTAAAACCGCCATATCAGAAAAACAGTTTAAGGTATACTATCAGCCGGTTTGCAGGGCCAAAGACGGGAAAGTGGCAGCGGCGGAGGCATTGGTCAGATGGCAGCATCCTACGAGAGGGCTGATTTCTCCGGGGATATTCATACCGCTTTTTGAAAGAAATGGGTTCATCAGCGTGCTGGACCGTTATGTATGGAGCGAAGTGTGCAGGATGCTGAGAAGCTGTCTGGAGGAAGGCATGGAAGTGGTGCCGGTTTCTATTAATGTGTCCAGAGTCGAATTTTATAATCAGCATCTTTGCGAAGACATCAGAAATATTGTCAGATACTATAAACTGCCTCCGGAGCTTATCAGAATTGAAATTACGGAAACTGCCTATTCGGACAATCCCCAGCAGGTGCAGGAGGCGATCAGAAAGCTTCATGAATATGGCTTTGTGGTACTGATGGACGATTTTGGAAGCGGATATTCTTCCCTGAATACCCTTAAAGATTTTCCTATTGATGTTTTGAAGATCGATATGAAATTTCTGGACAGCTTTGAGACCAGCCAAAAGTCTGCTATTATCCTGGAAACAGTCATTCGTATGGCTAAATGGATGAAGCTTAGAGTTGTGGCAGAAGGGGTGGAGGACAGAAAGGAATGGGATTACCTAAAGAGTGTGGAGTGTGATCTGGTACAGGGCTTTTATTTCTATAAACCCATGCCGGAGGAGGATTTTATTCTTCTGGTAAAGGAAATGAAGGAGGAAGGAGCCACTTTGCTAAATGAGGACGCCGCAGAGCTTGAAAGTAGCATTGTGGAGGTTCTAAGAGGGGGAAATCTCCAGAACAGTACGCTGTTTTATGATATGCTGGGTGGTATGGGAGTGCTTGAAATGACCGATGAGGGTCTGGAGATCATTCAGGTAAATAAGGGATATTATGAGGTCATCTATCATTCCAATGCAGGACATAAGGAAGACATCAGCGTCTTAAACAGACAGGTTGAGGATCCGGAGCGCGGCATTTTAATGGAAAAGTGCAAAAGGGCAAAGGAATTAAAAAGCGTTCAGCAGGTTCAACTGCATCATCAAAGGGAGGATGGCATATTTGTCTGGCTGAATGTGAAGGTTCGCTATATAGGCAGACAGGGAAAGCGTTCTTTGTTTTATTTTGCAATTGACAACATTGACGAAATGAAAAAGCTTGAGGAAGAAAAATACCTTTTTGATTACAGCGCAGCACTTTTAAAGGTGTTTGACAAGGTATACCGCCTGGACTATACAACCGGCATGGGAGAGGTTCTGCACACCACAGGCGGAGATGAAATGCAGGTCAGGGAGGCTTATTATTTTAAGGATTTCTTTGATAAATTTGCAGATTATATTGAATGGGTCAATTGCGAGCCCTCCGGAAAGATTATTGAAAATAAAGAGCTTTTGGATCAGAAACTGGCCGAAAGCAAAAACGGAAGCTACAGCGTCAGCTATAAGGCCCATATAAAGGAAGGGTTAGAGCCGGTAATATCAGCGCTTTTCTTTAAGGTAAAGATACAAAGCGGAACAGAAGAATATCTTTGCTGTATTAAGCGGAACTGATATTGCACAATGCCGGTAAAACGTGTATAATATAGGCATTTGTGAAAATGAATTGCCCGCTTAAAAGCAGGACAGAAACGAGGTAGATTATGGTACAGTCAAGAACTCATACATGCAACCAGCTCAGATTAAGCGATGCAGGCCAAAAGGTAACTATCACAGGCTGGTATGACAACATGCGTAAGGTCAGTAAAAATCTTGGATTTTTAATTCTTCGTGATTTTTATGGTGTGACTCAGGTGGTAATTGAAACAGAAGAAATGATGGCAAAGCTGTCAGGAATCAATAACGAGTCCACACTTTCCATTACCGGTGTGGTAAGAGAACGTTCCAGCAAGAACGCCCAGCTTGCAACCGGTGAGATTGAAGTAGTACCGGAGGAGATCACTGTCCTTGGTAAATGTATTTATAACGAGCTTCCCTTTGAGATAAACCGTTCCAAGGAAGCAGACGAAGCCACCAGGTTAAAGTACAGATACCTTGACCTTAGAAATCCTGCCGTAAAGGAAAAAATTGTACTGAGAAGCAAAATCGTGGCAGAGATCAGAAAGAGTATGATCGAGCATGATTTTCTGGAGATTACAACTCCTATATTAACCTGTTCTTCACCGGAAGGCGCAAGAGATTATCTTGTTCCCTCCAGAAATCATCCGGGTAAGTTTTATGCCCTTCCCCAGGCACCGCAGCAGTTTAAGCAGCTTCTTATGACATCGGGCTTTGACAGATATTTCCAGGTTGCACCCTGCTTCAGAGATGAGGATGCCAGGGCAGACCGTTCTCCCGGAGAGTTTTATCAGCTGGACATGGAAATGGCTTTTGCCACCCAGGAGGATGTATTTGCAGTAATTGAAGATGTGCTGCCGCCCATCTTTGCAAAATATGGCAAGTACCAGAGGGCATCAAAGGCGCCCTTTGCCAGAATTTCCTACAATGACGCCATGGAAAAATACGGTTCAGATAAACCTGATTTAAGAATTGACCTGCTTTTGCAGGATGCAACCGAATGCATGAGCGGCTGCGGCTTTGGGCCTTTTGAAGGACAGACGGTAAAGGCCATTGTAGTTGATAACTTTACAGCCACCAGAAAGGTGATTGATAAGATCTGTGCTGACGTGGAAGTACAGAGCGGCCAGAAGGCTTACTGGTTTAAACTGGATGAAAATGGAGAGCTGGTTGGCGGTATTTCCAAATTTTTGCAGGACAGAAAAGAAAAGGTTATCAGCGCGCTGGGCTTAAAGAAGGGCGATTTTGTAGGACTGACGGCAGGAAAGAAACCGGATGCGCAAAAGACCGCCGGCGTACTGCGTAAATTCCTTGGTATGAACTGTGAGGCACATATGAAGCAGGAATGCTATGAATTTTGCTGGATCGTGGATTTCCCCATGTATGAAATAGGAGAGGAGTCCGGAGAACTGGAATTTTGCCATAATCCTTTCTCCATGCCCCAGGGCGGTATGGAAGCTCTTGAAAAAAAGGATCCTCTTGACATTTATGCCTATCAGTATGATCTGGTATGTAATGGCGTAGAGCTTTCCTCAGGCGCGGTCAGAAACCATGATCCCGAAATTATGATCAAGGCGTTCCAGCTTGTGGGACTTGGCGAGGAGGACGTAAAGGCAAAATTCCCTGCCATGTACAATGCTTTCTGTTACGGAGCACCTCCCCATGCCGGTATTGCGCCGGGTGTGGACCGAATGGTCATGCTGATTGCGGGAGAAGAGAGCATTCGCGAGATCATTCCATTCCCCATGAATAAGACGGCCCAGGACGTGATGATGGGCGCACCTTCAACAGTTGATGAAAAACAACTTCGTGATGTGCATATTAAGCTTGATCTGCCAGGATGAAATGTAAACCAATTGCTGAATAATGGTTGACAATTTGTGACGCTGATTGTATACTGACTCGTGGATTGAAGTTTACAATATATTACATGAGAAGAGAGGTTATACAATTATGAACACAAAGCATTTGGCACTTATTGGCGTAATGTCAGCAGTTTTATGCATTTTAGGTCCTTTGGCACTGCCCATTGGCCCGGTTCCCATTTCCCTTGGAAGTTTTGCAGTATATCTGACAGTTTACATTCTGGGAATGAAAAAGGGGACGATCAGTATTTGTATTTACATTTTATTAGGCCTTGTAGGAATACCTGTTTTTTCCTCCTTCGGCGGCGGCGTAGGAAAGGTAATGGGGCCTACCGGTGGGTATGTTGTAGGATATATACTTTTGGCATTGATTTTTGGTTTCTTTATTGATAAGTGGAAAACAAACTATGGATTCATTGCCCTTGGAATGGTGCTTGGCACTATCGCCTTGTATCTGTTAGGTACTCTGTGGCTTGCGTATCAGGCAGAAATGAGTTTTCAGGCGGCACTGGCAGCAGGCGTGCTTCCTTTTATTGCAGGCGATATTATAAAAATGATCGTTGCAGGTTTAGTGGGAGAGCAGGTCCGAAAGCGCCTGTGGGCAGCGGGAATTTTGGAACAGCAGGAATAAAGCAGAGGTAAAAAGAGATGGGAAACCATCTCTTTTTCTTTATAGGAAATTTCTCAAATCGTCAGAAATAGTGTATAATGAGCAGGAACTAAAAAATGGCATGACAAGACGTTGTTTATGCAGTTTTGCAGTTCGTGTGGGGGCTGCACTATCTGACCTTAAAGAAATGAAACAGAGATTATGGATCTATCCATATCCCATGACCTTTCGATATCGTTCAAATAGTGCAGTTTTTTTGTGGTAAACTTCCAGAACCAATAGGGAAGTGCCGCATGTTTCACAACGGAGAGGGTCATAGCCAAAAGACAGAAGGATAGAAGTCCTCCAATCCAGTGTCTGTTTCAGGAAATTTTTCTTTTCGGAAGAAATGCATCTTTGAAGATTTTTTTCCTGTTTATGATGTTTGGCATAAATGCCATAGTATCGGAGCATTTTAAAGTGTTTTTCCGGTATGTGGATGATGAGTCGTTTGATGAAATCCATGGCAGGAACACATTCTTCGATAGTTTTGTTGTCTTCGTGGCGGGTGTAGTGAAAGGTAACCATTTCGCCGTCATATTTGTCAATACGGGAAGTGGCGATAACAGGGCGCCCTAAGTATCTGCTGATGTACTTAATGGTAACATCCGGGGTGCAAAGGTTAGGCTTAGCCCGGACATAGAAACCGTCTGCATGATTTTTGTAGATGTCATTTTTGACTTTACGAAAAGAAGGGCCAATAGCTGAGGCCATCTTTTCGAGAAGGACCTTGCGGAAAGCATTCCGTAAGAAGGTATAATCAAAATGTTTGAAAGGACGCCAGGGGGTGATATTACCAGCACCGCCTTCCGAAATGAGGGCGTGGATGTGGGGATTCCATTTTAAATCACGGCCAAAAGTATGTAGAACGCAGAGAAAGCCGGGAGTAAAATTTTCAGTTTTGTTAGCTTTGGAAAACATACGGAGAACAACATCCCTGACAGAAGAAAACAAAAGATTTAAAAGTCTGCGGTCACGTAGGAAATAAATGCGGAGTTCTTCGGGAATGGTAAAGACGCAGTGCCTGCGGACACAGGAGACGAGCCTGCAGGACATATGAAAAGAGCGAACCTGGTTGTATTTGTTACCGCAGGAAGGACAAAAACGGCTATGACAGCGGAAAGGAACAAACTTTAACCTGCCACAATGAGGGCATCCGTACATGGCACCGCCATGAGAAGAGCCGCCACAATGGATCATCTTGCTGACATTTTCCAGGACAGCAGGGCGAGGATGAAGTTCATATTGGATATGTTCGTAATAATCAGTAAAAATGGATTGCAGTATATTCATAAGAATATTTTACAATAAAGTAAGGTAAAGAAAAAGCCCAACCCCTCATGAATGAGGGGCAGGGGAGTTGAGAGTGCCGAAGGCACTTTTTTATATAACGAGCTTTTAATAAACCATCTGTTATGTAGGCAATGTCGTTAACTTAAGGTTTTGGAATATAAAAAATAACATAAATAAACAAAAATAAATGATGTGAACGTTTAAGGAAATGTTACATTATGAAAAGAATTATGATATAGTAAAAATAGAAATAAATTTAGGAATGTTTATATAATTACGTGAGGTGCAGATATGGCGGTTATATATAAAAAATATATAAGCTTCTTATTGTTTTAAATAGCAGTTTGATAACATTGTGGATGTTATCGAAGGAAAGATCTTGTAAAGGATGGTAATAACACATGAGAGTAGCAGATTTTTTCTGCGGTGGTGGTGGATTTTCCGAAGGTTTTCGACAGGCAGGATTTCGTATAGTCTTTGCTGTAGATAAATGGAAACCTGCCGTAACAACTTATAAAGCTAATAAGCCTGGCGTTAATGTATTATTAGATGATGTTATTCGGATATCTAATTTAGATGATGAGGAGTTTGAAAGATTAGTACCTGATTCAGAGGTCATAATTGGATCGCCACCATGTCAGGCGTTTTCTCAATCAAATAAATCGGGAAATGCAGATAAAACACTTGGAATTCAGCTTATTGAAGCGTATTTGCGTATAGTTGCCAGAAAGAAATTTAAACATAATTCGATTTTAAAATATTGGGTTTTGGAAAACGTTCCAAATTCACAAAATTATATTAAAGAAAAATATACGGCCCAAGATCTTGGCCTTGAGGGGGATTTTATTTTATGTACTCGTTGTCGAGCTGCAGGAATTTATAATGCTAAAAATTTTGGTGCCCCTACAAACAGGAAACGTTTTTTATGTGGAGATTTTCCGGCATTAGAAGAGACCCATACAGACGATGAAGCTGTAAAACTTAAAGCGGTGCTTAATTCTTTAGGTGATCCATTAGCAAAAGGTGAGTTTGAGATAACAGATGTAAACTATCCTGATCTTATACTATCAAATCATCAAGTTTCGGATTTACGTTATATACATGAATTAGCTCCATTTGAATGGAAAACGGCAAAAAGACTTAAGCAAGACAAAGGTTATATGGGGAAAATGTCGTTTCCTGAAAATGAAAATAACCCTGCTAGGACAGTTATGGCTACCATGTCTGCTAGTTCTCGAGAGGCAATGATTTTGAGATATAAGAAAGATAGATATAGATTGCCTACAGTACGAGAAACTGCTTCTATGATGAGTTTCCCGATTGATTATAGATTTTATGGTTCAACAAAGGGAATAAAACATACTCTTGTAGGAAATGCTGTTCCACCGAAACTATCATACGCTGTTGCGAAAGCGATAGCTAAAGCTTCCAAAGTGAGGATTCCCAAAATGTATATTCCCATACAGCATGATCCAATGATTGAATTTGTTGATTTAAACGGAACCATTATACCTATCAAAACAGAAAAGCCTAGAAGAGATGTAGCTAAATTTAAGTATCATATACCGTATTTAATATTAAATGCTTATAGGGTGGAATTAACAAATTATCATTCTAATTTTAAAGACAAGAACTTTCAATGGGATGTAGAATTACATTATAGCCAAGGGAAAAAAAAAGCTGCAGTTTATAAGTTTGATGTAACAAAAGATATGATTGATGAGAAATTTAGAAAACCAATTGAAGAATATATAAATAATATGGAAAAACAGCTGTTTTCATTTAATGATTTTCAAAAAGTATATTGTAAAACTACAGAGCAGAGAAAAGCAAGCGGCGAATTAGGTCCATATGAATTATTAGATGACGTAAGAGGATTTATTGATCAATTAATAATTCCCACAGAAAGGGAAGCGATGAGGCCAGTAGATAATGAAGTAACCGAGTTACCTAATGTAATAATAGTTGGATATTATCTTCTTCAGCAATTAGTAAAAAGAATGGGGGAAAAAGCTAATGGATGCGATAACAAGGAAGAAAAAGCTTAGTGAGCTTATGTTAAATGATAATAATATTGCAATGACTGGAATTCCCCTTCAGTATAAAGGTGAAACGCGTATTGAAAAGGTGTATCGTATTCCGTTGGATTATTTAATTTACAACAAATATAATGGAAGAATTGGTTCTGATGTCCTTTCATATGAAAAGCAAAATGGATCTTTAAACCCAGAATTTAATCAAGACAGAGAGATTATAGAACGATTTCTATATGAATCAAAAGAGGACAGAAACAAAGCAACGATGCGCAGTTTGTTGAAAAATGGACAGCAGAGGTATGGTATTGTTACATCTGATGGAAAGATTGTAGATGGAAACCGCAGAGCAATGCTTTTGAATAAGTTATTTCATAAACGAGAGGAATTAGGATACTCTTATGCAGAAGTCGAGAAGTGCAAATACTTTCTTGCTATAATTCTCCCGGATGATGCTGAAGAACGTGATATTCAAAAATTAGAGACAATATATCAGATGGGAGAGGATGATAAGTTAGATTATAATCCGATTGAAAAGTATTTAAAATGTAAAGAATTAAAACGACTTGGTTTTTCAGAAGAAGATATTGCAGAATTTATGAGTGAGAAATCTGCTCAGATTAAACAATGGTTACGTATTCTGGCGTTAATGGAAGAGTATTTGAATAACTATGGTTATGAGGGGATTTATACACGATTAGAAAAAACAGAGGGTCCGTTTGTGGATTTAGAAGGTTATCTTGACTCATATCAAAAAAAAGGTGCGAATGTTAGAAACGTTGATTGGAATTATCAGGATTCGGATATTTCTGATTTAAAGCTTGTTTGTTTTGACTATATACGAGCAAGATATGAAGGAAAAGAATTTCGAGATATTGCCAAGACTGGAAAAGAAGGAAGTATTTTTTTCTATAAAGACTTGTGGAATGATTTTTTTCAGGCACATATGGAAAAAATTCCAAGCGACGAAGAATCTGTGCAAGAAATGCGAGAAAAACATCCTGGTGAAGATCTTAGCATGTTATTGAAAAGCCGCGATAATGAATGGATTCAATCGGCAAAAGGTTTATTGAAAGGTAATCTCAATAGACATTCAAGGAAGTTGGAAGATAAACGGGCGGCAAATAAACCGGCAGATTTGATTGAACGAGCATTAAGTGCATTACAGTTAGTTGATCAAACTCAGGACTCTTTTTTAAATGATTCTTATATTCTGGAGATGGTTAAAGAAATTAACCGTATTACTTGGGAAATGAAAAAGCAATTGGAGAAAATGTGATGGCAACAATTTCCATTGATTTTAATGCAAAAAAGAATGAAGTATATTTACTTGGCGATATTAGTTCCTTGAAAGCAAATAGATTTGCTTGGCGTTATATGTGTGATTATTTGCATCCGGAAGAAGATGGAGAAAGGTTGATAGTATCTTCGAAAGATGAAGATCCAGTTGTGGTAATGTCTAAAATTCGTTCTATGTTAGAAAAATATAAATTTAATGAAAAAAGAACAGAAACGTCTGAAAAAGTATTGTTGGATTTTTATGAAGAAGAACAGAAGTTTAAAGAATTTTCTGATAAGGCTTTAAAGATAAGGAACAATGAATGCGATGCAATTGATTTTAGAAACTTTTCGAATTCAGTTGCGAAAAATCTTACTTCAAGATCATTATATCCGTTACAGCTCTTATCAGCGTACCATATGGCATTTTCACAGAATGCGTGTAACTTTTCGGTTCCAGGAGCGGGGAAGACCAGTATAGTGTATGGTGCATATTCATACCTTCATAATCTTCCATGTGATGATGTAAAATATATTGAAAGAATATTGATTATAGGTCCTTTAAATTCGTTCGCACCATGGGAAATGGAGTATGAAGAATGTTTTGGGCATAAACCCTCATCCCAAAGGCTGATTAGCGGAATAAGTAAGGAAGAGAAACAATTATACTTATATTCGAATTATCCGAAGGAACTCACGCTGATTTCATATCAGTCTGTTAGATCGTTACAAAATGAACTTGGTTATTTTTTACGAAATAATAGAGTAATGATAGTTTTGGATGAGGCACATAAAATAAAAAATGTTTCTGGTGGTATGACTGCATCGGCAGTAATGAACCTTGCTAAGTATGGTAAATCAAGAATAGTGTTAACTGGTACGCCAGCACCAAATGGATACGAGGACTTATATAATATGTTTAAATTTATATGGCCATCAAAGAATGTTATTGGATTTGAAGTGAATCAGTTGCGCGATATCACTACTTGCAAAGATCGATCTCGTGTGGATAGATTAATTGATAATATATTGCCTTATTTTATACGAATCAAAAAGAGCGATTTAAATATTCCTCCGGCAACTATACACCCTCCTATACGAGTACCTATGGGTAATATTCAACAACGTATCTACGATTTTGTTGAAAAGAAATACGTCGATGCAATGTTGAGTGAAGGACCGGTTGACGTATCAACGCGTTTTAAATCAGTGTTGGCTCAGGCAAGAATGATTCGATTGGTTCAGGCGGCATCCAATCCTGCTATGTTACGTATTCCATTACAGGAGTTTATTAATGATGAAGATTGTCCACAGGAAGCTTTCCAAGCAATAGATGATTCTGATGTAATGAATTCTATTTTAGAGTATGAAAAAACAGAAATTCCTACAAAGTATATAACTACAGAAAACCTTATTAGGAGAATTATTGATAAGGGTGAGAAAGTAGTTATATGGGCGATGTTTATATACACTATACATGAGTTGAGAGATTATTTAAAATCGAAAGGTATTAAGTGTCAAGTGCTATATGGTGCAATACCTGTAGAAAAAGAAGGGGTACCTGAAGATCAAGATGATGATGTTTTGACTCGAGAATGTATTGTAAGAGAATTTCAAAAGAAAGATTGTCCATATAAAGTGATAATAGCTAATCCTTTTGCAGTTGCAGAATCTATTTCTTTACACAAGGCATGTCATAATGCAATATACATAGAACGATCTTTTAATGCCGCACACTTTGTTCAATCAAAAGATCGGATTCATCGTTACGGATTGGCTCCAGGAACAGAAACAAATTATTACTATATTCTTTCTCAAGGTACTGTTGACGAAACGATTGATACTCGGCTATTGGAAAAAGAGCAACGTATGACAGAGGTAATGGAGAGTATGCCGATTCCTTTGTTTGATGATATTTATGAAGGATTAGGTGATGATGATATTAAGGCGTTGATAAAAGATTATGTTAGAAAAACTAAGAAATCTTAAATATTCCCCAACGAAAGAGGGCATTATATATTTTTTAACTGATATCGTAGGCGAAAATAAGTATGATATCAGTATTCTTAACGTTCTTTGCACCCATGCACCTGACAGATTTCAATTGTCTGCATCGTATATGTTGAGTTATTGTTTGGCCTTTGGTTGGGTAATGTGTGAAGATGGGAATTGTTTTCTTTCTAAAGAAATAACTAGGTATGTTAGTGATAAGACAAAATTGAATAACAAATTGATAGAAGATTCTATTGTTATGCTTTTTAACTATGATTTGATTAGTTCGGATATGTTTGTTTATGATGCGGATTCTGATCGTATTCGTTTTCGAAATGAAGTGTTTTCCTTGGAATATTCGGCTATCCGCAATACGTTGATAAGTCAAGGCCTATTCGAAGTGAATAGAACGCTTCAAAGAACATTTTTCTATTTGGCAGAAGAATATATAAATATTATTGCTATGCATATTAAAAAACAAAAGAAAAAGCTTTCTTTAGAACAACTTGAAAAGAAATTAGACAAAAATACAGCTGTTGGTGAGTTGGCGGAACAATTTGTATTGGATTTTGAACGCAAACGTCTTCCTGATGATATGAAAAATAAGATTCGTATAATATCTAGTATAGATGTTATGGCGGGTTATGATATTGTATCATATGAAACGAGTTCTTCTACGGAGATTGATCGTTTTATAGAAGTAAAAGCAGTTGATTCTAAAATGGGGTTTTTTTGGTCTGAGAATGAATATGAAGTTGCAAAGTTAAAAGGAACCAGTTATTATTTGTACCTTGTGAATTTAGAAAAAATCAGCAAGGAAAGCTATGAGCCAATGATAATATGTGACCCGGCAAATTCAATTATGAAGTCAGAAAATTGGTTGGTAGAAACACAAATATATCACGTGAGGTATGTCCCAAACTAATAAGAGAAGTATTTTATGAAAAAAGATGTGTTTTAAGGATTATATTATTTTAAGTTTATTTTGGGGAATATGTGATTATGAAACATCCAAAGCATTACGACACAGATAAAGCGACATCTAAGCGTATGTCAAAAGTGAAATTAAAACGAGGTAATGAAGAAACGGCAGTTGCTAAACGTTTATGGCATGAAGGGTATCGGTATTGGCTCAACTATAAGAGGTTACCGGGATCGCCAGATATTGCATTGCCAAAATACAAGATAGCAATATTTATCGATGGTGAATTCTGGCATGGTTATGATTGGGATAATAAAAAATCTCAACTCAAAAGAAACCGTAAATATTGGGTAGAAAAAATCGAAGAAAACATGAAAAGAGACAACCGTGTTGATAAAGAATTGATGGCATTAGGATGGAGACCGATACATTTTTGGTCTAAAGAAGTAAAAAAAGATTTAGATAGTTGCATCGTTGCTATTAAAGAAACTATATTTGATTATATGATAGAAAACAATAATTGATATAGTCTGCGTTTGTAAAAATATAAGCTATTAATTAGAATCATTCAGAAAGGAAGTGATTTCATGGCTATACCGACAAACATAAAAACATTATTATCTGGTGAAGTGGTAGAATGGGCAAGAATTGAATTTAAAGAAACATGGGATGCAGTGGCTTCCTTGAAAACTATTTGTGCGTTTGCCAATGATCTTGATAACTGGGGCGGTGATATATTGTTATAGGTGTTGAGGAAGATAATGGAAAACCGGTTTATCCTTTAAAGGGTGTTACGACAGATAAATTAGATGCATATCAGAAGAGTATATATGCTAAATGTAAGTTGATTAGGCCAGCTTATACACCAATAATAGGAGTTGAGGCATATCAGAACAGGCAGTTTATTGTTATCTGGTGCCCCGGTGGTGATAATAGACCATATTCTTCTCCTAAGACAATGGCAAGGGATAATAAGGAGCGTATACATTATATTCGTAAGGCATCTAATACAGTGGAACCATCAGACGATGAAGAAAAGGATCTGTTCAATCTTGCAAATCGCGTGCCATTTGACGACAGAGTCAATCATCAGGCAGAAATGTCAGATCTAAACATAACTCTTATTCAAAATTATCTAAAAGAGGTTAATAGCTCTCTGTATGAAAAAGCAAAAACAGGGGACTTTATAGAAGTATGCAATGATATGAATATTATCAGCAATCTTCCGGAATATGTGAAACCTAAGAATGTCGGACTTATGTTTTTTGGCATGGAGCCGGACAAGTTCTTTCCATACACACAGATAGATATTGTTCAGTTCCCAGATGGATTGGGCGGCAATGATATTATCGAAAATACATTTAAAGGACCGCTTCATCAGCAACTTAGGGATGCACTCAGATTTATTAGAAATACGATTATAACAGAAAAGGTAGTTAAGCATCCGGATAGGGCAGAGGCAGATCGTTTCTTCAATTATCCATATGCAGCACTTGAAGAAGCTTTATCTAATGCGGTATACCATCGTGCATATGATGTCCGAGAACCGATTGAGGTGCGTGTTGAATGTGACAGAATAGAGATTGTAAGTTTTCCGGGACCAGACCGATCTGTGACGCAGGAAGGATTGAAAAATTATCGTGTGTCTAATCGTAGATACAGAAACCCTCGAATCGGTGATTTTCTAAAAGAACTGCATTTGACAGAGGGGAGAAACACTGGATTTAAGAAGATTTTGAATGCACTTGAGACAAATGGTTCACCAAAGCCAGAGTTTGAGACGGATGATGATCATAGTTACTTTATATCAAGATTATTTGTTCATGAGGCGTTTTTGAAAGAAGAAACGAAAAGGAGCCAAAAAGGTGCCGAAAAGGAGCCAAAAAAAGGAGCTGAAAGAAAACGTGATATATTGAAACAGTTAGAGGAAAATCCCACAATGACGCAGATGGAGCTTATGGAAGAACTTGGGCTTACAAGAAAACAGGTTCAGAAAGTTATAAAAGAGTTACAGAAAGAAGGATTGCTTGTAAGAGAGGGATCTAATAGAAAAGGGTATTGGATCGTTAAAAATTAAATGGGCATAGGTATACCGATAAAAAACTGGATGTTGTCTGTTTTTATTTTTATGTGTTATACTTAGCCATGGCAATAAAAATAAGGTGAGATAGAGACAGAGTATGAATATAAAATATGCTTTTAAACGTTCCCTGCCGGTCATGGCAGGTTATCTTGTGCTGGGAATGGGATTTGGAATACTTCTTGAAACAAAAGGATATGGCATATGGTGGGCGCTTGGGATGAGCGTATTTATTTATGCCGGCTCCATGCAGTACGTTGCAATTGATCTTTTGACAGGGGGGGCCTCCCTTTTATCAGCGGCCCTTATGACGCTTATGGTCAACGCAAGACATTTGTTTTATGGAATCTCCATGCTTGACAGATATAAGGAAACCGGGGCCGAAAAACCCTATCTTATTTTTGCCCTGACAGATGAAACCTATTCGCTGGTCTGCAGCGGGGAGGCGCCGGAGGGAGTGGAACAGAAAAAATACTTTTTCTGGGTATCTTTGTTTGACCAGTGTTACTGGGTAATTGGAAGCGTTGTTGGAGCATTGATTGGAAGCCTGATCACCTTTAATACCGCAGGAATAGAATTTTCAATGACAGCATTATTTGTGGTGGTGTTTGTGGAGCAGTGGAAGAGTACCTCCAACCATTTAAGCGCTTTGATCGGAGTGTTCACATCAATTATCTGCATTCTTATTTTTGGTGCAGACAATTTTCTGATACCGGCCATGATTGCCATAACGGCAGTGCTGATTTTGTGCAGAAATAAGCTGGATAAGACAGAAACAGGAAAAAATCAGACAGTTAAGGAAGGAAAGGGTGGTGACAAAAATGAGTGATCTGCATTCAGGAATGCTTGTGGCAGTGATTGCTCTGGTTACGCTGTTTTTAAGAGCGCTGCCCTTTGTAGTGTTTAGCGGAAAAAGAAGGACACCGGCATTTATCACTTACTTATCCGATGTCCTTCCTTATGCAATTATGGGAATGCTGGTAGTCTATTGTCTTCGCGGTGTCGATCTTCTGACAGCGCCCCACGGGCTTCCGGAACTGATTGCCTGCGTAACCGTAGTGGGTCTGCATCTGTGGAAGAAAAATACATTACTCAGCATTGCCGCAGGCACAGTTGTTTATATGGTGCTTGTTCAGATGGTGTTCTGAGAAAAGAAGGCAACTGCAACTGCGCCGGGGCCCACATGAGTTCCAATAGTGCCGCCTACCGTATAGACAGGAAGGCTGTCGGTGTGAGGCTGCCAGAGAGGCTTGCTGTCCTCGATATATTTTTGTATCAGCGTATCGCTTAATCCGGTGTAGCCAAGGGCATAAGGCATATCGTAGTCGATTCCGCCGAATTTATTAATCTGTTCGATCAGAAGATTGTTGCCCTGTTTGGAGCCTCTGGCTTTTCCAAGGAGAGCTACTTCACCGTCCACAACACCTACAACGGGTTTAATGGACAGGACATTTCCGGCAAAGGCAACAGTTCTTGAAATGCGTCCTCCTTTTTTTAAGTATTCCAGGGTGTCTAGCAGAGCAATTGTATGTACCCGCTTTTTGTTTCTTTCTAATTCCTCAGCAATAAACTTTGCTGACTGGTTTTCATCTTTAAGGCGCAGAGCATATTCTACTAAAGCTCTTTGGCCTACAGCAACATTTTCACTGTCAACAACATAGACTTCTTCTTCAAATTCCGACGCTGCTGCGCAGGCATTTTGGTAGGTGCCGGAAAATTTGCCTGATAGAGTGATAATAACAGGAATATCTCCCTCCTGAATCACCTGTCGTATTGTCTCCTCATAGGTATAAGGAGTAATTTGGCTGGTAGTGGGAAGGTCATCGCTTTCAATCAGCTTTTCATAAAATTCTCTGTGGGATAAATTGACCCCATCCTGATATTCCGTACCATGAAAGGTTATGGTGATGGGAAGGACGATCAGATCCCTGCGGCCGGAAGCTGTAATGTCTGATGCTGAGTCAGTAATAATTCTGATATTCATATTGTACGCTCCTTTTATTATAGAGGCGAGCATAGCATAAATTTATCACTCTGTCAATTGATTGGCTGAACGGATGCCCTATAGTTTTGTTGTCAATAAAAGAAGAAAGAGGTATAATAACGGTAAATTACGAATTCAGAGCGGAGAGTATCAATGCTGCCACAACAGTTTTTGAACAGAATGGAAAAGATGCTGGGGGAAGAGTATCCGGATTTCCTTGCCAGCTATGACCATCCCAGATACCAGTCGCTGCGTGTTAATTTCCTTAAGGGAAGCAGCAGGGAGCTGGAAGAAAAGGTTTCTTTTCTGCAAGGCCCCGTGAGCTGGGCAGAGGGCGGATATTACTATAAGGAAGATGCGCGTCCTGGCAAACATCCTTTTCATGAGGCGGGGGTTTATTATATTCAGGAAGCAAGCGCCATGGCACCGGCAGTCTATCTTAAGCCCAGGCCGGGAGAGAGGATTTTGGATTTGTGTGCCGCCCCCGGCGGGAAAAGTACGCAGATAGGGGCAGCTTTAAAGGGCCAGGGGCTTCTCATCAGCAATGAAATCCATCCTCAGAGGGCAAAAATCTTATCAGAAAATATAGAGAGGATGGGGATACGTAATGCGCTGGTCATAAGTCATGAACCGGCATATTTGGCGGAGCGCTTTCCCTGTTATTTTGATAAGATCATGGTGGATGCACCCTGTTCAGGGGAAGGGATGTTCCGCAAAAATGAGGAGGCTATGGAGGAATGGAGTCCTGAAAATGTGGAAATGTGTGCTCAAAGACAGGACGATATTCTGGAAAGTGCGGCAATTATGCTGCGTCCCGGCGGAAGATTGGTTTATTCTACCTGCACCTTTGCGCCGGAGGAAGATGAGGGAACTGTCAGCCGCTTTCTGAAAAAGCATCCGGAGTTTCAAATAGAAGAAGTATCAAAATATCCGGGAATGTCATCGGGAAGCAGCGCCTACCTGCAAAAGGAGGATGGGCGGGAGAACCTGCCCCTTGAAAATACCTTAAGGCTCTGGCCGCATAAGCTGAAAGGGGAAGGCCATTTTCTTGCAAGCCTTAGAAAGGAAGGACAGTTACCGGAAAAGGCAGATAGCCTTTATGGAGAGGAACAGGGGATTTCCCTTAAAGATTGTAAGGAATGGCAGGAATTTAAAAATCAGTATTTGAAAGTAGAATTATCCGGCGTGTATCTTAAGTTTGGGGATCAGTTGTATCTGGTACCGGAGAAAACCCCTTCTTTAAAAGGACTTAAGGTACTGCGTCCCGGACTTCATTTAGGAACCCTTAAGAAAAACAGATTTGAGCCCGCCCATGGACTGGCCCTTGCCTTAAGCCCCCGGGAAGTGACATACAGCATGGATCTTTCCATAGAAAATGCAGCCAGGTATCTTACCGGACAGACCTTTGGGGCAGAAGGGGAAAAGGGCTGGTACCTGATTACCACCGGGGGATACAGCTTAGGCTGGGGAAAGCTGGCGGGCAATCTGATGAAAAATCATTATCCCAGGGGACTTAGAAAATAAGCTACATAGAAAAATGCAAAGAGGCATAACGGAATGAAAAAAAGATTTTATGGGGCAGTACTTGCCATAATATTTATAATGCTGACTACTGGCTGTGGGATGCAGAATAAAAATGAAAACATAAGCGCGGGGATGGAGGCTGTAGCGGCGCTGGAATATGACAACGCCCTTGTAAGCTTCGAGGCGGCCAGAGCTGCCGGTGAGGATGAAAGGCTGATCTGCCGGGGAGAAGGTCTTGCCTACATGGGAAAGACTATGTATGCCGAGGCGGCGGCAGCCTTTGAGGCAGCCCTTGCCTGCAGTGATGGAAGAATAAAAAATGTGGATTATGATGTGAATTATTATCTTGCGGCTGCCTATTACAAGCAGGGGGAGTCTGGCAAGGCGATTGATGTGTATAATGCCATTGTGGCATTAAAGCCCGGAGAAAGGGACGCTTATTATCTGCGGGGTGTAATTTATGCGCAGCAGGGCAGGCTGGACAGTGCCAAAGAAGACTTTGACAGGGCAGTTGCCCTGGATAGCACGGATTATGACAGGCTGATCGATATTTATGGAGTTCTGGCAGCCGAAGGTTACAAGGAAACCGGACAGGAGTATCTGAAGGCAGCTATGGATGCGGGAACCAAAAACATGACCAATTACGAAAAGGGCCGCATCTGTTATTATCTGGAGGATTATGAAAATGCCAGAACCTATTTGGAAAAGGCGCGGGATGAGGGCGGATATGAAGCAGTGCTTTTCTTAGGGAAGACCTATGAGGCCCTTGGGGATAATAACTATGCGATCAGTGTATATAATACCTATTTAGAAAGCACAGAACCTAATCCCCAGGTGTTGAACCAGCTGGGACTGTGCAGAATGCAGACCGGTGATTATGAAGGCGCCCTGACTGCTTTTCAGAGTGCCATGAGTATAGAAGATAACGGAATGATGCAGGCGCTTAAGATGAATGAAATTATTGCTTATGAGAAACTTGGAGATTACAAGAAGGCGGCGGTGCTTATGGAAAGCTATCTAAAGACCTATCCCGATGATGAGGAAGCACAAAGAGAATATATTTTCCTGGAGACCAGATAAAAAACACACAATATATTATGTTAATGATATTATGTTAACACAATATATTGTGTTTTTTATTGACTTTTATTTTAGGCAATGTTACACTTTGAATATGCAGTGTTTTGAATTGAAGGGGGTTTACGAATGTTTCAGGTAATCAAAAGAGAAGGGGACGTGGCAGATTTTACATTGACGAAGATCAGCGATGCAATCATGAAAGCGTTCAATGCCACAGACGTACAGTATAACAATGATGTGGTGGACCTGCTGGCGCTTCGTGTGACGGCAGATTTTCAGTCAAAAGTAAAGGACGACTGCATCCACGTGGAAGAGATACAGGACAGTGTGGAGAAGGTTTTGGAACAGACCGGATATGCGGAAGCTGCCAAAGCCTACATTTTATACCGTAAGCAGCGTGAAAAGCTGCGTACCATGAAATCAACGATTCTGGATTATAAGGACGTGGTCAACAGCTATGTAAAGGTAGAAGACTGGAGAGTAAAAGAAAATTCCACTGTTACCTATTCAGTAGGCGGTCTGATCCTCAGCAATTCAGGCGCAGTGACGGCTAACTACTGGCTCTCTGAAATTTATGATCAGGAAATTGCCCAGGCCCATAGAAATGCAGATATTCACATTCATGATCTGTCTATGCTTACCGGATACTGCGCAGGCTGGTCATTAAAGCAGCTGATCACGGAGGGCCTTGGGGGCATTACAGGGAAGATTACCTCCGCACCGGCAGCACATTTATCAGTGCTGTGTAATCAGATGGTAAACTTCCTGGGAATCATGCAGAACGAGTGGGCAGGCGCACAGGCATTTTCTTCCTTTGATACCTATTTGGCGCCCTTTGTCAAGGCGGATGATCTTTCCTATAAGGAAGTGAAGAAATGTATAGAGGCGTTTATTTATGGAGTAAATACCCCCAGCCGCTGGGGAACACAGGCGCCTTTTTCCAATATTACCCTTGACTGGACAGTTCCCGGGGATCTGGCGGAGCTTCCTGCCATTGTGGGCGGTAAGGAAATGGACTTTAAGTATAAGGACTGCAAGAAGGAAATGGATATGATCAATAAGGCCTTTATTGAGACCATGATCGAGGGGGATGCCAATGGCAGAGGCTTCCAGTACCCGATTCCTACTTATTCCATTACCAGAGACTTTGACTGGTCAGACACGGAAAATAATCGGTTATTATTTGAAATGACCGCGAAATATGGAACACCTTATTTTTCTAACTATATAAATTCCGATATGGAGCCCAGTGACGTGCGCAGCATGTGCTGCCGCTTAAGGCTGGATCTGCGGGAGCTTCGCAAAAAGACCGGCGGATATTTTGGCTCAGGAGAAAGTACCGGAAGCGTGGGCGTAGTTACCATCAATATGCCCAGGATTGCTTATCTTTCACAGGATAAGGACGACTTTTTCAGACGCCTTAATAAGATGATGGATATTGCCGCAAGATCGCTGAAAATGAAGCGGGATGTAATCACCCGTCTTTTAAATGAGGGGCTTTATCCTTATACCAAACGCTATCTGGGAACCTTTGACAATCATTTTTCTACCATTGGATTGATTGGTATGAATGAGGTTGGTTTAAATGCCAACTGGCTTCGTGCAGATATGACGGATAAGCGTACCCAGGAATTTACCAAAGAAGTGTTAAACCACATGCGCGCCCGCCTTTCCGATTATCAGCAGCAGTATGGCGATCTTTATAATCTGGAGGCGACACCTGCGGAAAGCACTACCTACCGGCTGGCAAAGCATGACAAGAAGAAATGGCCCGCGATCAAAACCGCAGGCAAATTTGGCGATACGCCTTATTACACCAATTCTTCTCATCTGCCGGTGGACTTTTCAGAGGATATTTTTGATGCGCTGGATATTCAGGATGAACTGCAGACCCTGTACACTTCCGGAACTGTGTTCCACGCGTTTTTAGGGGAAAAACTTCCTGACTGGAAAGCGGCAGCAGACCTCATAAGAACTATTGCGGAAAATTATAAGCTGCCTTATTATACCTTGTCGCCTACCTACTCTATTTGTAAGGAGCACGGCTATCTGGCAGGAGAGCAGAAGACCTGCCCCCACTGCGGTAAGATGACGGAGGTTTACAGCCGCATTACCGGTTATTACAGACCGGTACAGAACTGGAATGACGGTAAGCTCCAGGAATACGCAAACCGAAAGACTTATAACATTTCAAAGTCTGTTTTAAAAAGGCCAGTTGTGAGTATGGTTACTTTGTCAGACTATGAGGAACCTAAGGCATCTGTCTCAGTTAAAGCGCCGCAGGATATTGCTTATCTGTTTACCACCAGGACCTGTCCTAACTGTAAGCTGGCAAAAGAATATTTAAAGAATTATAAATATGTGCTGATCGATGCGGAAGAAAACATGGAACTGGCACAGAAATATGGAATTATGCAGGCACCCACGTTAGTGGTTGTAAATGGAGACTCCTTTAAGAAATATGTAAATGCATCCAGGATCAGGCAATTTGCGGAAAGTCTGAAAGAAGTACTTGTCTGAAAATGGCGACAGTTAGAATCAAGGAATAAAAATACAGGAGGTTTGCTATGATCAACAAACTGATAAATAAAATTAAGGCAACCGGTGCTCCCGTTGTAGTTGGCTTAGACCCTATGATGAAGTTCGTTCCGGAGCATATTCAGAAAAAGGCATTTTCTGAGTTCGGCGAGACTTTGGAGGGGGCTGCCCAGGCAATCTGGCAGTATAATAAAGAAATCGTTGATAATATTTACGATATTATTCCAGCAGTAAAGCCCCAGATTGCCATGTATGAGCAGTTCGGCATTCCCGGTCTTATGGCCTTTAAGAAAACGGTAGATTACTGTAAGGAAAAAGATTTAGTAGTGATGGGCGATATTAAGAGAGGAGATATTGGTTCCACATCAGAAGCTTACGCGGTAGGACATCTTGGAAAGGTGCAGGTGGGAAGCAAGTCTTATTATGGCTTTGATGAAGATTTCGCCACGGTAAATCCTTATTTTGGCTCCGATGGAGTAAAGCCCTTTATCAAGGTTTGTAAGGAGGAAAACAAGGGCCTGTTCATTCTGGTTAAGACCTCCAATCCCAGCAGCGGCGAGTTTCAGGACCGCCTGATCTCAGATGCGGATAACAGGCCGCTTTATGAGATAGTTGGCGAGCAGGTTGCCAGGTGGGGAGAAGAGCATATGGGAGATTCCTACAGCTATATTGGTGCAGTAGTAGGCGCTACCTACCCTGAAATGGGGAAGATTCTCCGTAAGATCATGCCTAAGAACTACATTCTGGTGCCTGGCTATGGCGCCCAGGGCGGTAAGGGCGCCGACCTTGTACACTTCTTTAATGAGGATGGATTAGGTGCTATCGTTAACTCTTCAAGAGGTATTATTGCAGCATATCAGCAGGAAAAATACGCTTCCTTTGGAGCAGAGCATTTTGGTGAAGCGGCAAGGGCAGCAGTGGAGGATATGAGAAAAGACATTGCAGATGCGCTTGCAGCACGGTAAATCAGGAGGTCTTAGATAAGATGGAAAGTTACAAGCAGGAATTTATTGAGTTTATGGTGGACAGCCAGGTGCTTAAATTTGGCGAATTTACATTAAAAAGCGGAAGAAAATCTCCGTTTTTCATGAATGCAGGCGGATATGTGACCGGTACCCAGCTTTTAAAGCTGGGCGAATACTATGCAAAGGCGATCCATGATAATTATGGGCTTGATTTTGATGTGCTTTTTGGGCCTGCTTATAAGGGAATCCCCCTTTCTGTAGCAACCACAATAGCGATCAGCAGCCTGTATGGAAAAGAGGTGCGTTACTGCTCCAACCGTAAAGAAGTTAAGGATCACGGAGATACCGGAATTTTGCTTGGCAGCAAGCTGAAAGACGGAGACAGGGTCGTGATCATTGAGGACGTAACTACCTCCGGCAAATCTATTGAGGAAACATATCCCATTATCAAGGCACAGGCAGATGTGGAAATCAAGGGACTTATGGTTTCCCTAAACCGTATGGAAAAGGGATTAAAGGGCAATAAGGGAGCTCTTGAGGAAATCAGGGAAGAATATGGCTTTGAGACCAGCGCAATTGTAAATATGCGAGAGGTTGTGGAATATCTTTATAACAGACCTTACAAGGGACAGGTTTATATTGATGATACGATTAAAAATGCAATTGATGCATATTATAAACAGTATGGAGCACAGTAAATGGTGATTTTGAAAGGAGCATCCACATGGAGGAAAAAGTTTATAAGACCATGAGCGGGGCAGGTGCAATGAATATTGCAGTGGGAGTTGTGACTTTAGTGACAGGGATTGTCTGCGGGATATTGATGATTATTGGCGGTGCCAAGCTGCTGGCAGGTAAGTCGAAAATTTTATTTTAACGGAAGGGCATTTCTGGAAACAGGGATGCCTTTTTCTGCCAGACGTAATAAGCCGGGCAGAAAATGTAAAAGAGAAAGGAAGTAAACCACAGGTGGTAAGATCAAAAGGATATATTTTTACAAATAAAAAGCACTCAGAAAGAGGAATTATGTCAACCATTTTGGGGGTGCTGGCCAATATTACCCTGGGAACAGCCGTTTATCTGTCCTATTTAAACAAAGGGGCAGTTTCGGCCCGGTATGGAGCGGCGGCGCTGCTGGCGGTGATTTTTATGATCACAGGAATCATACTGGGCCTGTGGTCGGTTACAGAAAGAGAAAAGTTTAAACTGTTTACAGTACTGGGAATTACTGTGAATGTACTGGCTTTTGGCTTACTTAGCATTATTCTGTTCGCAGGGGCATACATAGATTGAAGCTTTCAATCTATTTTATATAACAGGAAATTCCTTCGGAACCTCCTGTTATATAAAAAGCCCTCCGGGCGGGATGCGCTTCTCGCGGAGAGGTAGTTATGCATACG
>USJG01000009.1 GCA_900554925.1 uncultured Lachnospiraceae bacterium
CTTGTGGATTATTATGAAGATGAACTTGGCTCATATTTAGTGAAGCTCAGCAGCAAGCATCTTACAGAGAAGGACAGTCAGGAGCTTTCTGTGCTGCTTCACTGTATTGGAGACTTTGAAAGGATTTCTGACCACGCGATCAATATTATGGAATCCGCCAGGGAAATGTATGAAAAAGAACTGGCTTTTTCAAAGAAGGCCCAGGAGGAGCTGGTGATCTTTACGGGAGCAATCAAGGATATTGTCAATACTTCCATACTGGTATTCCAGGAGGAGGATCTGAAATTGGCCGGCATGGTGGAGCCCATGGAGGAGGTTATTGATTATCTGAATTCAGAGGTTAAGAAGCGTCATATTAAGAGACTGCGCAAAGGAAAATGTACCATTGAAATGGGATTTGTTCTTTCGGATATTACGACGAATTATGAGAGAGTGTCTGATCATTGCTCCAATGTGGCGCTTTGTCTTTTGCAGTTGAATGAAGAAAATTTTGAAACACATGAATATCAGAATAATCTGACCAATAAGGACAATCTGGAATTTATGGCAGAGGTAAAACGTCTGCGTGAGCATTATGCGCTTCCATAAGGGTGCGGCCATGGTTTTGCTGGCAGTCTGTGGAAACAAAGCGGTTTTGACAGGAAGGAAAATTGAAAAATGGCACTGATTTATATAGTGGAGGACGATGAAAATATAAGAGAGATAGAGCATATTGCCCTTAAAAATTCCGGATATCAGGTAGAGGTTTTTGAGCGGGCGCAAAATTTTATGGAGGCTCTCAAAGAGCAGACGCCGGATCTGCTTTTGCTTGATATTATGCTGCCGGATGCGGACGGACTTCAGATCGTGGAGGAATTGCGGAAGAAAACAGCTACAAAAGATCTGCCCATTATTATGGTGACGGCAAAAACTGCGGAAATTGACAAGGTAAAGGGGCTGGACATGGGGGCGGATGATTATCTGACCAAGCCTTTCGGCATTATGGAGCTTATTTCCAGAGTGAAGGCCCTGCTTCGAAGAACCAGTAAGGAACAGGCAGATAAAGTAATTGTTATTGGAAATGTCTGCTTAGATGAAGAAAAGCATAAGGTGATCGTAGGCAGTGAAAAATGCGAGTTAACCTACAAAGAATATGAATTGCTTAAGCTGCTTATGACGAATGCAGGCATCGTAACCTCCAGAGAAGAGATTCTTGAAAAGGTATGGGGGACGAATTTTGAAGGAGAATCCAGAACGCTGGATATGCATATAAAGACTTTAAGGCAGAAGCTTCAGGAATCGGGAGGCATGATAAAGACTGTCAGGAATGTGGGATATATTTTCGAGGCATAAAAGGAACTATTCATAATGAGAAGGAAAATCAATAACAGATTAATTGGAACAGCTACCCTGGCAATATTGGCGACTTTATTGCTGACGGTAGCTGTTTGCTATCAGATTTTTAAAAATCAGGTGATGGAAGATCTGAAGGTGGACGCAGGCATTATAAGTCATTTTATTGCCGATGGGCAGAAGGAATTTATACTGGAAGCAAAAGGGGACTTTGATGAGGAAGATATTCGTATCACTTTCATTGAAAAGGATGGGACAGTTTTGTATGATACCCGGGCAGATGCAAAAGCAATGGAAAACCACGGCGATCGACCGGAAGTAAGAAGCGCCTTTGAGGCGGGAGAGGGAAGTGTTATCAGACAGTCAGATACGCTGGGACAAAACACTTACTATTATGCAGTAAAGCTTAAGACCGGCCAGGTGCTCCGGGTTGCAAGAGACGCGGACAGCATTTACAGGATTATAGAGTATGCGGTTCCCTATTTGCTGGTCATGGTGGTGATCCTGTTTGTTATCTGCTGTATTTTTTCTTATTTTCTGGCCGAGGGGCTTATCCGCCCGGTCAGACTGATTGCCCAGGATGTGGATAATATAGGGAAAACGGAAGTCTATGAGGAGTTAAAGCCTTATATTGAAGCCATTAAGAACCAACATGAGGATGTGGTGCAAAATGCCCTGATGCGTCAGGAATTTACGGCCAATGTATCTCATGAGCTTAAAACGCCTCTTACGGCAATTTCAGGCTATTCTGAATTAATTGAAAATAATATGGCTTCCTCAGAAGCAGAAACCCGTCGTTTTGCAGGGGAAATCCACAGCAATGCTAATCGTCTTCTTACGCTGATCAATGACGTGATCCGCCTTTCGCAGCTGGATGCAGAGGGCACGGAGGAGCCGCTTGAACCTGTTAATTTAAAGGATGTTGCGGAAACCTGTGTGAGCATGCTGCAGATCAATGCGGAGAAGCATCATGTAAATCTCACATTTGAAGGAGAAAGAGTAATTATCATGGCTACCAGGCAGATGATGGAAGAGGTGCTTTATAATCTTTGTGATAATGCAATCCGATACAACAAAGAAGGTGGCAGCGTCTGTGTTTTGGTAAAGGACAGGCTGGATGAAGCGGTATTGACAGTCAGGGATACAGGTATCGGAATCCCTAAAGAGCACCATGAGAGAATTTTTGAGCGTTTTTACAGAGTGGATAAGAGCAGAAGTAAATCTACAGGAGGAACAGGGTTAGGACTTGCAATCGTAAAGCATATCCTCATAAAGCTTGGAGCTACCCTTAAGCTGGAAAGCCAGGAGGGAAAAGGAACGGAGATCACCGTTACCTTCCCGGCAGTGCGAGGAGCGCAGTTTAAATAAACTGAAATTAAAGTCCGTTTTATGGGACTGCCGGAATGTTATTCTGATCATAGAAGAAAGATGTCGGAATAACAGGAGGCAGCATTATGAAAGGATATGTTGTAAATAATGGTTATATGGGTCTGGTAGAGGGAGTTTATATGTTATTTGCAAGCGAGGAGGATTACCGGGAATATCTGGAAAATTAGGAATATCTGGTGTATACTATAGCTTGGAATAATTACTGTGGTTTTAATACAGCGGAGGTTTGCAGATGGCGAAAAGACTGGGGAGAAGGCTGCTTTGCCAGCCGGCTACCATACTTGCACCGGAGCTTTTGGGAAAGCTTTTGTGCAGAAAAACGGATCAGGGCGTTTTGAAATACAGGATCATGGAAACAGAATGCTATTATGGCCAGGAGGATACAGCATGCCATGCCAGCAAAGGAAAAACTGAGCGGACAAAGGTTCTTTATGAAAAGGGAGGCACCGCCTATGTTTATCTCTGCTATGGGATGCATTCTCTGTTTAATGTGGTAAGCGGTAAGGAGGGGCACCCGGAGGCGGTGTTGATTCGGGGTGTTACCGGATATAATGGACCGGGCAAGCTTACCCGTGCCATGGAGATAGACAGGGAGCTAAACGGAGAGGATATGGTCTTATCAAAAAGACTATGGATTGAGGATGATGGGTTAAGGCCCGTTTACAGAGCAGATAAAAGAGTGGGAATTGACTATGCAACAGAAGAATACAGGGATATTTTATGGCGTTTTATTGTTGACGACGGAAACTATAAGCCTGCCAGATAGAGAAATTTAAGGAACACTGCATAAGATGAGGGAAATTATTTACGGAACGGGAAATGCGGCTAAAATCGCATATATGGAAAGGGCGCTTGAGAGATTGCCGCTCCGGATGATCGGACTTAAGGCAGCGGCTAAGGCAAAGGGGATTCTTTTACCGGAGATAGAGGAAACCGGAAATA
Source organism: uncultured Lachnospiraceae bacterium (assembly GCA_900554925.1). Lineage (GTDB taxonomy): Bacteria > Bacillota > Clostridia > Lachnospirales > Lachnospiraceae > Suilimivivens. The sequence goes on from USJG01000009.1 coordinate 3,664, forward strand.
CACCCCTTGAAAACGCCAGGTTGAAGGCGGAAACTTATTTTCGCCTTTTTAAAAGTCCTGTGTTTTCCTGTGACAGTGGATTATATTTGTGGAATGATTTGACAGGTGAATTGCTCCCAGAGGAGCAGCAGCCGGGGATTTGTGTCCGTGGCAGAGGGCAGCGAAGACTTAGTGATGATGAACTTTTGAAGCATTACCAGGGATTGGTAAAAAAGTATGGGCAGCTTCGCGGCAGGTACAAAAATGCAGTCTCCCTGATCTGGAATGAAAATATCAGAGAGGAAAGCATGGTGTGGGGAGAACCATTTCTTTTTACAGATATTCCACATAGGAAACGGGTGGAGGGATTCCCCCTGGACAGTATCGCGCTGGACTTAAAGACCAAAAAATATTTTTATGATATAGAAGAAAATTTTCAGGATAAATTGGTGTCAGATGGCAGTTTCAGACACTTTTTTTGTAATTTTCTGGAAAAATGGAATTTAAAATAGAAAAATTTGAAATAATGCGATAAATTACAACTTTTCATACAAATTTCTTTATTTTATACTGAATAAAAAAATTTGGCGAAATGGAGTGTTTTAAGATGCAGGGCGAAGATGGCAAAAAGATTGAACAGCTGGTATCAAATATGATGTTGGATATGGGAGTTCCTGCTCATTTAAAAGGATACCGGTATGTGCGTAAGGCTGTTCTGATTGCGGAAGAAGATATGAAAGTTGTAGGCAGCGTTACAAAATTACTTTACCCCGAGATAGCAAAGCAGTATAATACTACTGACTGTAAGGTGGAGAGAGCAATACGCAACGCCATAGAGATCTCATGGGAAAGAGGAAATAAGGAAACCTTTGAGCGATTGTTCGGTTATTGTGTCAAAAGCGGTCAGGGGAGACCCACAAACAGCGAGTACATAGCAACAGTTGCCGATACCATCAGAATACAGTTGAATTCAGAAATCCTGTAAGAGAAAAGGCAAAAAAATGGAGGAAAATTATGGATAAGCCGGCGATTTGTGGAGGAAGCCCCATTCGTGATACAAAAATATATTACGGGCATCAATATATTGATGAGGAGGATATACAGGCGGTAGTGGAGGTGCTTAAGAGCGATTACCTTACTTGTGGGCCGAAAATTGATGAGCTGGAAGCAAAGCTCTGTCAGATCACCGGAGCAAAATACGCGGTGGTTTGCAGCAACGGTACTGCGGCCCTTCATCTTGCATGTATGGCAGCAGGAGTATCGGAGACAGATGAGGTGATCACTACGCCCATTACCTTTGCGGCATCAGCAAACTGCGCTCTTTACTGCGGCGCAAGACCGGTGTTTGCAGATATTAATGAGGAAACCTACAATATTGATCCGGCCAGGGTAGAGGCTCTTACCAATGAAAAAACAAAGGCTGTAGTGGCGGTAGACTTTACCGGCCAGTCTGTGGAGCTTGACAGACTGCTAGGGCATTGCCGCAAACATAATCTGGTACTGATTGAAGACGGGGCCCATGTGATCGGAACCAGATACAAAGGAAAATATAATGGTTCCATTGCGGATATGACCACTTTGAGCTTTCATCCTGTGAAAACGGTGACCAGTGGTGAAGGCGGCGCGGTCCTTACCAATAATGAGGAGTATTATAAAAAGCTGCTTTTGTACCGCACCCATGGGATTACCAGAGACCGCTCCCAAATGGAGCATGAGCCGGAGGGGCCATGGTATTACGAACAGGTAGCTCTCGGCATGAATTATCGCATGACCGATATGCAGGCAGCACTTCTGATCAGCCAGCTTAATAAGCTGTCTGTGTTTTCCGAAAGAAGAAAAGAAATTGTAAAGGCTTATGATGAAGCCTTTAAGAACCTGCCCCAGGTTATTGTGCAGAAGGAAATCCCGGAATCGGATACTACAAGACACTTATATATCCTGCGGCTTAACCTGCCTGGGCTTACAATTGACAGAAAACAGTTTTTTGAAGCATTGGCAGCAGAAAATATCTGCTGTAATGTGCATTATATTCCTGTTTATTATTTCCCTTATTATGAGAAGCTGGGATATAAGAAAGGGCTTTGCCCTAAGGCCGAAAAGCTGTATGAGGAGATCATCAGCCTGCCTCTTTATTATGCAATGACGGACCAGGATGTCCAGGATGTGATCGGAGCCGTTACAAAGATTGCAGAATACTACAAGGCGTGAGGAAATCGGATGAAACTGAGTGTAATTGTACCTGTTTATAATATGGCGGCCGGGGACAAGCTTACCTGGTGTCTTGATTCCCTTGTAAACCAGACCATATCGGATTATGAAATTATTGCGGTGGATGACTGTTCTACAGATAACTCCCTTGAGATATTGCGGGAATATGAGCAAAGGTATCCAGGTAAATTTAAAGTGATCGCCTCACCGGTTAATAAGAAGCAGGGAGGGGCAAAGAACCTTGGACTTGAAGCTGCCAGGGGAGAGTGGATCGGTTTTATTGACAGTGATGACTGGGTTACACCGGATTTTTATGAAAAACTGCTTTTACGGGCACAGGAGTCCGGCGCAGATATGGTGGGCTGTGATTATCATCTGACTCATGAACACAGCATGAAAATCGGACAGATCGTACACAACAATCAGATGTCACAGACGGGGGTACTGACAAAAGAAAAATACAGGTCACTGATTCTGGACAGTGGAAGTCTTGTGGTTAAAATTTACAAACGTCACATCATTTTGGATTTCCCTAATCGTTTTCCGGAAAATATTTTTTATGAAGATAATGCAATCAGTAATTCCTGGATGTTAAGGGCAAAGCATTTTGAATATCTGCAGGAGCCTTTATATTACTATTATCAGCATGATACCTCAACAGTTCATACGATCACAAAAAAACGCTGTGAAGACCGGATGGAAGCGGCAAGGGTCATGGTAAGGGAAGCAAGGGAATTTGATTATCTGGAAGAATATTATCCTGAAATTGAAAGCAGCTTTACAACTTTGTTTTATGTAAATACCCTGTTTTCTTATATGGCAGGCGTTCCCCAAAAGGAATATAGATTCGTGAAAGCCCTTGGCAGAGAAATGAGAGAAACCTTTCCCGGTTTTATGGAAAATCCTTATTATCAGGAACGGGTTCATGAAGAAGAGCGAAGGCTGATCGGGATGCACATGAAATCAACCTTATGTTTTATGATCTATTATAAACTGCTTTGGGGGTATAGGAATTTCAGAAAGAAATCAAGGGGTAAGAAGGGATGAAAGTAAAGACAATTAAGGTTCTGGCAGGCTTAAGTACAGGGATTCAGGCTGTGGCTATGCTGCTTATATTTTTTATAGTAATGAATCAGAATTCGGTAAAGACACTTTATTCTACGATGGATGAGCTTTTGGAAATCCGTTCAATTCCGGTTACGGAAATTATTATATGTTTGTGTCCGCTGATTCTTTATTTACTCTTTTTTATTTATATCTCATCAGTGGGTGAGCTGGTTAGCGGCAGTAAGATAATGGCGGCTGTTTTCTTTGGAATCGGTTGTTTGATCAAGGTGGTTTTAGGGGCGATCACATTTCTTGACAGTTTTTTGTTTATGAGCATGAGCACGACTGAAATTGCCAGCTATCAGATATTAAGAAGTGCGGTTTCGTTAGTATGTGCACCCTTTTCTACAGTAGCATTTGCATTGTTTTGCCTGGCTGCGGGAGGAAGCATAGCTGGTGCCCAGAAGAAATAAATTGGAATAAGAACAGGAGTCTGTAGGTGAAAGCAGTAATTATAGGTGCCAGCAGGGAAGCACTTCATACAATTAAAATAGCGCATGAGTATGGGCTTACTGTGACAGCGCTGGACGGTAATCCTGAGGCAGCAGGATTAGAGGCTGCGGATAAGGCCATAGTGGCAGATATTTCTGACGAAAAAGCTGCCATAGAGGCAGTAAGGAAGGAAAGTCCTGACTTTGTGTTAACAGTGCCTATAGGAAGGTATTTAACCACCATAGGAGCAGTCAATGACGCATTGAAGCTTCCGGGAATCAGCAGAAATATGGCAGTGCTTTGTACGGACAAATTTAAATTCCATAAAGCCTTAAATGAGAAAAGGCTCAGGGAATGTCACTGTTATGCAGTTGATTTGGGGCGGCCCACAGATGTAAATGGAACAGAATTTCAAAAGGAAGCTTTGGAAACAGATAAGCTGTCCATAGCATTTCCGGCAATTTTAAAACCCAGATATGGTTCAGGGAGCAGAGGCATTCACATGCTGACTTGCAGGCAGCAGCTTAAAGAGGCATTAGATGTTATTTCCGAAGAACCGTATGTGCTGGAGGAGTGTATTGCCGGGGAAGAATATGGTGTTGACGGGGCAGTGATTCAGGGGAAATTTCAAATGATCCTGCTTCGCAGGAAGGAAAACACGCCGCCTCCGGCAAGACAGGCGGTAGGATATTTTTCGGTATTGCCCACAGATGGATTCTGGCAGCAGGTATACGATTATATGGAAAAGGTGACTGGGTGTCTGGGGCTTAATGAATGTCTGCTTCATGCAGATATTATCAGAAGCGCCAGAGGGCCTTTCGTGATTGAACTTTCTGCAAGGCCCTCCGGCCATAATCTTCATAATCTTTTTACCCCCCTATGCACCGGTGTGGACATGGCAGAGGAATATATAAAGTACCGGATGGGACTGCCCTGCAGTTTTGTACCTTCAGAGACAAAATCCATGCTGATCCATTACTTTGATATGCAGGGAAAAGTAAATCATATACCCGATGCGGAAGAGGTGCGCAGGGAATGCGGAGCAAAGGTGATTGCATGGGAGTGCAATTTAAAAGAAAATGAAGAACTGACACCTGTGTCAGATGGGCATTCCGTTATGGGGCGGGGATATTTCGTGCTGGAAGGTGACGGCCAGGGATTCTTAAGGGAGCAGGCCGAAAGAGTTAAAAAATTGTTTACGAAGTGAGAAAAAATTAATCTTTTAGATACTTTACAATTTGTATAAAAACCTGATTATCGCTCAAATTTGCTTTATTGCCTTTACGTTGGCCAAATTGATAAAAATTATTTCGAGAATAAAAATTATATAGCTTGGTATTGAAATTACATTCAATATAAGTTGGTTTTCCCCCGATTAATTTTTGAGCCTGGCTCACTCGGTTACAGGCAAGTGTTAACAGATGATTGCCAGTGAGTGAATGTTGAGTTGAGGGGGCGGAAAAATTTTTTCCCAGTTGAGCAATTAGTGGCATAGATATGTGAAAGTATTCTGATTGGGAATCGTATTGAGAAAATTTTGAGATTTTTTTCCGTAGAGTTTTGCTGAGCATGCAGCCTGAGAGAGTGACAGACTTATTGGATAAGGCGTAGTAACCTGCCAAAATTGGCCCTGTATCTGTTTCAACAAATACAAGAAAAGTTATTGCTATACGTTGGATGGCAAAATTGATTGCCTTAGTATGTATAAAATCCTCTACGTCTTTGTTAAGAGGACAAAGGAAGGTTGAGAGAATAGCCTTACAGATTTCTATGTTATAAGCAGTTAATAAATCGAGGATATTAATTTGTTTTATTTGCATTGGTTAATAGTCCTCCTAAATACTTTTTTAATTTTTCACCGGTTAAATCCTCAGATTCCAAGGTATCAGCAGCGGAGGACTCAGAGTTTTGCATTGCTGCCTCTAAAGCATTAATAAAAATTTCAGCGTCTTTGGGGTCATTAATGATAATATTTTGCATAATACTTTGTGTTGCCATTTGAAATTCTCCTTTGTTATGATGAAAACAAGTATGGGGTTACTGTTGAAAGTCGAAAAAAGAAATGTCAGATTAAGCAAAAAGAAATAGTCCTTATAGATGTTGATTAGCATAACATATTTTTGGAGAAGTGTCCAGCACTTTGTATAAAAATTAAAAATTATCACAATTTCATAAGAGCCTGGGCAATACGTATTGCCCCATCTCCGTCTACCAATCTGCGCATAGCCTTATGTGCAGATTTTCTTGTTTCGTAGGATCGCTCCACAGGAGCAAAGCCCGGAGATGACATCTGTGTCATAAAATTTATAATGGTCTGCAACACTTTTTCTTCTTCTGTACGTATATCTCCGGCGCAGGGAATTGCCCCTGCATCTTCAAAGGCTTTGGCGGCAGTAAGCTGATTATCTGCCATGGTAAAGCTGATGGCAGGCAGGCCAAGGGCGCACAGCTCGTAAAGGGTGGTGCCGGAAGCAGACACTGCCAGATCACAGAGCTCCATCAGAGAGGCCATGTCAGACACGTTTTCATGAAGCAGCAAAAAAGGATAGTTATCTGCCAGACTGTAAAGGGCATTTCTGTCTGTGTTTAATTTCCCTATGACAATATGCAGCCTTGCACTGCTGTTTTTATTGAAAGAACTACACAGGGAATGCAGGAGCTTAAGACAAAAATGGTAAGGGTCGCTTCCCCCTGTGGTGATCAGAATATCAGACACCTGTTTCTTTACCGTAATTGTTCTGTTTTGAAACTGGCTGCGAAGGGGAGTGTACAAAGAACCTAAAAGAAGCTGTCCGGCATTTTGATAGGCGGCTTTGTAGGAGGGCATGGCAGAATCAGGGATTACGTCATAGTTGATCAAAAGATCTATCGGATAATCAAAAAGCTGCAGATCGTCCAGATAAGCTACTTTCGCGAAAGGGCGCAGTGCGGTCAGATAGTTTAAAGTGACATAATAAGAATCCAGAAAATAAATAATATCCTTATTTATAACATTTGTGTCATGGCAGTGGGAAAGAAGGGAAATTACCTCCGGCAATTCCTGCTCCAGATGGTTGTAGACAGCATTTTTTAAAGGCAGAATCTGAAATTCGCCCTCCGGCAAATTCCGGGCGCCACCCTCTGGCAGAATACTTCTTAAAAGAGAGGCGCTTTCCTTATCAGAAACCAGAAATCGAACGTCCATTCCAAGTCTTTTGCAGGCCTGGGCAACAGAAAAACAGCGTACCAGATGTCCGGACGCTATTTGGCTGTTTCCATCTGTTCGGATATAGACTATTCGATCAGTTCCCATTTAAGCGGTGTTCCTTTCCTTAAGGGGGTTTTGGCTTTTTTGCCAAGAACCTCTTCATAATACATAGTGTGGAGTCCGTCGCCGGGACGGATAGAGCGGATGTTTTCAGGGGTAAGCGCTTCTCCGGCGGCAATGTCTTTTACCACGAAAAGAGAGCGGGAACCGCCATGCTCTAACTTTTGGGTATCGGTAAGGCGGTATTCGCTGCTTCCAAGAGCCTTCTCCATAATTCGGATATCTTTTACCATCTGGGCAAATTCTTCCGGTTCCATGGAAAAGGCGCTGTCCGGGCCGCCGTCAGACCGGCGCAGGGTAAGATGTTTTTCCACCATCTTTACGCCCAGGGCAATGGAACTTGCGGAGACGATCGTTCCCATAGTGTGATCTGAGATTCCTACCAGGCACCCAAAAGCTTTAGCCAGAGTAGGGATCACATTTAAATTTATGGCTTCATAGGGTGTAGGGTAGGAGGATACACATTTAAGAAGAATAATATCCTCATTTCCCTCTTCCCGGCAAACCAAAAGAGCGCGCTCAATATCCTCAAGGTAAGCAATGCCAGTGGCAAAAATAACAGGCTTATGAAGTCTGGCAATCTTACGGATCAGGGGAATGTCGTTGATCTCATAGGAAGCAATTTTATAGGCGGGAACATTCATGTTTTCAAGGAAATCTACGGAAGTAAAGTCAAAGGGGGAAGAAAAACATTCCATCCCCAGTTTGTTTGCCTCTTCCTTCAGCTTAGGCTGCCACTCCCAGGGGGTGTAAGCCTGCTGATATAACTTATGAAGGGTCATGCCATCCCAGATGGTGCCCTCGTTAATCTGAAAACAGGGATCATCACAGTCGATGGTGATGGAGTCTGGCGTATAGGTTTGAAGCTTTACCGCGTCTGCGCCAGCTTCCTTAGCTGCGTGGATAATTTCAATGGCCCTGCCATAATCCTGATTGTGGTTGCCGGAGATTTCCGCCACAACAAAAACAGGAGAAGTTTCACTGATGATGCGGCTGCCAATTTTGATTTCTTTATTCATACCCTTCTTTGCATCCTTTTCTACTACAATATATTTATGGTTAATATTTCTTACAAAAGTAAGGTTTTACCAGTAATTTTTCTGCAAAAATTCATCGTTGGTCCATGGTTTTCTTGCGGTAAACAGTGATCCGTCCGTGCGCTCAATGTAAACTGCCGGAAAATAATGAATAAACAGCGGATTCAGGCACATGGTATAGCCACCCGCAGTATCATAGATGATCCTGTCGCCGGGAATTAAAGCCACATCTTCCTTGATTTCAAACAAACGGTCATATTCCATACAGGTGGAACCGCAGATCCACTGTGTGGATTCTGTATTTCTTAAAGAGGTGTCGGAAATATACTCCAGGTGATGAGGGTATACATGCCTTGTTACCAGAGGATTTAAGTTAGTGCGACTTCCGTCGGTGACTACAAATTTCCGGCCCCGTATATCCTTTACGTCAATAACTGAGGTCTCAAAGGTGGTGGCCCGTGAAATCAGGGAAACGCCGGGTTCAGCAATGAGAACAGTTTTGTCGGGATCAAAATAGGTGGAAAGTTCTTTGCAGATCTCTTTAAAATAATCGCGGTAATCAGGCTTATCATCCCGGCCTCCGAAGTATCCGCCTCCCATATCCACATATTCCAGTGAAAGATCATATTCCCTTGCAATCCGTACTGCCATTTTGGCTAGAGCGCCAAAAACATGGACAGTTCTCGACTGGGTGGAGGAATGGAGATGAAGTCCCGCGACCCACACGTTGGGAAGAGAGGTAAGCCTGTGGATGGCTGCTTTCAGGACGCCATTTTCATAGCAGTAGCCAAATCTTCCGCCTTCTTCCTCCACCAACTCTTCTTCCGGGCAAAGGGCCGCAATATCGCAGTTTACCCGGAGACCAATCTTAAAATGGCGGTTAGGGTAAAGGCTGCTCAGTTCTTCCATCCATGTAAGCTCATAGTTAGAGTCGAGATTTACATATCCCCCTGCCAGCAATACAGCTTCAAAAACTTTTCTATCCTTAATGGGGCCATTGTAAATAATGTGTTTTTCCGGGTAACCCAGCCGGGTCACAAGATCGTATTCTGTATCAGATACCACTTCCGCATAAAACCCCTGATCTTTCAGGTAGTTAAGGAGCCAGGGCAGGGAGTTGGTTTTCACGGAATATCCCATAATATAGCTGCCCCAGTTCTGGGAAAGGGCCTCCTTTAACAGGGAAATATCGTATAATAAAGCCTCCTCCTTTATACGGAAAAAAGGCGTTTGCGGCTGTTTCATAAAATGACCTCCAAATGGGTTCGTTACTTATGCAGTAATCTGTATTTTAATTCTGCCAGTTCCCAGTCCTGCGGCGTGTCGATGTCCTGCATCTCAAGCTCTGTCAGAACCAGCGGAACAAGACGCTCTACGTCAGTGGTCCCGGCCTTTAAGAAGGCATCTGTGCGGCAGGCGTAGAATTGACCGCAGTCGTGATAAATTTTTGGCAGGTCCTGGCTGCGGGCAGAGGCGTATTCGGGAAACTGCCTTTCTATATAGCCCTTTTCATTAATAAGCAATCCTCTTTGGGGAGGATAAGAAAAAGGAACTACCGGCATAACGGAGTCTGCTTCCTTTAACAGTTCCATGGCGCTGCGAAGCCGGGCGCCGCTTAAAAAAGGCGCGGTGGGATAGATACAGCAGAAGGCTTCAAATTTCTGCCCGATCTGTTCGTAAGCCTTTAACACTTCCATGATAACATCGTCGGTGGAAGCGTAGTCTCCGGCAGTCCCCGCAGAGCGGAAAAAGGGCACGCTGGCGCCGGCTTTTCTTGCTGCCTCGGCAATTTCTTCATCATCTGTGGAAACCATGATTTCATCAAATACACCGGCATTTTTTGCGGCTTCAATGGAATAGCAGAGAATAGGTTTTCCACAAAAATCTTTTATATTCTTACGGGGGATCCGTTTGCTGCCTCCCCTTGCAGTAATGATGGCAAGCGCATGGCTTCTCATGTCAGTCCTCAATTCTACTTTTTTTGTTGATTTTCATTACTTCCCATTATACACTATTATCCGTTGCAATCAAATAAAAATCTTGATACACTGTTTACAGTTGGGATATATAGAAGGAGCCTTGCAGAAAATTGAAAGAGATGGGAATTTCCAAAAAACGAATTTATATCTGTCACACCTACTATCATGTTTATATTGCCTGTCTGAAGGAACTGAATCTTCCGGTAAGAGGGGAAGGGCCAGTCAGAGGACAGGCTTCTCTTATGCTCAGCTCCCTGTCAAATGACTTTGGTTCCTTAAAGGAACGGGCAGAAAAGTCCGGCCTGTTTGAGCAGGTGATTCCTTATGATGAAAAGGAAGAAAGCTTTTTCCCGGGGCTGGCCAGATACCATAAGGACAGAGGAAATATTGTACTGAATATGCTTTCAAGAATCAGGTTTACCAAAATGATGGGAAAGCTCCAGGCGCCCTTTGTGCCGGTGAACTTAAAGGAGTATGGGGATATTTATGTGTTTTGCGACTCGGATCCCATCGGTTATTATCTGAGTACCCATAAAATTTATTATCATGCCCTAGAGGATGGGTTGGACTGTATCAGGTATTATGACACAGCCCGTTATGATAATCGGGGACACTTTAAATTAAAGGCCTGGATGGCTGCCAAAAATCTTATCTTTATTCAGAACGGCTATTCAAAGTATTGTCTGGATATGGAGGTTAATGATATTTCCGTGCTGGAATATCCCTGTCCCAAATATATTGAAAGGCCCAGACAGGCACTGTCCCGGAACCTGGGGAAAGAAGAAAAAAGGACACTGGTGTCAGTTTTTATCGATGATTTTGAAGAGCTGGAAAAAATGCTGGCCTTAGGAGAAGGGCATGAGCATAAGGTGCTGGTGCTTTCGGAGCCTTTGTGCGATCTGGAAACCAGAAAGCGGATTTTTCAGGATATTATTGCCGAATACGGCAGCATAGATGGGAAAAAGGCCCAGATACTTATAAAGCCCCATCCAAGAGATGTGCTTGATTATAAAGAGTTATTTCCGGAGCATGTGGTATTGGATGGAAAATTTCCAATGGAAATACTTAACTATGTAGAGAATCTTGTGTTTGACAGAGTAGTTACGGTATTTACTGTGCCCTCCGCAATTCTATTTGCCAGAGAAAAGATTTTTCTGGGGGAGGATTTTATGGACAGATATGAGGCTCCGGAAATTCACAGACAGAATGAACAGATTTATTGAGAAAGTGCAGGAAGGTTTTCGGGCAGGGAGATGTCTGCGGTTTGCTTTGATGCTGTAAATGTGATAAAATATAACGATATTCATAAGCAGAGTTCATGTTATAACAGGCAGGAAGAGTAATTATGAAGAAAATAATCAAAAAGTTGATGGTATTACTTGATAAAAAGCAGAAACAGAAAATGATCGTCCTGGTTTTCCTTATGCTGATCGGCGCTGTGCTGGAGACGCTGGGCGTATCCATGATCTATCCTGTTGCCCAGGTGATCATGGCAGAGAACGCGGTGGAAAATAGCCGGTACTTACAGGTCATCTGCGATATCTTTAGTATTGGTTATGAGGATACCAAAAGTCTGATGATTCTGGTTATGACAGGTCTTATTGTTGTTTTTGCCCTGAAAAATATTTTCTTATTCTTTCAGCAGAAGGTACAGCTGAAGTTTGTCTACACCAATCAGTTTGCCACTTCAAGAAGAATGATGATCAATTTCATGCAGCGCCCCTATGAATATTATCTGAATGCCGACACCTCCGTGATCCAGAGAAGTATCACCTCCGATGTAAACAATATGTATGGCCTGATATTATCGCTGCTCCAGCTTGTCAGCGAGGGCATTGTGTTTGTCAGTCTGGTGATCGTCAGCCTGGTGACGGATGTGCTTATGAGCATTACGGTGGCTACCCTCCTGATCGTGGTGCTTCTGGTGATCAAGTGTATTTTGAAGCCTATCATGCATAAGGCAGGAGAAGAAAATCAGGATTATTACAGCGGGCTGTACAAATGGATCGATCAGTCTGTTATGGGCATCAAGGAAATTAAGATTGCAAATAAGGAAAATTATTTTATCAACGAATATGCCAAGTGCGGCGCCGGTTATGTAAGTGCGGTACAGAGATACAATCTTTATAACGCCACACCCAGGCTTTTGATCGAAACCATTGCCATAGCAGGTATGATACTCTATATTATGGTGAGCCTTTTGGGGGGGACCGGCGTCAATGAAATCATGCCTCAGATTGCCCTGCTGGCAGTGGCGGCTATGCGGCTGATCCCCTGTGCCAACAGAATCAACAATCATCTGACCTCAATTGCCTATTTTGAACCTTTCTTTATGGGTGTCAGCGATAATCTCCAGGATGAGATCAGAGATGAAAGCATCAATTATGATGAAGAAGCCTACAGGCAGAAGGTAGATGTTGAGAAACTGGAAATCAGGGATAAGATAGAGCTTAAGGATATTGTTTATAAATATCCCAATACGGAAGTACTGATCTTTGACCATGCGGACATGGAGATCCCTGTTGGACAGGCTGTGGGAATCGTAGGAAGCTCCGGCGCCGGAAAAACCACAGTGGTGGATATTCTGCTGGGACTTTTAAAATTACAGAGCGGACAGATTCTGGCAGATGGGGTGGAGGTAAGAGAGCATTATCAGTCCTGGCTTAAGAATATCGGCTATATTCCCCAGACCATTTTTATGATTGATTCCACCATCCGTAAGAATGTGGCATTTGGATATGCAGAGGAAGATATTGATGATGAAAAGGTATGGCGCGCTCTTAGAGAAGCCCAGCTGGACGAATTTGTAAAGGGATTGCCGGACGGGCTTGACACCAGCATCGGTGAGAGAGGCATCAGGATTTCCGGCGGACAGCGTCAGCGTATCGGCATTGCAAGGGCACTGTTTGAAGACCCGGAAGTATTGGTGCTGGATGAAGCCACATCGGCTCTGGACAACGAGACAGAGGCAGCCATCATGGATTCCATCAACAGGCTTCATGGCAAAAAGACACTTATTATTATTGCTCATCGTCTGCAGACCATTGAGAAATGCGACATGGTCTACCGGGTAGAAAATGGCAGGATATCCAGAGAAAGATAAAAACAATAACAGGGAAGGAGAGACGAAATGGCAGGTGACAGGCGCATGGCAAATATTGAATTATTGAGAATTCTGGCAATGGTCATGGTGGTCATTATGCATTTTTTGTCTCATTCCGGCAATCTTGTGGAAGCTGGCAGCACTTTAAGCAGCGTGAGAATAACAGGCACATTACTTGAAATGTTTTGTCTGGTGGCGGTGAATACCTATGTGTTTATCAGCGGTTACCTTGGCGTAAAGAGCAGATTCAGACCTGGTAAAGCAATTACGTTATTGTGCCAGATATGGTTTTATGCAATATTGATTTTTCTGGTGCTTGCGGCGGCAGGGGTGCCTGCGCTGGGATATTCGGAAGGAAATATAAATATCTATGGACTGATTCAATATCTGTTCCCCATAGAAACGGAGCATTATTGGTTTGCAACCACTTATTTTATGCTGTATCTTTTAACGCCGGTGCTGGGAGCAGCGGCAAGAAGCATGTCAAAAAAGCAGCTTCAGGTTACCCTGGGGGGCCTGCTGATTTTATTTAGTGGTATTAAAAGTGTATGTCCGTTGATGCTTGCAGTTGATAAATATGGATATGATCTGGCATGGTTTATCTGCGTGTATCTTGCGGCAGCTTATTTGGGCCTGCATGGATCGGCGTTTTTTGAAAAAAAGGGATGGCTGGTTTATGGACTCAGCGCGCTGGCCAGTTTCGGCATTCAGATGGCAATGTGGTTCCTCTGCCAGAGGAGCAGCAGCTTTGAGTATTATTTTACAGTACCCTTCCATTATAATTTTATTTTTTGCCTGACAGGGGCCATAGGTTTGTTTTATGGGTTCCTTCACATAAAAATGAAAGAGGGAAGAGGGGCAGAAATCATCAGAAGACTGGGAGGGCTCAGCTTTGGGATTTATCTGCTGCATGAGCATATAGATCTCCGCACCTTGTGGTATGGCTGGCTTTCAGGCATCATTAATCCCGGCGGCAGGCAGGGGCTTTTGTATTTCTTTTTGGAACTGTTTTTCTGCACAGTAATTCTTTTTGCGGCAGGTATTTTCATAGACTGGTTAAGAAGTATTCTGTTTCGGGCAGCAGGAGCAGCATTTGGAAGAACGAAGCTTTCTGGGAAGCTGAAAGAACTGGACGGATATTTTGCACTCAGGCAGAGATGATATTATTGTGAACAGACAAAAGCAAGTATGGCATCTATAATAAAATGTGACAGGAGGAGTGAATCAAATGAACGCAGGCCGGATTTACGCAAAGATAACTACAATAGCCGGAACAGAAGAATTTCACAAAGTAGAGAAGCTGGCGGCCAACATCATATTTCCTTTGCTCCTTTTTTTATTTCCGCTTCTCAAGGTCAATCAGGGGATTGATCTGACAGATACAGGTTACAGCCTTGGAAATTATCGGTTTTTTGGGCAGATTGGCGGTATATGGACAGTACTTACCTTTCTTTCAAACGTGGCCGGCTTTGTACTGACGAAGCTTCCCATGGGCGGGACTATGCTGGGGATGAAGATTTATACTTCGTTGATGATAAGTGTTCTGGCGCTTTTGGGATACCGCTTTTTTAAGACTAAAATGCCTCCGTGGATCGCCTTTCTGGGGGAAATCGCAGCCATTGGATTTTGCTGGTGTCCTTCCGTAATTTTATATAATTACCTTACGTATTTTCTGTTTCTTCTGGGGGCAATATTGCTGTTCCGCGGCCTTGCCGGAGGAAGGCCTTTCTGCCTTTTGCTGGCAGGTATTGTTCTGGGGCTGAATGGGGTTGTGCGTTTTCCGGGCAATATTCTGGAGGCAGGGCTGATTGTGGCGGTATGGTATTATGGCGCCCTGAAAAAGAAGAAGCTAAAAGAGATTGCAAGGGAAACGGGTATTTGCGCCGGAGGGTATCTGGCTTCCTTTTTCTTCATGCTCATCCTTCTTTCTGTCTTTTATGGAACAGATACTTTCGGCAACATGGTGGCAGGCGTTTTTGGCATGGCGGGAAGTGCCTCCGATTATACGCTGGGGGAAATGCTTCTGGAAATTTTAGATGCTTATTTCCATGGCTTTCAGTGGATGCTTTATATGATCATCTGCATTTTGCCGGGGATTCCATTTCTGATCATCAGAAAAGAATATTTTTTAAGGCTGAGAAAAATTATTTATTGTGTATGTATCCCCCTTTTATTCTGGGTATTGGGAAAATGGGGAATGTATAATTTTAAATATTATCAGAAGGAGTCGGCTCTTCAATGGGGGGCGGTGTTCCTTTTGGCAGCAATTGCCCAGATGATCTGGATGCTGTCTACAAGAATGCTGGATGATGAGTGGCGGCTGATCGGGTGTATCGCCCTGCTGATCATTTTAATCACTCCTCTTGGCAGCAATAATTATATCTGGCCGGTGTTAAATAACCTGTTTTTTATTGCGCCTGTTGTTTTCTGGATGACCTATCGTCTGGTAAGATGGGGCAGAACCTATCTGGACAGAACGGAAAAAGTACCGCTGTTTCCTGTAAAGGCCATGTTGTCCGGAATTTTGATCGCCTTTTTTGTTCAGGCCTTTGGACTTGGCTGTCATTATGTTTTCCTGGACGGAGAAGGGGGAGAGGAAAGAGCTTATAAGGTGGCAGGAAACCAGGTGTTACAGGGAATGTATACCAGCGAAATGAACGCGGAAACCCTGGAAGAAATCACAGGCTTTATGGCAGAAAACACCTCAGAGTACGCAGATAAAAAGCTGATCCTTTATGGGAACATTCCGGGACTTGCCTATTATCTGGATAAGCCGCCTGCCATTTATACTACCTGGCCAGATTTAAATACCTGTTCCTTAGAGCAACTGGAGAAGGAACTTAAGCAGCTTTCGATAGGTGTCAGTAATAATGAAGAAAGACCTCTTGTAATTCTTACAACCGGACTGGCAGCATACCTTTCGGGAGATGAGAATGTGATGGCCTGGTGGGGGATAGATGCAGAAAACTATGCCGGGGATGAAAAGCTAAAGGCGATACAGCAGTTTATGGAGGCCGGCGCGTATGGGCAGGTTTTTGCAAATGAAGCATTTGTGATTTATCAGTAATGGAGAGGAATATAATGATCAGATTTAATGTGCCGCCCTATACGGGACGGGAAATGGAAAACGTAAAAAAAGCAATAGAAAACATGCATATCTGCGGAGATGGAGAATTTACGAAAAAGTGCAGCCAATATCTGGAAAAAACCACAGGCACGGCCAAGTGCCTGCTTACAACCTCCTGCACTCATGCACTGGAAATGGCGGCGCTTTTGTGTGACCTGAAGGAAGGGGATGAGGTGATCGTCCCTTCCTATACCTTTGTGTCTACAGCAGACGCCTTTGTGCTCCGGGGGGCTAAGGCTGTGTTTGTGGATATCAGACCGGATACCATGAATATTGATGAAAGGCTGATAGAGGGAGCCATCACCGAGAAAACAAAGGCAATTTTTGTAGTACACTATGCAGGCGTGGCCTGCGAAATGGATACGATCATGGAGATTGCAGGAAGACATAAGCTTAAGGTGGTTGAGGATGCTGCCCAGGCAATTATGTGTACCTATAAAGGAAGGCCTCTGGGAACCATTGGAGACTTTGGCTGCTATAGCTTTCACGAGACCAAGAATTTCAGTATGGGAGAAGGCGGCGCATTGCTGATCCGCGACCCTGAATATATAGAAGCGGCAGAGATTTTAAGAGAAAAGGGAACAGACCGAAGCAAGTACTTCAGAGGTCAGGTGGACAAGTACCGCTGGATGAATTTTGGCTCTTCTTATCTTCCCAGCGATATGAATGCCGCTTATCTTTATACGCAGTTTGAAATGGCGGAGGAGATCAACAATACCCGTCTTGCCAGATGGAACCAGTACTATCAGTTGCTTACGCCCCTTGCGCAGGCAGGAAAGATAGAGCTTCCTTTTGTTCCGGAAAACTGCGTGCAAAATGGACATATGTTTTATATTAAAACAAGGGATATGGAAGAGCGGACCCGGTTAATTAATTTCCTTAAGGAAAATGATATTCTTGCGGTTTTCCATTATGTACCCCTTCACTCGGCGCCGGCGGGAATCAAGTTTGGCCGGTTCCATGGAGAGGATAAGTATACCACAAAAGAAAGCGAAAGATTGCTGCGTCTTCCCATGTTCTATCAGCTGACAGAAGAACAGGTGGAATATATTGCAGGTAAAGTAAAGGAATTTTATGGAGCTTAAAGACAGATTCAGAAAAAATCAAAACTGGCTCATTGCGCTTTTCATGGTGGCAGGCCTTGGGATTTTTGCAGGCTGCCGGTTTGATTATTATTATGATTTAAATGATGATGTGCTGATGAAGGACATTTTAGCCGGTGTCTACACAGGCACGCCGGAAGGCCATAACATACAGATGCTGTGGCTGGTCAGCGCTTTGATCAGTATGTTTTACAAAGTGGCAAGGGGGCTTCCCTGGTATGGGCTGTTTTTATGCGCCTGCCATTTTGGCTGCTTTTTCCTGATTTTGAGAAGAAGTCTTTCTTTTGCCGAAACCTTTTTAGGAAAGCTTATAGCAGCTCTTACAGAAAGCCTGCTTTTTACCGGATTATTTCTTACCCATCTGGTATATGCCCAGTATACGGTGACCTGCACCCTGTTAGGAGGAACGGCGGCCTTTCTGTTTTATACAACGGATATTACACTTTCTGCCAGGGAATTTATTAAAAAAAACATTCCCTCAGTGCTTCTGGTGTCGGTGGCTTATCTGATTCGTTCGGAAATGCTGCTTTTAGTGCTTCCCATGATCTGTGTGGCAGGAGCTGCCAAATGGGGAAGTGAGGAAAAGATTTTTACCAGGGAACATGCAGTCAAGTATCTTACTGTGATTGGAATGATCCTTGCAGGAATACTCATCGGACAACTTACCCATATGATTGCTTATGGTTCCGAAGAGTGGCGGACTTTTACGGAATTTTTTAATAACAGGACGGAGCTTTATGATTTTCAGGAGCCTCCCTCCTATGAAGAGCATCAGGCTTTTTACGAAAGCATTGGATTAAGTGAAAGCGAAAAGGTACTGCTTGACAATTATAACTTCGGGATGGACGAAGAAATTGATGAAGTGATGGTGGGACAGATCGCAGAGTATGCAGGCGCCAATAAAAGTATGGAAAAGCCATTTATGGAAAAACTTCCGGAAAAGCTGTCCTTTTACGTGTACCGCCTTACCCATGGCCCCCAGGATACCGGCAGTGATTATCCCTGGAACTATGGGGTGATATTAGGATATATAGCAGTATTTCTGCTGGCAATTCCCCAAAAACAGGAAAAGGGCCTGGCAGGGGCAGGGCAGGTTAAGGGATATATGAAGAATGGGCTGGGAGCGGCATGGAAGCTTTTGTTTCTTTTTGTGGTCAGGACGCTTCTCTGGATGTATATTCTGATGAGGGACCGGGACCCTGAAAGGATTACCCATTCTCTCTATCTCATGGAGCTTTGCATACTGGGGGCTATGATATTTACAGAGTGGAAGCAGATTTTGTGTAAGAAAACCAGAAAACTGTGGGGAACGGTTGCCATACTGGGATTTGCGGCACTGGCAGTGGTGATCCTTCCAGTCAGTATAAAAGCGGCAGAAGCGCAACAGACAGAAAGAGAAAAGATAAACGCACCTTACCAGGAGCTTTATCAGTATCTCCAAGGAGAGGAAAATGCAGAAAATTTTTATTTCATAGATGTTTACTCTACTGTGGCCTATTCCGAGAAGATGTTTGAAGAAGTTGATAATTCGCTGGATAATTATGATATTATGGGCGGCTGGGCATGTAAAAGCCCCTTGCAGAGCAAGAAGCTTAAACTGTTTGATATTGACAATATGGAGCAGGCCCTTAAGGATAAGGAAAATGTTTACTTTGTGCGCCGAAGCAGTGAGGACATGCAGTGGCTTAAGGCCTACTATGAAGGGCATGGCACGCCGGTGGAGGTTACCCTGACCAAGACGGTGGGCGATGTTTTCGAGATTTATGAAGTGAAAAGTTCAGATAATGGCTAAAAGCGTGAGAGCATATGACAACAAAGCGCCATGATGGGAGAAAACAGTGGAAAAGGAAAAAGAAAAATCCCCTGTCATTGAAGGGCAGGACATATACCTGCGGTTAATGAATGAGGAGGATACCGACAATATTATTAAGTGGAGAAACAGTGATTTTGTGCGCCGGAATTTTATTTATCAGAAGCCTTTTACCAAAGAAGGCCACAAAAACTGGGTCAGAACCATGATCGATACGGGGAAGGCAATACAGTTTATTATCTGTACTAAGGAAGCAGGGCCCATAGGAAGCGTATACTTAAGGGATATTGACAGAACTCATAATAAGGCGGAATATGGAATTTTTATCGGAGAAAAGGAGGCTCTGGGACGAGGCTATGGAACCCAGGCGGCCCGGCTTATGATTGATTATGCCTTTGAAAAGGTAAAGCTGCATAAGCTGATGCTCCGGGTACTGGCTGAAAATGAGCAGGCCCGCAGAAGCTATGAGAAAGCCGGATTTGTTCAGGAGGCTTACCTGAAGGAGGAGGTATTTCTGGAGGGTCAGTATAAGGATGTGATTTACATGGCAGTGATCCATGGCAAATAGATAAAGGGAGGTTTTCTGTGGAAAAATTAATAAGCTTTGTAATCCCCTGTTATCGTTCGGAAGCTACCCTCCCGGGCGTGATTGAGGAAATTAAAGAAACCATGAAAAAACTGGAGGGCTACACATACGAGGTGGTGCTGGTAAATGACTGCTCTCCCGACGGTACCTTTGAGACCATTAAAAGGCTTTGTCAGGAAAATGATCATGTAACCGGAATTAATCTTGCGAAAAACTTCGGACAGCACAGCGCTTTGATGGCGGGCTTTCATTATGTAAAGGGCGATATTGTGATCTGTCTGGATGACGATGGACAGACACCGGCAGATGAGGCGGATAAGCTTCTTGCAGGAATTGAGCAGGGAGCGGATGTTGTGTATGCTAAATACAATCATAAGCATCATTCCGGCTTTCGGAACTGGGGAAGCCATGTAAATGAGCTGATGACCCGGATTATGCTGGGAAAGCCTAAGGAACTGTATCTTTCCAGCTATTTTGCGGCAAGAAGGTTCGTAGTAGAAGAAATGATACGGTATGAGTATGCCTATCCCTATGTGATCGGGCTGGTTCTTCGCACCACAAAAAATATCATCAACGTGGAGGTAGAGCACAGGGACAGGCAGGCAGGAGTTTCAGGCTATACCATAGGAAAGCTTCTTGGCCTGTGGTTTAACGGATTTACAGCCTTTAGCGTAAAACCCTTGCGGATCGCCACAGCGACAGGGGCAGTTTGTGCGCTGGCGGGATTTTTATATGGTATTTATACCATCATAAAAAAGATATTCATTAATCCGCCCAATCTGGTCACTGGTTTCAGCGCGCTTATGTCGGTGCTGGTATTTATAGGCGGAATGCTGATGCTGATGCTGGGACTGGTAGGCGAGTATATAGGGAGGATGTATATTTCGATGAACAATTCTCCCCAGTATGTCATACGTGAAATAGTAAAAAAAGATGAAAAGAATTGTGCGGATCAATGAAAAAGAAGGAAAAGCAACCCGGAAAATTAACTTTATATTTTAAAAATTCTTCCAGAGCCCGGGCGGGGGCGGCGGCGGTACTTTCCTTTGCAGGCGTCTTAGCGCTTCCCTGGATGCTTCACATGGAGGGGGATCATCTGGGATACACCAACAGTATTTTTTCAGTCTTTTTGTTTCTGGCGCTCTGGTTTCTTTTAAAGAAAGCTCTTGCGGCGGATGTTTCCGAAAAGGGCTGCGGCTGGTTTTTACCGGGCTGTGTGGGAACCGGGTTTTCTCTTGGAATGATCTTTGGATCCCAACTTGATCTTAAGGGAAGTGTTCCCTTTGGAGAAGGGGCCATGTGGATCAGCATTTTGATTTTGGCTGTTATTTTTACATTGGTGATACGATACTTCTGGGAGCTTATGCTTTCCGGTAAGCAGGCAGGGCAGCAGAGCAGGGCGCAGGAAGAGCCGGAAAAAATAAATCTCCGCAGCTTCCTTTTTACTGCCAGCATGATCCTTCTTTGTTATATTCCGGTGTTTCTGGCAGTCTATCCGGGATTTTTTGTGTATGACGCGCAGGACGAATATATGCAGGTGGTAACACGAAATTTTTCCACACACCATCCTCTCCTTCATGTGCTTTTGCTTGGCGGTATTATCCAGCTTATTTTCAAGCTGACAGGATCCTATAATCTGGGAATTGCCTGTTATACGGTACTTCAGATGACAGCCATGGCAGGAATTTTTGCGTGGTGCGTGGAAAAACTGAGAGCAAGAGGAATGGGAAAAGCAGGAAGGATTCTTTTGATTTTGTATTTTGGGCTGTGTCCTGTTCTGGTCATGTTTTCCCTTTGCTCTGCCAAGGATGGCTTATTTACAGGAATGCTTTTAATTATGGTAGTTTTGCTTAGGGAGCTTTGCGCAGAGCCGGAAACATTTTTTAAACAAAAAGGAAAGGTTGCCCTGTTTGCCTTATCTTCCCTGGGAATGATGCTTCTTCGCCATAATGGGTTTTATGCATTTATTGTATTTATTCCGGTAATCACATGGTATCTGAGAAAACATTGGAAGAAGATGCTTCTTACTTTAGTGGGGATCGTGGCGGCGTATCTGCTGATGAATGCGCTGCTGACCGGTCTGCTTCATGCAGACGACTCAGAAAACCAGGAGATGCTTACAGTGCCGATTTCTCAGATGGCAAGGGTATATGCCAATGAAAAAGACGCTCTTTCTTTGGAAGAGAAGGAAACCCTGCATAAATATTTATCGGAAGACGCTCTGTCCCGTTATACGCCAAAAGTCTCTGACGGAGTGAAGATATATTTTAACAATGATGCTTTCGCGGCGGATAAGCTCAGCTTTTTGAAGCTGTGGGTCAATTGGGGAACAAAACATCCCTTTACTTACCTGAACGCATGGTTTATGACTTCCTATGGCTTCTGGTACCCGGATACAGTTATTGATGTTTATCGTGGAAATTCCGTATTTACCTTTACTTATGAGGACAGCTCTTACTTTGGCTATGAGGTGGAACAGCCCGGAACCAGAGAAAGCGCTCTGCCCTGGCTTAATGAACTGTACCGGCAGATGTCGCTGGAAATTGCCCAGCAGAGGATTCCTGTGATATCCATGTTGTTTTCGCCGGGATTTTTATTCTGGGTAATGATCTTTTTGCTGGGGTTTTTCTGTTACCAGAAAAAGTGGAAAAAGGTAATGCCTTTTGTTCTGCCGCTGCTGTGCTGGATGACAGTTATTTTAGGGCCTACCTATCTGGTAAGGTATGTGGTATTTTTGTGGGTAATGGTACCTTTACTTCTGTGGGAAGTGAAATTTGATAATTGGAATTAACTGTGTTATACTACCCATGCATTAAACAGATGGCTTAAGAGAGGGAAAGGACGAAAATCCGGGAGCTTAAGATGAAAAAGATTATATATAAAAGTAAAGCAATACAAATGGTAATATTGTTCGTGACGGTGTGTCTTTTAGTGTCCTTATGGCCTCTCAGGATCTGGCATGAGACAATAACAGAGTCTGTTTTGCCGGTTACCGGAACCATGACTAGCGTTGTAAATGAGGACAACACCATCCTGCAGAGTTTTGTGGCACAGTATGACCATATGAACACCATATCCCTGTATCTTGGCGATGAAACGGAAGGAGAAAGCTTCCTTGTCCGTCTTTTGAACGAGGGACAGGTAATGATAGCGGAGGAAGAAGTTCGGATCCAACCGGAAAACCTTCCCGGCTATTATAAAGTAATGATCGATGTGGATATGGAAGTGGGAAAAATGTATCACCTGATCGTTCAGGGAAGCGGCTCGGAGGTTTTTCTGGGCTGTGAGTTTATCCCAATGACAGATATGCCCTATGCAGGCACCATGTATTATAATAATGAACCTGTGGAAGGCATGAATCTGGCCGCAGATTATAATTACAGCGTACCCCTTCGGAAAGGAAAGGTTTTTCTTTTTGGCGGGCTTTTAGCAGTGCTGGCTGCTTTGCTTATAAAAGCAGTAGATGTGTACTATAAAAAGAGAGAAAGAGATAAGCTGATGGTGGCAGAGAGGGCTTTTAAATTCGTGATGAACCCTGTACTGGCCATAGCTGCTGTTGTCTGCCTGGCAGCGGTGCTTATGGGAGCTTGCGGCAATTACCTTCTGGATAATACCTTTTTCTTTATCAGCGTACTGCTTCTTGCCATGATCCTGTTTTATGGGGTTAATCATAACAGAGACGGACAGGAGCCGGTCATCACCCTTACGTACATCAAAAGTCATTTTCCGGATTTATTACAGTCTGTGTTTATTGCAGGGGCAATCAGCGGCTGCTGTGAGTATATGGCAGGCTTATATGACATTCACCATGCAATGGCGGAACGAAAGGAAATGCTCTTTTTTGCTCTTGCCATAATTGTTATGTTCAGGCGAAAAGAAATTTTCAACTGGTATAATCTGATTTATGTGGCGATAGCAGGTACTGCCGGCTACTTCTACTATCAGAATCAGGTGGAGCTTCTGGCACAGAAAACCATCAAGGAGGCGGAAATTCCCTGGAACCTGCAGGTAATCCGCCATACGGTACTGATCGCTATTTTGCTGGGGCTTATTATCATCCATACAGTGATCGGACTGGTCAAAAAAAGGCTGTCCAGACCTAATTACGCGTATGCAGGGCTTTTGGGAGTATTTTTTGCGGCAATCATTATCTTCAGAAACGGAAGATGGTGGACGGTGGCAATGGCAGTTGCCTTTACCTTATTTTACCTGACGTATGGAATGTGGGAACACAAGGAAAGGCTGCTTACCAATATTTGCCGGGGAATTATATTACAGTTTATACTGGCAACGGGATATGCGCTGCTCCATCGGCCGTACCTGACCTTCCGTACAGCCAGATATCCCCATATCTTCCATACGGTGACGATTACAGCCGCTTATCTGACTATGGTAGAATGCGCGGCAGTGGTTATTCTGCTCTCTAAGCTTTCAAAGAGCAGGAAACTGAAAGACTTCTGGAAGGAAGCGGTTTTGTTTGGGGTAGTGTCCTCGTATATGTTGTTTACCATGGCAAGAACAGGATTTTTTGCAGTAGGTGTTACCCTGATTTTTGCAGTGACGGTCATGGCAGCAGGAAAAGGCAAAGAAAGGCTGCTTCATTGGGGAAGATCCTTGGGTATTATGATACTGGCTGTGATTGTGTGTATGCCGGTGACTTTTACGGCGCAGCGCACGGTGCCTGCACTTGTAAGCGACCCTTATGTCTATGAAATCGAGTCTTTCGTGGATGACGCTCTGCGCGGCAGAAAGCTTAACTCAGTAGAGTTTATGCGGGTAGGGCGCTTTATTGATGTGTTTGCAGATAAAATATTTGGCTTGCCAGAGGGAACCTTTGATATATATGGGGAGATTGCCGAATATGAGAGAACCCATGGAGGGAAAACAAGCGCCAGGGCTACGGAGTTTATAGTGGAGGAAAAGGCAATTCCGGGTATAAAAGATGGCGGGCAGTTAGTGGCGTCTGCGGACTATGTGCCGGAGGAATGGGAAGAAGAGACAGGCGAGACGGATTATACCAATGGACGGCTTGATATTTTCAGGTCTTATATAAAGCAGCTCAATATGACGGGGCATGAGGAAATGGGAGCGCTGCTTGAGAATGGGGAAACCGCTACCCATGCCCATAATATTTATTTGCAGGTTGCCTATGACCATGGAATCCCCACAGGAATTTTGTTTGTGCTGACGGGAGCCGGGACTTTTATTGCCGCCTGCTTGTATTACCATAAGAAAAAGGACAAAATAACTTATGCGGCGCTGCCGGCAGTGGTTACAGCAGCGGTAGCAGTGGCGGGACTGGTGGAATGGATCTTCCATTTGAGCAATCCCTGTGGATTTATATTGATGCTGGTAGTCACACCGCTGGTATTTCAAAGTGAAGGTTAAACCATGAGTAAAAA
>USJG01000010.1 GCA_900554925.1 uncultured Lachnospiraceae bacterium
GAACAGAATGCTGTAGGAATACAAAGAGTAGGGCCTGTGGCAGTCTCCTTAATAAATGCCGGAGAAGTAATATCCCAGGTAGTGTATCCCCTTGCTTCAAAGGTTGCCCTAAGTCCCCCCGAAGGAAATGAAGAAGCATCCGGTTCCCCCTTGATAAGCTCCTTTCCGGAAAATTCCATCAACATCTTTCCATCTTCATCAGGATGGGTCACAAAGGAATCATGCTTTTCCGCAGTAATTCCTGTAAGAGGCTGAAACCAATGGGTGTAATGGGTGGCCCCATTTTCCACTGCCCATGCCTTCATTGCCTTAGCTACAACATCTGCGGCAGAAAGCGTCAGTTCTCCCCCTTCCTCCATGACCTTAACGACTTCCTTAAACACATTCCTAGGAAGACGCTCTTTCATAGTTGCCCGTGTAAATACTTTACTGCCAAACAACTCCTCCACATTAAGCGCTTCGCTCATCTAATTTCCTCCCTTAGTCCGTATCTTATTTACTGTTCTTTTCGCACCCGAAGCAGATCATATTTCTCTGCTGCCTGATCCAGCTCCACATACAGCACCTGCTGAGGATGAGGTGCGCTTTCCACCTGCTCCCCCTCCTCGGTTGTGATGGACAATACCTGGGTTTCCACATTTCTGCCATCCGGCTTCATGATCTCAATCCTGTCTTCCACACAGAATTTGTTCCTTTGCTCGATTTTGACCCTTGAACCTGTCAGTTCTCCGTTTGCGCCTCTGCATTCCTGGGCCTCCTCGGCAATTCCAAGGTATATATATTCATTCACATAGGTGTTGCTGTCATAGATCTGCGTATTTTCATCTGGTTTCCCAAAATAAAAACCTGTGGTAAACTGGCGATAGGTGCATTTTGAAATTTCGGACCTGTACAGGTCCATATTGGCACGGTATTTTTCTTCCGATTCCAGATAATCGTCAATGGCCTTTCTGTAAGTTCTTGCAACTGTTGCCACATACAGCGCGGTCTTCATTCTTCCCTCTATTTTAAAACTGTCGATTCCTGCATCGATCATTTCCGGAATGTGTTCTATCATGCACAGGTCCTTGGAATTAAAAATGTAAGTTCCTCTCTCATTTTCATAAACCGGCAGATATTCCCCCGGCCGCTTTTCCTCCACCACCGCATATTTCCATCTGCAAGGGTGGGTACAGGCTCCTTGATTTGCATCCCTTCCGGTAAAATAACTGCTAAGCAGGCATCTTCCCGAATAGGAAATGCACATAGCCCCATGAATAAAGCTTTCTATTTCCATATCCTTTGGAATCTTACTGCGTATTTCCTTAATTTCTTTTAAGGAAAGCTCCCTGGCAGACACTACCCTTTTCGCCCCCAGCTTATGCCAGAACAGATACGTCATGTAGTTGGTATTGTTTGCCTGGGTAGAAATATGAATATCGATCTCCGGGCAGACCTCCCTTGCCAGGGTAAACATGCCGGGATCTGCAATGATAAGTGCATCCGGCTTCATTTCCTTTAATTCATAAAAATACTTTTCTGCACCTTCAAGGTCATCATTATGTGCCAGAATATTAGCTGTCACATGCACCTTTACTCCATGATCATGGGCAAACGCAATTCCCTGCTGCATTTCCCTGCTGGAAAAGTTCCTGGCCTTAGCCCGAAGCCCAAAGGCTTCTCCTCCAATATACACTGCATCTGCTCCAAAGATCACTGCTGTTTTTAAAACCTCCAGTGAACTGGCCGGTATCAAAAGCTCTGGTTTTCTCATTTTATTCTCATACCTTTCCCGCCGGAATCTATTTCATCATTTCAGCTTTACGCTCACTGTTATGCCGTCTCCCACAGGGAGAATATCTGTACATAACTGTTCATTATGTTTGAGCTCATAGAGATATTCTCTCATCCTGCTATGGATC
Organism: uncultured Lachnospiraceae bacterium; assembly: GCA_900554925.1. Lineage (GTDB taxonomy): Bacteria > Bacillota > Clostridia > Lachnospirales > Lachnospiraceae > Suilimivivens. The sequence goes on from USJG01000010.1 coordinate 1,902, forward strand.
GTGCGGTCTCTTCTGGTCACTGCAAACCGGGACTCCATAACGTCGCCGTCCTGAAGAACATTATCAGATACCAGCACACCTCCTGCTGGCAAAAGTTTTAAAATATCCGGCAGAAAATGAATGTACTGCCCCTTTGCCGCATCCATAAAAATAAGATCATAAGGGCCTGTAAGCTCCTTTAAGATTTCAGCGGCATCTCCGGCAAGCAGGGTTATGACCTCCTCTTTCCCGGCTTTTTTAAAATTTTCTCTGGCAATGGGAATCCTTTTTTCATATTTTTCTATGGTTGTGATCCTGCAATCCTCTGGTCCGTACTCGCTCATCAATAACGCCGAAAAACCAATGGCCGTTCCTACCTCCAAAATCTGCTTTGGCTGCTTCATGGCAAGAAGCAGCTTTAAAAAACTTTGCATCTGAGGTCTTATAACGGGTACATTGGTTTTTATTGCAAATTCTTCCAATTCATTTAGAAAAGGAGTATTTCCCGTATCAAAAGAATTAATAAAAGTGCTGATTCTTTCTTCCGTGATCACAATTTATTCCTCCGCCGCAGGTGTAGACATGATCTCAAGCATCTCCTCTGCGGTCATATCCGTACTTAAATCGTAAATGCCCGGAAGAATCTTGCCGTGATAAGCAGAGAGCAGCTCCTGCACTACAAACAAATTTGCATCCTCGATCAGTCCCTTTTCCTCCAGCATTTCTCCAATGTCCTTCACGCTGGCATTCTCCGCCACACCTATGGTTATGGTACGTCCTCCTGAAACAGATACCGGCTGGTCTGCAAATACCCGGTAGCCAAAATCATAAGCTTTTGTTGCCCCACGCATTACAAAAACAATGACCGCTGCAATGATCACTACTTTTATAATTGTCTCTACTACGGTAACTACTAAATATTTTACATTCATAAAAATACCATTCCTCTTCACTGCAAATCAGGAAAGCCGCCTACTCAAAATCAAGCTCTTCCGTAATATAGATGTTGATCTCCTGCATCAGCCTGCAAAAAGCCAGCTCTGCCTGTAAGAAATCGTCAACAATAGGATTTTCACGGAATTTTTCGTATTCCTTTTCAAAGGCATCCATCTTTTCAAATAATTCGTCTCCCTGATAATTGTTTTGAATTTTAAAATTCTGTTTCCGAAACTCGTTAACCTTATCATAAAGCTCCGGATTCTTCTTAATCTTTCCAAGCTGATGATAATATCTTTTGTACGCTTCTGTGTCTTTAATTATCCTAACAAACTTTTCGGATGCCATTTTCATTTGATTATCCAGCATGATCACATATCTCCTTATATTTCCATTATGATAGGCAGAATCATGGGACGTCGCTTTGTCTTTTTCCATACATATTCACCCAGGGAATCTTTAATGGAACTCTTTAATTTTCCCCAGTCGGAAATTCCTCTGTCAAGGCAGCCTTCCACAGCCTCGTTTACCACAATTCTGGCTTCCTCCATAAGCTCGTCTGATTCCCTGACATAAACAAATCCTCTTGATACGATGTCGGGGCCGCTTACCAGTTCATCCGTAGCGCCATCCAACCCAAGAACCACGATCAGTATACCGTCTTCTGCCAGATGCTGTCTGTCCCTTAATACAATATTTCCAACATCACCGACTCCCAATCCGTCCACCAGAATATCGCCTACCGGTACTTTACCTGTGACCTGCGCCTTTTCCTCTGTCAACTCAAGTACATCTCCTGACTGCAAAATAAAAATATTTTCCCTGGCAATCCCCAGTTCATTTGCAATCTTTGCCTGTGCCTTCAAATGTTTATATTCACCATGCACAGGAATTGCATATTTGGGATGCACCAATGTATAAATCAGCTTAATTTCTTCCTGACAGGCATGTCCGGATACATGCACATCCTGAAAAATAACATCCGCTCCCTTAAGCAGCAATTCATTTATCACATTAGTAACTGCCTTCTCATTGCCTGGTATAGGATGAGAGGAAAAGATGACGGTATCTTTGGGGCCAATAGATATCTTTCTGTGATTGTCCTCTGCCATACGGCTCAAAGCAGCCATGCTTTCCCCCTGGCTTCCGGTAGTAATGATCACCGTCTTTTCATCAGGATAATTTTTCAGCTGTTCTATGTCGATCAACGTGTTGTCAGGAATATTAAGATACCCCAGATTGGTGGCCGTTTCAATAATATTTACCATACTGCGGCCTTCCACCACTACCTTGCGTCCAAATTTATCTGCGGAATTAATGATCTGCTGAACCCTGTCTACATTAGAAGCAAAGGTAGCAATAATAATACGGGTATTTTTATGCTCTTCAAAAAGAGTGTCAAAGGTTCTTCCCACCGTGCGTTCCGAAGGAGTAAATCCAGGTCTCTCGGCATTGGTTGAATCGCACATCAGCGCCAGTACACCTTTTTTGCCAATTTCAGCAAAGCGCTGCAGATCAATGGCATCTCCAAAAACAGGTGTATAATCCACCTTGAAATCTCCTGTATGAACAACAATGCCTGCGGGAGAATAAATAGCCAGCGCTGCCGCATCTACAATGCTGTGATTAGTCTTAATAAATTCTATGCGAAACTGTCCTAAATTAATGGACTGTCCAAACTTTACAACCTTCCTCTTGGTGTTGCCTGTAAGATTATGCTCCTTCAGTTTATTTTCAATAATACCCATAGTCAGCTTGGTGGCATAAATCGGTACATTAATGTCTCTGAGCACATAGGGCAATGCGCCAATATGGTCCTCATGCCCATGGGTTATGACAAATCCCTTCACCTTATCAATATTATTCTTTAAATAAGTCACATCCGGTATGACCAGGTCAATCCCCAGCATGTCATCCTCCGGAAAGGAAAGGCCGCAGTCTACAACAACAATACTGTCCTCGTACTCAAAGGCAGTAATGTTCATACCAATCTGCTCAAGACCTCCAAGGGGAATGATCTTCAGCCCTGAGCTGCTTTTCTGTTCAATTTTTTTCAATCAGTTTTACCTCCACATTCTTACCAGTATCTGCAGAGAGTCTCACTTTCTGATCTTTCATCTGAATTTTTCATCATCTTTATAGCTTAACTTCCGTTCCTTCTAAAAGACCCGGAAGGATATGACTTTTCCGCACCTGTTACATATCAGATAATGATGATGTAATAAATTTATCATTCTGATTAGCAGATCAACCAAATAAGCTCCAAACAGTAACTGTATCTTTTTATTTACATAAGCTCGACATCATCAAGCAAATTTTCAAATATTGCCGCTACCGCAGACATTTCCGTATCATCATCTACGATTTCGTAGATATTTTCTTCTGCACCCTCTTGTGAAACCTCTTTTAAGATCAGCGCCTCTCCATCACCTTCCTGGGTATCTGTTACCAGAATATACTGATCCCCGTTAAGTTTGGTCTGCTCTAAAACGTAAAATTCCACACTTTCCTGCGTATCCAGCGTAAACTTAATCTTTTCCAACTACTTATCTCCTTGCTTTTTGCTGCGTAAATCCAAAAACCCCTGTAAAATAAATACTGCCGCAATTTTGTCTACATAATCTTTGCGGTTTTCCCTTCGTATTCCGGCTTCCATCATTGCCTTGTCGGCGGCAACCGTAGTAAGCCTTTCATCCCATGTATGTACCGTAAGACCCGTGCGCCGCTCTAACTTGTCCTTAAAATCCAGCGTAAGCTCCACCCTTGGACCTAAGGTATCATTCATATTTTTGGGGAGCCCAAGGACAATCTCCCCAACCTGATATTCCTCTATCAGTGCCTCTATTCTGGCCAGAGTCTGGCGCAGTTTATTTTCATCTTTTCTTCTGATAATTTCTATTCCCTGGGCTGTAATAAGCAGCGGATCACTGATTGCCACACCCACTGTTTTAGCCCCGAAATCCAAGCCCATAATCCGCATAACTACATACTTTCTTCCCAATGATTGTTTTTGATGTACTCTGTCAGCAGTTCCTCTACCAGCTCATCTCTCTCTACCTTCATAATAAGGCTTCTGGCATTTTTGTAGCTGGTAATATATGTGGGGTCTCCGGACATAATATATCCCACAATCTGATTGACAGGATTATAGCCCTTCTCCGTTAATGCTTTATATACATCTGTGAGTATTTCCTTTACACTGGTGTTGTCTGTTTCTACTTTAAAAAATTGTGTATTTCCCAAATCCTGCATAATCGCACCTCATAAACAACGTTCATTAGCTTTTATCTTACCCCATTTTAATATAAAATTCAATGCATTTGCGGCTTAAATAGTAAAATATCCGGTTCCAGAAAACCAATCAGTTCCCCGGTAAGTATCTGTCCTGAAAGATTTTCCTCCGTTTCAAAGGCCGCCCGAAGGTATTCTTTCGTATGGCCAATCTGACATCTTCTGCCGCCTATCACCTTCTCCTCTTCAAATAATACTTCTGTCTCCTTATGTAAAAATTCTTCCCGGTACCTTCCGGACATTTCCCCATCCAGCAAAAGAAGTTCATTGCTTCGGGAAGCCTTAATGGTTTCAGGAACCTGTCCCTCCATTACAGCCGCAGGAGTTCCCTTTCGCTTTGAATATTTAAAAATATGCATTTCGTAGAAACCCACCTTTTGAAGAAATCTTTTTGTCTCCTCAAACTCCGCCTCCGTTTCCCCTGGAAATCCTACGATAACATCTGTAGTGATCGCCGGATTCTCAAAATATTTTCTCAGTATACATACCTTCTCATAGTATTCCTCTGCCGAATACTTTCTATTCATTCGTTTTAAAACCGTATCGCAGCCGCTCTGCAAAGAAAGATGGAAATGCGGGCATATCTTAGAGCACCCCGCAAGCCCCTTCGCAAATTCTTCTGTAATGATCCGCGGCTCTAAAGAGCCCAAACGGATACGCTCAATCCCGGAAACCTGCTGAACTGCCTGTATCAGCATTTTAAGCCTGCTTTGTGAAAAATCGTTTCCCCCTGTCATGCCGTAGGAGCTTAGATGAATACCTGTAAGAACTACTTCGCGATAACCATTTTCCGCAAGTCCCCTGACCTCCTCTAAGATCTCCTCCATATCACGGCTTCTGATTCTGCCCCTTGCATAGGGAATGATACAGTAGGAACAGAACTGATTGCAGCCATCCTGAACCTTAATAAATGCCCTGGTGTGCTCTGCGGTATGGGTCAGCTTCATAGACTCATATTCGCTGGTGTGGGCAATATCAATAATTGTTTTTCCATTAAGAGTCTTATCCTCAGCAGCAGGCCCCTGGCTGCCTTTCATTTCCCTGTTTGCCAGATATTCCTCCAAAATAGGAATCAAATCCTTTTTTCTGTTATTTCCAACGGCCAGATCAATGCTTAAATCCTTAAGCGCTTCCTCCCTTCCCGTCTGCACATAACAGCCTACAGCTACTACCACTGCCTCCGGATTCATTTTTTTGGCGCGATGAAGCATCTGCCTGCTTTTTCTGTCGGCAATATTGGTAACCGTACACGTATTTATGATATAAATGTCAGCTTTTCCATCAAATGGTACAATATTATAACCCTTTTCTTGTAACTTTTGTTGCATAAAATCCATTTCGTATCCGTTTACTTTGCATCCGAGATTATGAAATGCTACACTTTTCATATTATTCACCACTTTTTTTGTGTTGTTTTATCATTGACTTTTGAGGTTCAACCCTTTACTATAATAGCAGAAGGTATGAAAAATTTAAGGAGGTAATTACAATGAAAACCATTCAGATTTCATTAAATTCTATTGACAAGGTAAAATCTTTTGTAAATGATATTACAAAATTCGATTATGACTTTGACTTAGTATCTGGAAGATATGTAATCGATGCTAAATCTATTATGGGTATCTTTAGTTTAGATTTATCTAAGCCTATCGATTTAAATATTCATGCAGAAGACAATATCGATGAAGTTCTTGAAGCATTAAAGCCTTACATGATTTAATGATAACAGGTAAGTAAAGCAGTGAGCTGGCCAAGTGCCAGCTCATTTTTTTTCGTAACAGCGACAGGGGCAACGCCCACTGGCTTTCGAATTTAATGGGACTGAACTGTTCCCTCTGCGTTCGTCACTCCCACTTTGCAATCACCAGTTCATCTGTGTCAAGAGCCTGCTGTACCAGTTCATCAATTTTTTCTTCAAGATTCTGCTCATGCCGCTTAATAATATTCAAATTTGGCTTTGTTACAGGATGCTTTGCCACAAAAATCGTACAGCAATCCTCATAAGGCAGAATTGAAGTCTCATAGGTTCCTATCTTTTCCGATACGTCTACAATTTCCATCTTGTCGAATCCAATCAGCGGCCGGAAAACAGGGAGAGTGCACACCTCGTTGGTAACTGCCAGCGACTGTACCGTCTGGGATGCTACCTGCCCGATGCTCTCCCCTGTGATCAGTCCCAGACAATCATTTTCCTTAGCGATCATTTCCGCAATTTTCATCATGTATCTCCGCATGATGATGGTTAATTCTTCATGCGGACATTTCTCATAAATATATAGCTGAATATCCGTAAAGTTAATAATATGAAGATAAACCGGCCCTGCATAGCGTGACACCAGCTTTGCCAGATCAATGACCTTCTGTTTTGCCCTGTCACTTGTATAGGGAGGGGCATGGAAATAGACCGCATCGATCTTAACACCGCGCTTGGCAATCATATATCCTGCCACCGGGGAATCGATCCCTCCTGACAAAAGAAGCATTGCCTTTCCATTGCTGCCTACCGGCATACCTCCGGGGCCCGGTATCTCAATGGAATAAATATAGATTTTCTCCCGGATTTCCACATGGAGCATCACATCCGGATGATGCACGTCTACCTTCATTTCCGGGAAAGCGTCAAGCACCGCGCCTCCCAGCTCCTCATTGACCTCCATGGAGTTCATGGGATAGTTCTTGCGCGCTCTTCTTGTCTGCACCTTAAATGTAATATTCTTATCCTCATATACCTTGTCCACATAATCTACGACTGTCTGAGCCAGCTTCTCAAATCCCTCATCCTCCACATGGATCACCGGACAGATTCCGGAAATACCAAATACAGTCTTTAAGTTGTCCACCGTTTCATCATAATCAAATTCAGACAGCGCATGTACATAAATTCTTCCTGCTGTCCGGGTAATCTTAAATTCTCCCTCACACCGTTTAAGCGCATATTTTATCTGCTGCACCAATGCCTCTTCAAATAAATATTTATTCTTTCCCTTTACGCCGATTTCCGCGTATTTAATTAAAAATGCAGTAAACATCCTATCACTCCTTTAGAAAGAATGGCTCCAAAGAGCCATTCTTTTAACGCCTCGTATATTTTCTAAGCATGGGAATTATATCATACATCATTTGCAAAGTATAGTTTATTTCTTCCATGGTGGTAAAAACGGAAAAACTGAAACGGATGGTGGAACCAAGCAGCTCCGGTTCAATTCCCATGGCACGTAAGGTAGCCGAAGGCTGGGGCTTATGGGCCGAGCAGGCGCTTCCCGCGGACACATAAATATCCTTATCCTCCAGCGCGTGAAGAAGCACTTCACTGCGCACTCCCCTTACTGAAACACTTACTACATGGGGTGCGCCTGTTTCATTGGGATGACCGTTTACTACCACATCATCCAGTTTCCTTACACCCTCCACAAAAGCTCTTTTCAACTGGTAGAGCCTTTCTACTTCCTTATCCAGATCATCATATACAAGCTCAATTGCTTTTGCCATACCGGCAATTGCAGGAACATTTTCCGTGCCGGAACGGATTCCGCCTTGCTGGCCGCCCCCGAAGATAATTGGATTGATCTTTACCTTTTCATCCACATACAAAAAGCCTATCCCCTTCGGTCCATGGATTTTATGACCGCTGACCGACAAAAGATCTATCTTCATTTTCCTGGGATAAATTCTGAATTTCCCATACCCCTGTACTGCATCCACATGAAACAGGATTTTAGGATTCATTCTTTTGATCAGTGCTCCCGCCTGTGCAACAGGCTGCAGTGAGCCCACCTCATTATTGGTATGCATAATGGAAACCAATATGGTTTCTCCTGTAATAGCACGTTCCAGATCCTCCAATCTGATACATCCCTTTTCATCTACCGAAAGATAGGTTACGCGAAACCCCTCCTCCTCCAAATGCTTCATGGTACGAAGGACTGCGGGATGTTCTATCTGTGTAGTGATCAAATGCCTTCCACTTCTGCAGTTTGCGTAAGCACATCCTCTTATGGCAAGGTTATCTGATTCTGTTCCCCCTGAAGTAAAAAAGATTTCCTTTTCATTTACCTTTAAATTTCTGGCAATAACATCTTTGGCATAACGGATATATTTCTCTGCCTGAACGCCCTTTCTATGGAGACTTGAGGGATTTCCGTAGTCTTCACACATAATCTGGGTCATCAGCGCAGCTACCTCGTCAAAACATCTGGTGGTTGCCGAATTATCTAAATATACCTCCATAATATCACTGGCCTTTCTGAACAGAGTATTCCTTTTCTATCTTACTAATACTATATGTTTATTGCTCCAAATGGTACATTAATATGGACAGTACCGTCATACCTGCTGTTTCTGTCCGCAGGATACGCTTCCCTAAGGTAATGGGAATAATCCCCTCTCTGACAGCTTCGTCAATTTCTTCTATGGCAAAGCCGCCCTCCGGCCCGATAAAAACTGCTATATCCTCACCCGGCTTTAAGCTTTCAATTATCTTTCTGGTCTTATCCATTCCCTCTGAAAGCTCATAAGGTATCACTTTTACCTGTGCGCGGCTACAGTATTTTACAGCCTCTTTAAAACTCATTACCTCCTGAATCCGCGGTATGATTTCCCGTTTGCTTTGCTTGGCTGCCGCCTCAGCAATAGCCTGCCATCTGAGGATTTTGTTTTCGGCTTTCTTTTTATCCAGTTTTACCACTGCCCGCTTTGCAGCGACCGGTATGATTTCATATACTCCCAGCTCTACCGCTTTCTGGATGATCAGCTCCATCTTATCCGCCTTGGGGAGCCCCTGAAAGAGATAAATCTTAGAGGGCAGTTCCATTCCCTCTTCCCTGATAAACCGCAGCTCACAAATAATTTCCTCTTCGCAAAGCTCTTCGATACCGCAGCGGTATTCTTTCCCATCCATCCCGTTGCTTACAGAAATTTCCTCTCCGGGTTTCATTCGGAGCACATTTTTGATATGATTAACATCTTTTCCTGTTATAACGATTCTGTTTCCCTGAATCTGACAGGGCTCTACAAAAAACTGATACATTTACCTGCCCTGCCTAACTGTTTTTACGGGCGGTAACACTGACCCATTCGCCCTGATAATTTACTTCAAGCACCTCAAGGCCCGCTGACTTGACTGCTTCTACCACAGCTTCCTCTTTATCGTCAATAATACCGGAGGTGATATAAATTCCACCCTTTTTAAGCTGGTGCACGATCACCGGTGTTAAAGGCACCAGTACCTCTGCCAGAATATTTGCCACTACAATATCATAACATTCGTATCCGACTTTATCCTGTACTTCCTTATCTGTGATAATATTACCGATCATCATGGTAAAAGCATCCGGCGCTATGCCGTTTGCCTCTTTATTTTCCCTGACTGCGTCCACCGCACAGGGATCAAGATCAGTTCCTACTGCCTTATTTGCTCCAAACATAAGGGAAAGAATGGCTAAAATACCGCTTCCTGTCCCCACATCCAAAAGCACCGTCTCCGGTGTGATAAATTTGCGAAGAGCCCTGATACAGAGCTGTGTCGTATCGTGCATACCGGTTCCAAAAGCAGTGCCCGGATCAATATGGAGAATCAGCTTATCCTGATCTTCCGGTGCCGCTTCCTCCCAGGAAGGTATCACCAGCACATCATCTATGGTAAACTGGTGGAAATATTGCTTCCAATTATTGATCCAGTCAATATCCTCCGTTTCCGCAATGGCAACCGTTCCTTCTCCTATATCCATAAAGCTTTTTAAATCTTCCAGTTCCTTTTTGACACTTTCCAGAATTGCTTCCGCGGTGGTTTCCTCTCCATTTAAAATAAGCCCGGGATAGCTGCTGTTCGTCTGCCTGCCTTCCCCTTCTTTCTCTTCCACGAAAAAGCTAAGATATGCAATGCCATCATCCTGTGGTCCCTCTGGCAGAATATCCACAAACATCTGCTCTTTTTCCCATGCGGTCAAAGGAACCTTATCCTCAATCTGGGCTCCCTCAAGGCCTATATCATAAAGCGTACTGATAATAATATCTTCCGCCTCTGTAGTTGTTGTTATTTTAAATTTCATCCATTTCATGGCCATAATCCTTTCCGCAAAGCTTTCATTTTTCATTTTATTGACCGTGGAACAAATACATATTATCATAGAAATGGCTTTATTGGCTAGCCATATACGATGCATTTTTTACAAAGAAGGGATCAACTTAAATGCTACAGGATATTTACCCGAAGATTTATCATAACGAATATCAGGACATGAAACCAGAGGAAAATGATTTTATCTTGATTTTTCATAAGAATACAGTGCTTTTACGCTTTCAGGAGGAAAAGCTTCGTTACCCCACTTTAAAAGAAATGGGCGGCTTTCCCTGCGATTACTATTATCTGTTTTCAATTGATGATTATAAGTATTTTCTGGCTTGTCCAAAATCCGGCTCCGAAGAACCTGCTATTTTACTTAAAGGCTATACCTATGAGGATGTCCGTATTTTCCGCACTGCAAATTCCAGGCATACTGCTTTTGCAGGCATTACTGCCCACCATCTTTTTGGATGGTATCAGACAAACCAGTTTTGCGGACGCTGTGGGCATAAGATGGCTCCCGATCACAAAGAAAGGATGCTGTTTTGCTCCAACTGTCATAATGAAGTGTATCCCAGGATTTCTCCCGCTGTCATTGTAGGCGTTGTGAACGGGGACAAAATTCTGATGAGCAAATATGCCGGACGCCCCTATACCAATTATGCATTGATTGCCGGGTTTACTGAAATCGGAGAATCTGCCGAACAGACTGTGGCAAGAGAAGTCATGGAAGAAGTTGGGCTTAAGGTTAAAAATATCCGTTATTACAAAAGCCAGCCCTGGGCTTTTTCGGGAAGTTTGCTGATCGGCTATTTTTGCGAGCTTGACGGTTCTGATAGGATAAAGCTCGATACCACCGAGCTGGCAGAAGCCGGCTGGTTTTCCCGGGATGAAATTACTCTTGAGGATGACCACATAAGCCTTACAAGAGAAATGATCATGCAGTTTAAAAATGGATTGACTTCCTGATCTCCTATCCAAGGATTTCATCTATCCTGCCAAGCTCATCAGCAGAAAATTTAATATTATCTAACGCCTTAATGTTTTCAATTATCTGTTCCGGTTTGCTGGCACCGATCAGTACCGATGTTACCCTGCCATCCCGCAGAATCCATGCCAGTGCCATTTGTGTAAGGGACTGCCCCCTTTCTCTGGCAATCTCATTAAGCGCTTTTATCTTGCAGATTTTGTCTTCCGTCAAATCACTTTCATGCAAAAAGATACTTTTTCCGCTGCCCATCCTGGAATCCTTCGGAATACCCTTTAAATATTTTCCTGTCAGAAGTCCCTGTGCCAGAGGACTAAATGCAATACATCCAATACCGTTTTCAAATAAGAAATCCTTAAGTCCATCCTCCTCAATCCATCTATTTAACATGGAATAAGAGGGCTGATGAATGATAAAAGGGGTTTTCTGCTCTTTTAGTATCTGATAAGCCTTTTCGGCCTGATCTTTTTTGTAGTTGGAAATTCCCACGTACAATGCTTTTCCTGACTTTACAATCTGATCTAAGGCACCCATGGTCTCCTCAAGGGGTGTGTCCGGGTCAGGTCTGTGATGATAAAATATATCCACATACTCAAGCCCTAAACGCTTTAAACTGTCATCCAGACTGGATACCAGGTACTTTTTAGAACCACCGTCACCATAGGGGCCATTCCACATAGCATAACCTGCCTTACTGGAAATAATCATTTCATTGCGGTAAGGCATCAGATCTGACTTTAAAATTCTTCCCATGTTTTCTTCCGCGCTTCCCGGTGCAGGGCCATAGTTGTTAGCCAGATCAAAGTGAGTAATTCCATTATCAAAGGCAGTAAACAAGATTTTCTTCATATTTTCAAGTTCATTTATCGAACCGAAATTGTGCCACATTCCCAGAGAAAGCGCCGGAAGCTTAAGCCCGCTGTTTCCGCAGCGGTTATAAATCATTTTTTCATATCTGCTTTCGCTTGCTGTATAATACATCTTTATTCGTCTCCGTTTTCTAAATACCTTATCCTGTTAAAATCCCATGTTTCTACAAGCAAAGGATCCTGTGACTTTTCTATCAGATTACCATAACACAGCTTTTGTGTCAAAACTTCACTGCCTTCTGTCTTTTACCTTACAATAGATTATCGCCGCCACTGTACTTGCTGTGGTAGCTACAATAGCCGGCGCAATAATACCCGCAGGATCTACACTGCCGTATTGCTGCCTGTAAGCAATCATATTTACCGGAATCAGTTGAAGAGAAGATATATTTAATATTAAGAATGTACACATCTCCTTGCTGGCAGTGCGTTCTTTCTTTTTTAAGCCCAGATTCTCTCCTCTTTTATCTGGAAGATACTCAGGATTTCCTCTCTCCTGCTCCAGCTTTCCAAGCTCCTCCATAGCTTTTAACCCTGCCGGCGTGCAGGCCCAGCCCAGCCCCAGGATATTTGCAATAATATTCATGGAGATATAATCTCTTGCTTTATGCTGCTTAGGCAGATCAGGAAACATAAAGGTAATAAAAGGAGACAGCTTACCAGTCAGCTTAAGTATCAGGCCTGATTTTTCTGCAATTTCCATAAGACCTACCCAAAGGGCCATAATACCTGCTGTTGCTATGCACAGGGAAACCGCCTCCCCTGCGCTGTCCAGCGCCGCTTCCGTAATCTCCTTCATATTCCCATTTATGGTACCAAATATAACACCCAGGATAATCATTGCTGCCCATATATAGTTTAGCATGAATTTCTCCCTGAATCTTTTTATACATTTTATGATTCTTACTCTTTCGTTATAATTAAAACGCTAAAATTCAGAGTAATGCCTGGTAAACGTCTCTTTTGCTGATTCCTCTGTCGGCAGCCACCTTTTTCATGGCTTCCTTCCTCTCGATTCCCTGCTTTTCATAAATCTTCATATGCTCTTGTATGGTCAGCTTTTCCCATTCCCGCTGTACCTCCTGCCTGATGCATTTTGGGTCCATGCCTTCAATTACCAGAACATACTCTCCCTTAGGTTCATTTTCTTCATAATAGTCAAGTGCTCCCTTAAGCGTCGTTGGAAAGACAGTTTCAAACCGTTTTGTAAGCTCTCTGCATAGAGTAATACGTCTTTCTCCCAACACCTCATAGAGCTCTGCCAGAGTTCTTTTCAGATGATGAGGCGCTTCATACAAAATGATCGTTCGGGTTTCCTTTTGAAGTTCTTCTAAAATAAACCTTTTTTCCTTCTTATCTGCCGGCAGAAATCCCTCGAAGCAGAATCTTCTGGTAGCAAGTCCCGAAAGAGTAAGAGCCGGAATACACGCGCAGCATCCCGGAAGAGATGTTACCGGAATACCTGCTTTCAGACACTTGTCTACCAAAACCTCACCCGGATCAGAAATCGCCGGAGTGCCGGCATCGGTGATCAGCGCAATATTTTTTCCTGCCTGAAGCCAGGATATGATCTGCTCCGCTTTTTCGATCTTATTGTATTCATGGTAGCTGGTCATAGGCGTCTTAATTTCAAAGTGATTCAGCAGTTTAATACTGTTTCTGGTATCCTCCGCCGCAATCATATCCACTTCTTTTAAAGTGTCTGCCACACGGGGCGTCATATCTCTTAAGTTTCCTATGGGTGTTGCACATAAATATAATGTCCCCGTCATTCTGTTCCATCCTCTCTAAGCAGACCGTCCTTCGTATAACGGTTTGCCGCATTCCATAATATCCATTCCTCATAACCGGCATCATAAACGGCCTGTATCTGCGCTCGAATCTCCTCCGGTCCGTAAGCAATATGCCCTTTTACCCAGGTGGCTGTAAAATCCTGAAGCCATGGTCTGACCCTGGCAGTAATGTTTTCCATAGGCAAAAGCGCCGCTGTCCTCTCCACGCTGTATTCCTCTTCCATATTTCCTGAAACCGTTGGGGCTGATATGCCTGCAAGCACTCTTTTGGAGGACAGCATTGCCTCCAATACCAATCGGTACGGCTCCGCATCGGGCACCGGAATATTATAATTGTAAGGACCATAATGGGAAGGATAGACCATTGGGCTGATATAATCCAGATATTTGGACATCTCCACATAATTTTGTCCCACGATCTCCTGGTCTATTTTACTATCGATAACCACTCCGTACACATCCGCTGAGATTGCGCCTCCTGCCTTGTGTACCCTTTCAGACGCATAAATTACAAAATCTGTTATAATTTCCTCTCTGCTCTTTTCCTGCGCCGCCTCTCCAAAGTCGACATTCTTCATGCCGCTGTCCGTGGAAAAACGAATATAGTCAAACTGTATCTCATCAAATCCTATCCTCAGGGCTTCCTGGGCAATATCCAACAGATATTCCCATACTTCCTGATCATATGGGTTGATCCAGGCAAGTCCGTCCTTATCGCGAAAGATACTTCCATCCTGGTTACGAATGCACCATTCCGGTTTCGCATCGGCAAGAAACGGATCCTTAAAAGCCACTATTCTGGCAATTAAATAAATATTCTTTTCTTTGCACTCAGCAATCAAGGCTTCCATATCACTCACATAATTGGTGCCTGCTCCTATTTCCTCCACTACAGGAATCTGCATATTATACACTATTCTGCCTTCGTCATTTTTCACATCCATGACAATCGCATTTAATTCTGTTTCCTCTACAAGTGTGATCAGGTTTTCCATATTAGATGTGCCGGCCATAGGCCCGGTCACAAAAATACCTTTTACTTTAGGACGGACAGGTTCTTCCTTTTCCTGAAGGATTTCTTCCCTTTCCTGAAAAATTTCTTCCTCTTGCTGCTCCAAAATAAGCACCTGCTTTTCTTCTGCCTCCGACACCTGTCCATCTTCCTGAATCATTTCTGAGTTTTCTGCCAATGTCTCTTTTCCACAGCCAAAAGATGCAAATGCCACTATCAAGGCAACGCCTGCTGCACCTATTTTTCTTTTCCACCGGACATCCATTCCCATCACAGCTTCTTCTCCCAGTCCATGCTATATCTAGTATCCATATATGTCATAGATTTCATCTGTGTACACACCCTGCTCCTTATAAACAATCAGAGGCTTTTCCACTGTCATTGCAGCTCTGCCTCCCCTGTTTGCCTCGATCAAAACCATATTAGGCTCCTTATCCACAAAAGGATACACCAGTTTCATCCGTTTAGGCTCCAGCTTATACTGACGTAAAAGCACTATAATATCTGCCAGGCGGAAAGGTCTGTGGACCATAAAAAAGTTTCCTCCCGGTTTAAGGAGTCTGCTGCTTACTCTGATCACATCCTCCAATGTGCACAAAAGCTCGTGCCTGGCAATCGCTTTCGGGGAGTGGGGATTGGTAATCCCATGATGTTCCGTCATATAAGGAGGATTACAGGTCACAACGTCAAAAGAAGCAGCGCCAAAGAGACTGTCTGCTTCCTTGATATCACCTGTAACAATGTCTATTTTTTTCTCAAGTCTATTCAGCTTTACGCTGCGGCGTGCCATATCCGCACTGTCAGGCTGAATTTCCAGCCCGGTAAGATGCTCTGCTTTCGTCTTGGCCTCCATAAGAATAGGGATGATCCCTGTTCCTGTTCCCAAATCAAGAACCTGATCCCCTTCCTTTGCTTTTGCAAAACCTGAAAGAAGCACTGCATCCATGCCAAAGCAGAATCGTCTGGAATCCTGAATGATTCTGTAATGATTTCGCTGCAGATCGTCGATTCTTTCATTTTCCTTTAAGGGCACTTCTACATCAGGAAAGCCTTCCATTCTTTGTCCTCCGAAATTCTCAGTTATCATCCAGCTTTGATTTTAACTCTTCCTTTTCCAGCTTTTCCAGTTCCTTTAACTCTTCATCCTGCACGTCTACCTTGTTGTGCTTATGCTTCCGCTTAAAGCGAAGCTGATCTACCCTATATTCCTGAATTTCCTTTTCGTCTCCCACATCCACAACTACTTTCACAAGCTGCCTTAGAACATTTACACTGTGTACCTCTCCCTTTAAACCATCCTCTGTAGTTACATGATCACCAACATTAGGCAGCCTTCTGTTTAATTCCTCATAAGTTTCCTCTTCATGCTTAAGACAGCACATCAGCCTGCCGCAGACGCCCGAAATCTTAGTAGGATTTAAGGATAAATTCTGTTCTTTTGCCATCTTAATGGAAACCGGTACAAACTCTGACAAATGCCTGTGGCAGCACAGTTCTCTTCCACAAATGCCAATACCGCCTAAAATCTTGGTCTCATCCCTTACACCAATCTGGCGAAGCTCGATCCTGGTTTTAAATACTGCCGCCAGATCCTTTACCAGCTCTCTGAAATCTATCCGCCCGTCAGCAGTAAAGTAAAAGAGCACCTTATTGTTGTCAAAGGTATACTCAGCATCAATCAGCTTCATTTCCAACCCATGCTTGTGAATCTTTTCAAGACAAATCTTAAAGGCTTCTTTTTCTTTAATTTTATTTCCTGCCTCCTGCTCATCATCTCTTTCAGTGGCGACGCGGAGCACTGGTTTTAGGGGCTGAATAACCTTATCATCCTCAACCTCTTTTGGGTCCCCTACTACTGTACCGTACTCAATGCCTCTGGCAGTTTCCACAATAACGTGGTCCCCACGCTTTATAGCAAGCTTCCCCGGATCGAAAAAGTAAATCTTTCCCGCGGTTCTGAAACGTACTCCAATTACTTTAATCATAAATCTATAAACCTCACTTAATTCTCTTTAATTGTAAGCAGCAGAAGCTCCATGGTCAGTTCAAAGTTTACATTGGCATTCAGCCTTTGCTTTGACTTTTCCAGGGCGTCTATGATCTTTTCAATGCCCTCATAGGTGCTCCTGTCAGCTACCTTTCTAATATACTGTATTTCTTCCCTGAAAATCAAGTTATTTGCATCGTGAGTTGCCTTAAACAGTAAAACATCACGATACCAGATGGAAAGAATATCCAGATAGTCATTGACGTCAAACTTATACTCATTGATTTTTTTGATGGCAGCAACAACCTCATTTAATTCCATCTCACTAATATATTTTAACAGGGTAATTGCCTCTTCCTTAACCTTGTCAAATTCTTCGCTTTTTGCCAGAAGCCTTGCCTTTCCCACATTTCCTCTTGCAAACGCAACGCAGATATCCGCTTTATAATCGGGAATCTCCATATTATCCATAAGAAATTTCTTAATCTGTACATCCCTGACCGGTTTCATATTAAGAATTACGCATCTGCTTAAAACAGTGGGAAGCAGGGAATCCACATTGGTAGTGAGAATCAATATAACTGCGTATTCCGGCGGCTCCTCCAGGGTCTTTAACAGAGCATTCTGCGCCTGCACGGTCATTTTTTCTCCCTCATTCATAATATATATCTTTTTAGGGCCGCTGTAAGGCTTGATCGCCACATCAGCATTGATCTGGCTTCGGATATCGTCCACGCCAATGGTTCCCGGCTTTTCATGGGTAACAAAAATAATATCAGGATGATTGCTGCTAAGGGCCTGTTTGCAGGAATGGCATTCCTGACAGGGCTCATAATCCTGCCTGTCTTCACATTGCAATGCCATGGCAAAGGTCTTGGCTATAAATTCTTTTCCAGCGCTTCTTTCTCCATTGATAATATAGGCATGTGATACCTTATTCATTTTAATTGCATTTTCCAGATGCTCTTTTATTTGTTCCTGCCCCACAATATCAAGAAATCTGCTCATATACCCTCTCTTTTCCGCTGTTTTATACAGCCTGACCCCACTGCAAGTTTCCAAAAAATCTATTACCTATGTTAAAATATCCAGGAGCAGCCCTCTGATCTCACCAATCTTTGAAAGTATTGCCAGATGATCCTGCTCGTCCTTCATCAGTTCCTTCGCCAACTCATCCAGATTTTCATCTACAAGGCGGATAATTCCATAAACCCTGTGCCTGCCCTTGCGATCCAGAAAGTTTTCACGTGAAAAAGAATGGGAACGGCTGACGATCTCATTCATAAACTCTTTAATCAGCCCACGGTATCTTTTCATATCCTTAATATCCCGCTTCTTTGCCAGCTTATCTCCCTGCATGGTAATTTCTTCCATAAGGGTGCCTAATCTGGCCTGTAATTCCTGTTCTTCAATATGGCTGACCAGTGTAAATTTAAATGCTCCATCCGCTTCTTTAACTGGCGCAGCAGCCTCCGGCTGGGCTATGGGCGTTGTCTGATTTACTTTTATATCCATACCGGTCGCTCCTTTCCGAAAGCATCTGCTCTTAGAATTACTCCGCTAGTTTTTCTGACTGTAAACTGTTTTGAATAAATACCTTTATTTCCTTAAGGCATCTGTCTAAATCGTCATTTGAAAACCTTCTGCTGATGCCGGCTTCTTTTATTTTTTCCTCGGAAAAATCCTCCTCATCGGCCAGAAATCTTCTGCACATTTCCTGATACCTGGGATTTTCCTGCTTCATTTCCCGATCTAACGCCCTTTTTAATCTTATACCGTCGTCAAGCTCAAGCAAAATCGGGACGACCTTTGCTCTGCCAAAATATTCTGCTGTCTTTAAATAGGATTCTATGGTTCCGATGACCAGATAGTTATGATTCTCTAAATCAATACTACCATCATCAACCGTAAAGTAACGCCATAAGCCGTGATATGTATGGTAAGCACGGGCCTCTATTATCCGGCCCTTCGCCTCCATTTCCAAATATCCGGCTTCATCCGTAAAGTGATATTCTTCTCCTTCCACTTCCCCTGCACGTATGGGGCGGGTCGTATAAAGAACCACTTTCTTCAGATTTTCGGCATCCCATTCCAGCAATTGCTTATATATGGTATCCTTCCCTGAGGAACTCTTCCCCATTAAGTATATCATTTTTCCCATTTAAATTAAACCTCTACAACACGAATCATGTTGGTTTTTCCTGATACCCCTAAAGGCACTCCCGCTGTAAGAACCACTCTGTCTCCCTTTTTGATATAACCGGCTTCCTCTGCTGCATGCACTGCCTCGTCAAACAGATCATCCGCGGTGCTTTCTCTTGCAATCCACACAGGAGTTACTCCCCAGGATAAACTAAGCTGTCTGCAGATTCTGGGACTTACGCTGCATGCAATGATCGGGCAGTTAGGTTTGTATCTTGCAATCATTCCCGCTGTAAAACCGGAGATCGTTACAGTTATAATAGCCGCTGCCTTTAAATCCATGGCAGTGGTACAGGTTGCATGAGAAATAGCAGTTGTCACATCAAAACTGTCAATATTTTCTCTCCGCTTCATTCTGCCGTTATAATCTATATCCTGCTCTGTGCGCTCGGCAATCCTTGCCATGGTCTTAACAGCCTCCACAGGATACAGACCGGCTGCACTTTCGCCGGAAAGCATAATTGCAGTAGTGCCGTCATAAATGGCATTTGCAATGTCAGTGGTTTCTGCTCTGGTAGGTCTGGGATTCTTAATCATGGACTCCAGCATCTGCGTAGCTGTTATAACATGTTTCCCCTGTGCTTCCGCCATTTTGATCATCCGCTTCTGCATAACGGGAACTTCCTCCATGGGAATTTCCACGCCCATATCGCCTCTCGCTACCATAATACCGTCTGAAACTGTAAGAATCTCTTCCAAATTATGGATTCCCTGCATATTTTCAATTTTGGCAATAATTTTCATGTGGCTGTTATGCTCTTTGAGAATTTCCCTTACCTCAAGAATATCCTCCTTGCACCTTACAAAAGAGGCCGCCAGAAAATCAAATCCCATATCACAGCCAAACATAATATCGCTTCTGTCCACATCACTGATATAAGGCATAGACAGTACTGCGCCAGGTACATTTACCCCCTTATGGTTGGAAATAGGACCTCCGTTTATCACTGTACATATTATATCGGTTTCTTCTATGGCATCCACAACCATTTCAATCAAACCATCATCAATTAAAATAGTAGTTCCCACAGAAATATCGTCCTTCAGATTCTTGTAGGTAATGCTGACCTTTTCATTATTTCCTATTATTTCCTCTGTGGTCAGTATAAATTTCTGTCCTGCGGTAAGCTCCGTTTTGCCTCCCTCTATATCCTTCAGTCTGATTTCCGGTCCCTTGGTATCTAACATGGTGGCAACCTGCAGACCCAGTTCATTACTGACCTTAATCACTCTGTCAAATTTTTTCTTGTGCTCCTCATGAGAGCCGTGTGAAAAGTTGAAACGTGCAACATTCATGCCTGCAAGCATCAATTCACGCAATCTCTCTTCACTTTCGCTGGATGGCCCGATGGTACAGATAATTTTTGTTTTTCTCATAATATTTTTCTCCTTTTACTTTGGAATCTTTACTATCTTTATTTTATTATTATCCACTCCCTGAACGGTATAACCGCTTTCCTGATAAGCCTGGAGGATTTCTGTTGTCTGTTCATCCACAACTTCACCCGGTACCAAAAGCGGTATCCCTGGCGGATACAAATTGATAAATTCAGCCGCTATCTGTCCCTTTGCTCTGTAAAACTCTGTTTCCTCGTAAGGAGCCAGATAGGCATCCCTTAAATCCAATTTTACTTTTGGATGCAGATCCAGGGCAGGCAGGCATCTTTTGCCATCCATATTCTCTGTATCTTTATCATGCCCTGCATATCCCTCTGCAACAGTACTGTGAGTCTCCTGCTTTTTTGCCAGTTCCTCATCAATTTCAAGAAGTGCCCTGGTAAGCCTGCCAAATCCTTCTTTACAGTCCATCATGGTTACTATTGCAAGCACATAGGTTCCTTCGGCCATCTCCATCTGCAAATGATATTTTTCCCGAAGGATTTCATAAAGCATCTGTCCTGTCATGGCAGAATCTTTTACAGAAATTACCAGCTTTCCCGGCTCTGTATAGGGACATATGCTGATAAACCTGCACTCCCTAAGCGCCTCCATCAATTCATTTTTAAGCTGAATAAGCGTATCCAGCCGGGCAAATCCTTCCCGGCCTGCAAACCGTACCGCCTCGTCGATTCCCGCCATCAAAAGGTAGGAGGGACTGCTGGATTGATAAATCCTGAGATATTTCCTTAAAAGTTCTCTGTCCGTTAATTCTCCATTTCTGTGAATCAATGCTGTCTGGGTAGGCGCCGGCAGCGTCTTGTGAACGCTGTGGATCACTATATCCGCCCCCTGCCTTACTGCATTTTCAGGATAAGACGGATGCATGCCAAAATGAGCGCCATGAGCCTGATCCACAATAAGCGGTATTCCATAGCTGTGTGCTATCTCCGCGATTTTCCCTACATCCGATGTGATTCCATCATAGGTTGGCGATGTAATTACCACACCGGCAATAAGCTCACAGGGCTTTTTCCCTGAGGACTCCTTTTCAGACAATATTTCCTGTATCAGCGTCTTTAAGCTCTCCGGTCTGATGGCGCCGGCAATATCATATTCTCCGATGATGTCAGGATAAACATAATATAATTTAAGACGATTTAAAAAAGCCGCATGATATACGGCTTTATGACAGTTTCTTGCAATAATCAGTTTTTCTGCTCTCCCGGCTATAGCCGATACAGCACTTAATATTCCTGCTGTACTTCCATTCACAAGAAAATATGTTTCTTTGGAATGATACAACTGTGCTGCGCGCTCCTGTGCATCCCTGATCATTGCCTCAGGTTGATGCAGATTGTCAAATCCATCTATCTCTGTTATATCCATTCCATAAAAATCTGCCAGCGCGCCGCTTACCTTGCTTCGCTTATGCCCAGGCATATGAAAAGGATAAAAATCACTATCTCTGTAATTTTTCAGGCTTTCATATAGTCCCTTACTCATCCTGCTGCCCTCAGCCTGGGATTCTCCGCGCCCTTACGCAGCCTTAAGGTTTCCAATATAGAACAGTATTTGTCAGCAGTGGTCACGATCCATGCTTCCCGGCAGCGCGGCAGTACAATGGTAAGAGGCCACATATGCTTTTTAATAATATCCTTTTCCCGCAAGGTAAGGTCATATTCTTTACTGGCATTCCTCAGTGCAATGCCCGGATGATAGAATCCATGAAGCATCTGATAATTTTCTCTGTTCTTATCATGCCAGTCATAAAGAAAATAGTCATGAAGCAGTGCACCTCTGATCAATTCTCTCTCTTTGCATGGAATCCCTAACGCCTTGCTGATGGCAATACTTTGTCTTGCTACATCAATACAATGCCTGTGTACCGAAATACTTCCATGCTGAATATAGTTTCTGGTGCTCTGAAAATTATCCGAATCCAGAATATCCGATGCATATTCTCTAAGCAGAAGATACAATTCTTTTTGCTTCTCATGCCTTTTTTTAAGTTTTTCAATTCGTTTTTCGTATTTTCTGGATTTCCTATTCATTTTAATCCCATTCCGGAGCCTTTCCTCTGAACACTTGCATAAATCCTGCTCTCAACTGTATATTCTAACATATATAACGAGACGGAGGTACATAATATACATAAATTAAAGGAATTTTAACATAAAATTTACAATCACTCCTCCAAAAGAGTTACTGCAATGACAGAAACTTTCTCTATTTCTTCTCCCGTCAATTCCCCATCAAATACCACTTTAATATTCTGCCCTGCCGAAATTTCTTTATTCTCACCTGCATAAATAATGGTTTCCGGCGCCAGCTTAAAATAAAGACTCTGGCCATCCCCTGTTTCCATAAGGAGCTTGCTTTTCCCTATCTCATTAAGCTTTCCCTCCACCATATAATATCCTTCTTCCATAGGTGCAGCGGTTTCTGCTACCTGCGCACCGTAAAGATTCTCCTCCTCATTGCTGATTGCATTCTCCGACCAACTTTCAGCTACATCGGCACAACCCGTAGCAAAGCCGGCAAAAATGACAACCATTGCTGACAACATGATCAATTTTTTCATAATTATTCTCCCTCAATTCCACAACTAAAAATTCCTCTATCAAAATACTATAAAGTGTTAAAAAAATCAATAGCAACCTGCTTATATACCTTTACTTTCCCTTTTAATGCTGTTATGATACGCTCAAAAGGGGGATTTGCCATGGAGACTTTATTGTTTTATACTGTTTTTTCCATATTGATTGGATTTTCTTCTATTGTAAGCCTGAGCAGTATGCTGCTATACCCCCTTACAGCATTTCAAAAGCTTACCATATTTGTATATGCCTGCTTTATTGTTCAAATCCAGCTATTTTCTCCCCGGCCCTTTTCCTTTGCTGCCTTAATACTAATCATTGTTTTGGGAACATTCTTTTTGATTGCTTTATTCCAAAAACATAAAATAGTCAATCTGCTATGTGCTGTTTTCAATTTTTGCATTTGCATCGGGATAAACTATGTATTATTGGCGTTATTTTCACGCTTTGCAATAAATAAAAATTTTTTTATGGAATATCCTTATATTTTCTGTCTTTATCTTATTGCTCAGATGATCCTCTGCTACCTTATTTCTCAGTCTCTATACAGGATCATTTATCAATACTATTATGAAAAAAGTATTGCCGGCCTGGAGATGCCCTATGCCAGAAAATTTCTCTTACTATTCTTTTGGGAAACAGGAATTTGCTGCTTTATTTTGCTGATTCAAATTTTATATAGCTGCTATGCAGGCTTTGCCGCCCACATAATAAGATACAATACTTTATTACTTCTTTTTTTATTTGTTTCCATATGTATTGTAACAATGCTGTTTTTAAGAAGCTCTCTTAAAGAACAGCAGCTTATGCAGCAACTGGCGCAGGCTGAGGCAATGAAGGATTACACAGACCGCATAGAAAAGCTTTATCTGGATATTCGTTCTTTTAAACACGACTACATTAACATCCTGTCTTCTTTTCACAGCTATATCAACGGACATGATTATGATGGCCTTGAAAAATATTTTAACAAGGAAATATTGCCCACCGGTTCAAAAATAGCGTCAGAAGATTCTATTTATGGGAGACTTGCCTATATTAAGGAACCGGAAATTAAAAGCATTATTTATGCTAAAATTTTCCATGCGCTTAAATTAAATATTAATGTAACTACTGATATAAGAGAAAAAATAAGTGATTTCCCTATAAATATTATGGACCTGGTAAGGATTCTCGGCATTTTGCTTGACAATGCCATAGAAGCCAGTGCATCTACTAATGAAAAATTGCTTTCCATAAGCTTTTATAAGGTTTCAGAAAATATTTGCATACAGATTCGTAATTCATCGCCGCAAATAGACAACGTAGATAAGCTTTACCAGAAAGGAGTGTCCTCCAAAAGTGACGGACGCGGTTTTGGGTTATATGAAACCCGTAAAATACTGAATCAATACCCAAACGCCTTATTAAATACAGAATATAAAGATTTCATTTTCAGCCAGAAATTAATACTCTTTTACACATAAAAATTGGGTATACCAATGGTATACCCGCAAAATGAAATCCTATCTGTTAACTACTTTCCATATGGATAATATTTTACAATATCTGTACCTATCTCACCATTATATTGATATGTAATTGTTACTGTTGCATATTCTCCGCCATTCCAAATTTCTCCGCTACTAACGCTATAATTTTCCATTCCATCTGAATAGCCTCTTTTTTGGATATTTTTTATATCTACTATTTTTCCTGTACCGTCATTTGTAACAATATCCGCTTGTACTGAAAAATATCCTTTTTCAGACCATTTCAGTACATTTGTCGTTGTGATTAAAGCACGCGGTGTGACTTCATCCTCCGTAATAACCATGCTATCCCCAATAGATTCGGCTGCCTGAACAGGCAATGATACTGAAGCAACCAATAATAACAATAATGCCGTAAATCTTCTAATTCTTTTCATTTGCAATTTCCTTTCTTTTTCATTCAATTCCCCAAAATTTCAGATTGAGCTTCTCCTTACTTATTCTGAAATTGTAAGCGTTGATTTTTTTCCCATTTAATACATCTCCATCCACAAGCTTCACATCTTTCGATCCGGAATAGTCAAATAATAAAATATCTCCCCTGTCTAAGGTATCAATACTAACCTCACCTCCTTCTCCATTTTGAATAATTAAGTTGTTATCTATTTGTATTATATACTCCCCGATAAATTTTCCTGTTGTATAGGGCAGCCCCTTCACGACTATTTTATCTTCCGCTATTTTATCAATATAAACTTCTTCATCACAAAAATAGTATAATGTTGTTTTTTGTCGCCAATAAAATATAAACACAACACAGACAAGACATATGCTCAGTAAAATAATATGAAATATTCTTGTTTTCTTTAATTTTTCTTTTCCTGTCTCCATATACGTACCTCAAAATATTACGACATTTAAAAATATAACTTCTTTATATATGTTATAATAACATATGCCATTATACTTTTTTAATAATTTCCTGTTCGTAATCATTTTTATCCTGAACGTCGTTAAAAGGAGAGCTTATGCTTCAAATTTATTTATGCGAAGATAACAATAATCAATTAATTTATTTTGAAAAAGTAATCAGGGATTATATTTTAATAGAAGAATTAGACATGGAAATTGTTTGCGCTTCTGCCGATCCACATGAGATTTTAAAAGCGCAGGAGAAAATTCATGGTTCCGGTTTATATTTTTTGGATATTGAACTAAATTCTGATATGGACGGCTTCTGCCTTGCAGAAAAAATACGTCAGAAAGATCCCCGCGGATATATTGTATTTATCACTACACACAGTGAACTTTCTTATATTCCCTTTGAAAGACATGTGGAGGCTATGGATTACATTTTAAAAGACTATCCGGATCAGCTTCCTCCCCGCATGATTAAATGTATGAAAAGAGCATTGGAATTGTACTCCTCCCCTCAAAACGACATGCCCAAAACCCTGTCTCTTAAAATAGGAAGCCGCTACGTATATGTTCCGGTTCAAGATATATACTGTATTAAAGCCAGTGAAAACGAACATAAGCTTTTATTATTAACAGACTATTCTGTCTATGAATTTTATGATACTTTGCAAAATATATTAACGCGCCTGGATTCCTCTTTTTATCTATGCCATAAATCTTGTATTGTGAATTTGCATTATGTAAGGGAAATTGATAAATCTACCTACACTTTACATTTAAAAAACGGGCAGTCCTGCCCGCTTTCTGTCCGCAATTATTTTACTGTTAAAAAACTTTTAAATAAATATACATCATGCTGAAAATATTATCCACAGCATCTCAATTTTTTAATGAGCCACCGGGGACTCGAACCCCGGACAACTTGATTAAAAGTCAAGTGCTCTACCACCTGAGCTAGTGGCCCATGTTTGGATCAATGGAAATTTTATCCTCCTGACCCAACATGATGTATGTTAACACATATCATTCCCCGATGCAATCATTTTTATGAAAATACGGAAAACTTTTAGTAATTTTCCCATAAATCAAAAAACTCCCATTCATTAATAAAATGAATGGGAGCACTTATTTAAATT
>USJG01000011.1 GCA_900554925.1 uncultured Lachnospiraceae bacterium
GGTCTCCACAACACTTTCATCGGTGCACAGCCAGTCAAAGGCAGTCTTTGCCTCCGGTATTTTTTTATTATAGGAGCCAAAGGCCATCTTATCAATCATTTTCGCCACATGTTTCTGTCCCAGAAAAGCCCCCTGCACTGCTGTGATCAACTTGCAGAGCTTTACCAAAGCCCTGGGCTGGGAACCTGTTCCGCAGATGATGGCCCCCTGTATTCCCGTTCCATATCTGAAAAGATAGTTGCGCAGAATAAAGGAACCCATACTGTGTCCCAGTATCACATAAGGTACGCCTGGATATTCCTCCTGGGTGAGCTTTTTTAAGCGGTGCACATCCCTGACCACTACCGTAGCAGGATCCTGTTCGCAGAAATATCCATAAATACCTCCTTCTCCTACGCTTTTCCCATGTCCCAGATGATCGTCCCCGGTGACCAGTATCCCTTTTTCTCCCAGATACCGGGCCAGCTCTTCATACCGCTCAATATATTCTGCCATACCATGCACGATCTGAAGGATGCAGAACACTTTACCCTCCGGCACCCATCTGACCGCGTGAATCTTTGATTGCCCATCTCTGGAATCAAATGTAAATTCTTCCTTTTTTACCATTGTAGCCTCCCAATCCTTCTCTGAATTGTCTGTCACTTTCATGCAGCTTCAACTTAACATATCTCTGCTCCCGCAGGCATCTCTCTCTCCGGTGTTAAAAGAGCCAGATTCCCTTCCGCATCCTCCGCACAAAGCAGCATTCCTTCCGAAACCACTCCCGCTAAGGTGGCAGGTTTTAAGTTTACCAGCACCATGACCTTTTTACCCACCATTTCTTCTGCACTGTAATGCTGTTTGATACCTGAAACGATCTGCTTTACCTGACTGCCGATACGAACTTTAGAGCAAAGCAGCTTCTTTGACTTGGGCACTTCCTCACAGGCAATGATCTCACCTACCTGAAACTGCATTTTGTCAAACAGATCATAGGTGATCTCTTCTTTTGGCTCAATGTCGATCACATTGGCCGCCTGCTCCTTTGTTTCCCCGCTCTGATCCTTACTTTCCTCTCCGGCTGCTCTTCTTTCGGCAAACATGGCCTCAGCTTTTTCTAATACTTCCTTTACGTCCAGTCTTGCAAAAAGAATTTCCGGCTTATCCGTTACCTTATTGCCTGATGGATATTCTCCAAAAGTGTTAAGTTCTTCAAAGCCGCGAAGATTTGTATTTAATTGCTGTACAATTTTCTTTGCTGCCACCGGCATATAGGGCTCCAGTAAAGAAGCACCTATGGTGATGCTTTCTACAAGATTGTAAAGCACAGTTGCAAGCCGGTCTTTCTTATCTTCATCTTTTGCAAGAACCCATGGTTCTGTCTCGTCAATATATTTATTGCATCGTTTAAACAGGGCAAATATCTCTGTCAATGCGTCTGCCACTCGCAGCTCTTCCATTTTGGCTGCAACCTTATTATAAGCTCCGGTTGCCACTTTTTTCAGATCATCATCCACCGTCTCCTTTACACCCTTATCAGATACCACGCCGCCAAAATATTTATTGCTCATGGAAATGGTTCTGTTTACCAGATTGCCAAGGGTATTCGCAAGATCAGAGTTGATCCTTTCAACAAGCAGTTCCCAGGAAATCGTCCCGTCGTTTTCAAAAGGCATTTCATGGAGCACAAAATAACGAACTGCGTCCACACCAAAAAAATCCACCAGATCATCGGCATAAATTACATTTCCTTTGGACTTGCTCATCTTGCCATCGCCCTGCAACAGCCATGGATGGCCAAATACCTGCTTCGGCAGCGGTTCTCCTAAGGCCATTAAGAAAATCGGCCAGTAAATGGTATGGAAACGGATAATATCCTTTCCTATCAGATGAAGATCGGCAGGCCAAAGCTTATGGTACTGTTCTGAGCTGTTCCCATCGCAGTCATAACCAATTCCTGTAATATAGTTGGTAAGAGCATCCAGCCATACATAAACAACATGTTTATCATCAAAGTCTACCGGGATTCCCCATTTAAAGGAGGTTCTTGACACACACAGATCCTGAAGTCCCGGCAGAAGGAAATTGTTCATCATTTCATTTTTGCGGGATACAGGCTGTATAAATTCCGGATGAGTATTGATATGCTCAATCAGTTTATCGGCGTACTTACTCATTTTAAAGAAGTATGCCTCCTCTTTGGCTGGCTTAACCTCTCTGCCGCAGTCAGGACACTTTCCATCCTTAAGCTGGGACTCTGTCCAGAAGGATTCACAGGGAGTACAGTAAAGGCCTTCATAGGAGCTTTTATAAATATCACCCTGTTCATAAAGCTTTTTAAATATTTTCTGTACCTGCTTTTCATGGAATTCATCGGTTGTACGGATAAAACGATCATAAGAAGTATCCATTAAATCCCACAGGTTTTTAATGGTTCCTGCAACATTATCCACGAACTCCTTGGGGGTAATGCCTGCTTCCTGGGCTTTTAACTCAATCTTTTGTCCATGTTCATCTGTACCCGTCTGAAAAAAGACATCATAGCCGTCTTTCCTTTTAAATCTGGCAATACTGTCCGCCAGCACGATTTCATAACTGTTGCCGATATGGGGCTTTCCCGATGTATAGGCAATTGCTGTTGTAATATAATACTTTCCCTTATTCATTTCTCTGACCATTCCTTTCCTGCATTAATAAAACGAGAGCTTTCCTGCGAAACAAAAAGCCGTCTTCCATCATATGACAGAAGACGGCTGAAATGCCGTGGTACCACTTCTTTTCATTTCTGCCTCACGACAGAAACCTTATCAGGTACAAATATACCCTTCCGCTATAACAGGCGGACCTGTTGCAGTCTAACCGTTTATCATAATAACCGGGTCGGTGCGCTGCTCAGAAGCCATGTTCAGTCCATTTCCACTCTGTTTCTCTCAGCCTGTGACGATCTGCCACCTGAAAACATTCTCTGTAAAGCTTCCCTGACTTACTCTCTTCATCATTGCTTTTGACTATTATATAATATAGTGTTAGCCTATCACAAACATTTTATGTTGTCAATTGCAATAAATCAAATCATCGCGAAAAGCAAAACCCCGGATGGTGGAAGCATCCGGGGCCTGCTCATGTATCTTACGATAAATCGCTTGATACATTCATGTATATAACTAAACTAAGGGATTAGATAAAAGCACTTTTATTCTACATCCTGTAATGCCGCAAAATCTTCTTCGCCGGTACGAACCTTAACAACCTTATCTACGTTGTATACGAATATCTTGCCATCTCCGATATGACCGGTATAAAGAGCTTTCTTAGCCGCTTCAATAACTGCCTCAACAGGAATCTTGCTGACAACAACTTCAACCTTAACCTTAGGCAGCAATGTTGCATCAACTTCAACACCACGATACATCTCTCCGGCGCCCTTCTGAACACCACAGCCCATAACCTGTGTTACCGTCATGCCTGTTACGCCAAGATCGTTCATTGCCTTCTTTAAGTGATCGTATCTGGACAGCTTTGCAATAATGGTAACTTTGTAAATACCTGTAGCCGGCGTAATTGGCGCTGCGACCTTTACCGCTGCATCCTTCTGCGCTGTGGAAGCCGCTTCGTAATCTTCCGTACCAAGATCTGTATTCTCATTGACTTCCATAGTCATTGTATTTGAAATATCCATGATGCTGATGCCTGCATATGCAGAAGTGAGACCATGTTCACTGGCATCAAGACCAACAATTTCTTCTTCCTCCGAAACCCGAAGGCCAACAGTTGCTTTAATAATAAGGAATGCAATTGTAATGGTAACTGCAGTCCATGCCGCTACAGAAGCAAATCCCAATAATTGAAGACCTAACTGCTTAAATCCGCCGCCATAGAAAAGACCTGTTATGCTGTCATTTCCAGGGGCTGAGGTTGTTGCAAAAAGACCGACTGCTATCGTACCCCAGATACCATTTAAGCAGTGAACTGCCACAGCACCTACGGGATCGTCAATATGCAGCTTGTAATCCAATAACCAAACGCCGAATACTACTAACAGACCTGCTACAGCACCAATGATCAGAGCACCGGTTACATCTGTAACATCACAGGAGGCTGTAATAGCGACCAGACCTGCCAAAGAAGCATTTAAGCACATGGATACATCAGGCTTGCCATATTTGATCCATGTAAAGATCATACATACTACAGTGGCAATTGCCGGAGCAACAGTAGTTGTTACAAAAACAGAACCCAACTGATCTATACTGGTACATGCAGCACCATTGAATCCATACCAGCCAAGCCATAAAATAAATACGCCGAGACATCCAATAGGAAGATTATGTCCAGGAAAAGCATTTACTTTAGTAATCTTTCCTTCTTTATCCTTGCCAAACTTACCAATACGGGGCCCTACCAGTTTTGCACCAATCAGCGCACAGATACCGCCTACCATATGGATTGCGCAGGAACCTGCAAAATCATGGAAACCTATCTGAGCTAACCAGCCGCCGCCCCAGATCCAGTGAGCTTCAACAGGATAGATCAAAGCTGAAATAACTCCTGAATAAATACAGTAAGATAAGAATTTGGTTCTTTCAGCCATTGATCCTGAAACAATTGTTGCAGCGGTTGCACAGAACACTAAGTTAAATACGAAATTGGACCAGTCAAAGCTTTCATAGCTTGTAAAAATATCAAATCCGGGTTTTCCTATAAGGCCAACCAAATCTTCACCAAGCAGTAAGCTGAAACCGATCAGGATGAATACAACCGTACCGATACAGAAGTCCATCAGGTTTTTCATCAGGATGTTACCTGCATTTTTTGCTCTGGTAAAACCGGTTTCCACCATTGCAAAACCTGCCTGCATCCAGAATACCAATGCGGCACCTATAAGGAACCAGACACCGAACACTTCGCTGTTTACAGCACTCATAATTTCTTCTGTCATAATCTTTCCTCCTCACATTAAAAAAAGCGAATACAAAAGTCCTGTCAACTTTACAAGCCCCTTTGCTTCGCAATTTTTAATAAATAAATTTAAAAAGGCACTACAGTCATTCTGCAGCGCCTTCGCTTTATGTATTGCATAATACCACCCTGTTTATTCTCTGTCAATACATTTTTTATATTTTTTTAATAAAAAGTTTGTAATCACGATGCGCTTCCATTACATTGCGCTCAAATTCAAACCCCAGTTTTTCCAGCAAATGCACGGAGATAGCATTTTTTTCATCGGCCAGCGCCTGTATCTTCTCAAACTCAAGTACTTCCTTCGCATACTGAAGAATCCCATTGCAGACTTCAAATCCGTACCCTTGTTTCTGATAAGATACCTCTATCAAAAAACCAAGCTCCGGAAGTTCATAGCCCTCTCTTACGCTAAGCCCCGCCCTTCCGATTACCTGCCCGGTATCTTTTAAAACAACTGTCCAAAGCCCATATCCGTAAAATCCATAGATCCGGTCAATATATGCTTTCATATATGCCAGTTCCTCATCCCGATCCTTATACAGATCCTCCATATAAAGAGTGATGGAGGGTTCCCTGTAAATCCGGTAAAATTCGTCAACATCTTCTAAAACGCTCTCTCGTACCAGCAATCTGTCTGTCTGTAAAATTTCCCAAGGCTGACCTGCAAGCCTTTGATAAACCTCCTGATAGGATTTATATTCCAACTGAAATAAATCCTCCATGCCATATTTAGCCGCTGGAAAATTTTGACTGCGGTTTTGCTCATGGTAAAGAATTACCACATATCTCCCTCTGTCTAAGAGTATCTCTGCGGCTTTCGGATCATCCGTGATAATAAGAGTTTCTTCTATATAAATCATCCCGTTATTGCTGGTGAAGCTAATATCCTCACTGTTTTTATCACCGACAGCCTCCATTTCTTCTATTACAGAAGCTCTTCTTAAAAAAACTTCAACATGATTGGGATTTACTATCTTTCTGATTTCTTCAATGCGTTCTGACACAATCCCATAGTAATATTCAGACAGAAGCAGCAGAATACATTTCAGCATTGTAAAGTCCTTCCACTTCATATAAAATAAATACTATAGTCATTATAATACCACATAATTTAAATGGAAAGAAAGGAAGTTATATTTATGGCTCAAAATCCTGTTGTAACATTTACAATGGAAAACGGAGATGTCATGAAAGCAGAGCTTTATCCTGATATTGCTCCTATTTCCGTAAACAACTTTATCAGTCTGATCAACAAAAACTTTTATGACGGACTGATCTTCCACCGCGTCATCCGCGGTTTTATGATTCAGGGCGGGGATCCGGAAGGCACAGGCTGCGGCGGTCCCGGATACAGCATCAAGGGCGAGTTTTCCGCAAACGGTGTTGAAAATAATTTAAAGCATACGGAAGGCGTCCTTTCCATGGCAAGAAGCATGGCTCCTGACTCAGCAGGTTCCCAGTTCTTTATCATGCATAAAACCTCACCTCACTTAGACGGTTCCTATGCAGCTTTTGGAAAAGTTATTGAAGGGATGGAGGTTGTCAATAAAATTGCTGAAACAGCAACTGACTATTATGACCGTCCTTTAGAAGATCAGAAATTAAAGAGCGTTACAGTTGATACTTTTGGAGTAGAGTATCCGGAACCGGAGCGATGCTAAAGCATCGCTCCTATATCTTTTTTGCTACAACACGGACTAATCTGGGGTTTTGATCTTTATATAAGGCAAATCCTGTATTTTCTTCTTCATAAATTATTTTGAATCCCAAATTTATCAATTTCTCCACCAATTCCTCTTTATCAATAAATCTTCTGAAATGATCATTGTAAATATATGAGTGTTTTCCAATGCATTTGCCTTTCCCATATATATCATCATTTATACTCCTTGCTTCTATAAAGAACAAGCCTTCTTTCTTTAATGCATTCCATGCATTACGGAGTGTATTTTGTTCCTGAATTTCATTGATCGCATGCAGTGTAAATCTACTATAGCAGTAGTCATACTGAACACAAAATATATCACTTTCGCCCGAAAAATCTTCACATAAAAATCTGGTCCCTTCATAAGTATTAACCTTATTTAACATGTTTATGGCATTTTTAGATATATCTATTCCCGTAACATGGATTCCTTTGGACGCAAAAAAAAGGCTGTCTCTTCCATTACCACATCCTAATTCAATAAGATTTTTTTTACTTTCCATATATGGCATCATATCCCTTGCAAATTGACTCTCTCCATTCCCTATCGGAACCGGGTGATTGTCATAATATTGATTCCAATAATTCACATCCCTGTAAACAGAATCCTTACTTTCGATACCATTAACAATACATTTTTCCATTTCCTACTTCTCCCAAGCTCAAAGTTTCAACGCCTTAACTGTAGCTATACACATTCTTGAATCACTTCACCAATAGACGGATGTGGAAATATCATTTGCCTGACATCATCAATCGTTTTCTTTTCCCTTATCATATTTTCTATCGTAATAATTATTTCAGATGCTCCATCTCCTACCAAAAATCCTCCTATTATTTTTCTGTCATTTTTATCCCAAATTAACTTGCAAATCCCCTGTTCCTTTTCATTTTCTACCATAAACTTTCCGCTATATCTCATAGAGCATGCTTTAACAGCATATTCCAGCTTTTCATCTCTACATTTATTTTCTGTCATCCCTACCCACGCTGCTTCCGGATGAGAATAAATTACCCTCGGTATCAAATCATATTCTACCGCCTGCCTCTTCCCCTGGATGTACTGTATTGTTGCCTTTGCTTCTGCATATGCTGTATGCGCCAACATGATTCTGCCATTTACATCTCCTATGGCATAAACATTTTCCACACTTGTCCTTCCAAAATCATCTGTGATAATCGCTCCGTTTTTTATAGCTATACCAGCCTCTGCTACTCCAAAACCATCTATATTTGGAATTCTTCCTGTGCAGATTATCACTTTGTCACATGATATTTTTTCCTCCTGCTCTCCCTTTACCCAAACTGTCCTGCTTTCTGCATCAATTTCCGTAATATCAACGCCCAGCTTAAATTTTACTCCCTTCCTTATAAGAGAGCGGATCAGAACTTTTCTGACATCCTCATCTATTTCTTCCAGGATTTCCTTTTTATTGTCCAAAAGAACAGCCTCTATCCCTATATTTGCCAAAAAGCTGGCAAACTCAATTCCAATAATCCCACATCCAATAATGACTACTTTTTTATACATTACTGTATTATTCAAAAATTTACTACTATCTATGGCAAATTCTTCTTTTAGGGCAGCTGATATGCCCTTTATATTAGGAACAAATGCTCTTGAACCACTTGCAATAATAAGATTTTTTCCACATATACAATTGTTGTTATCAAAAACTACCTGAATCTCATTTTTTACCGTTTTAATAAGGCCTGTTTCATCAAAGATATCTACCAGGTCATTATGCAGTTTGGTGCTTAACCCTTTACGCAGTTTACAGACAATATCATTTTTTCTTTCTATAACCTGACCAAGCTCTATTCTGACATTATCTATATGTATTCCATAATATTGTGCTTCCATTGCTTTATAAAACAATTTTGAACTATACAATAATGTCTTTGTTGGAATACACCCTTCATTTAGGCAAACTCCTCCTAAATGCTTTTTCTCTATCAAGGCAACGGTAAGTCCTTCTGCTGCTGCTTCTATTGCCGCCTGATAACCTCCAGGACCTCCCCCTATAATAATAATGTCATATAGCATAACTTTTTCTCCTCAGTGAAATTCTGTTACATATCATATATTAATGAAAATATATCTCTTAAAATAACACTATCCACTCCTATTTCCCTACTCACCAATTCAGATATATTTTCTCGTTTTAATCTTTCACTGGATGCGCCATCTAATTTCTTTTCTATTTTTTCTATTTCGTCAGGGAACAGCGCATCCGTATAAATACAGATTCTTTTAATAACTCCATCGCAAACTAAAAGGCGTACCTCACATCTCCCCCATAAGAAGGTCTTTTGAACCACGCAATTATAATTAAAATTTTTTCCAAAATTCCATTCTTCAGAGACATATTTTTTTAAAATCGTTTCCATTTTTTCATTGTCAATTAAAGACAATATCTGATTTCCAGCAATAAACCTGCAGCTGTCATGCTGATATTCTTTTTGAAACTCATAGATAATGTTTTTGCTTACTTCATCTATAGTAATGGCTGGACAGATTGATTTCAAATTAATGACCCTGCTCCTAACAGAATCTATCCCCTTGGGCTCCAATTTTTCTTTAGATATTTTTAGTACCTTTTCCATTATGTTAAAATCAGTATCTACCAGAATGGTACCATGATGCAGCCCTGCTGTTTTCGTTACCAAAAAAGCATTTCCTGAAAACTTGCTTCCCTTTGCTAATAAATCATTTCTTCCTGAATATTCTGCTGCAATGCCGGATGATGATACCGCTTTCTTCACAACTTCAATAGAACGTTTTACTTCATACATTTCCTTCGGACAAATGATTGAAAAATTCAGATTACCCAAGTCATGAAACACTGCTCCACCACCTGTACTTCTCCTTACCAGCTTAGTTCCATACTTCTTCATTGCATCAAAATCGCATTCATTCTTAGCATTCTGATTCCTGCCTACAATAACAGCATTATCATTTTGCCATAAAAATAAAATACATCTGTTTTCTTCAGTTAAATATGATAAGATATATTCCTCTAATGCAAGATTATAATATGCATCATAAGTATCAGAACTTATGATCAATATTTCGTCCATATCAATACTTTTCCTTATCTACACATGTGTCATCCGGAATGTCTCTTACTACATTGACTCCATTATGAACCACTACATTTGCACCTATTTTAAGATCCCTAAACACTGTGCATCCCTGACCAATTAATGTGTTTTCACCCACGATTACGCCGCCTCCCAATATTGCTCCAGAAGCAATATGGCAATTATCACTTATAATGCAGTCATGAGAAATAACAGCGCCTGCATTAATAATACAATTATTTCCAATTCTTGCATCACTTCCAATAATCGCACCTGCCGCTATCAGATTGCCTTCTCCTATCATTACACTTGGTTCAATAATCGCCCTGTTATGTACAACATTCACGCACTCATAACCAATCTGTTTCATCATTTCATAAGGTGCCTTTCGGCCATGCTTCTTGCCATCGAATCCAACTGCATTAATAATTTTTCTATATCCCTTTTGATATAACATCCGAAGATCTTCTAAATCGCTCCCTCCGATAACTGGTATTTCTTTTACACTGGAAAGCTGGGGATATCTTCTATCCAAGATCCCCCCGATTCTATACTCACCACGTTGTTTTAAAATGTCCTGAATAATTTTGCAAAAACCACCGCCGCCATAAATAAGAATTTTATTTGTATCCACTTCTTCTATAAAATAAGGTTGCTTGATAAGATTTCTCACATCTTTTTCTCTTATAATCTTATTTACAGGCAAAAGATTGACATCTATATCGTATTCCCGAATAAGCTGTAACGCCTTATCTGAATATGTTCTTGTATCTTTATTCCCTTCTTTACTCATTTTCTGCAGTTGAAATTCTTCCCGGTCATCATGGATCACGGCAAGTATATCATCAACTGCCACGTCTTCTCCCTGTTCCACCAGCAATTCTATAAAGCCCTCTCCTAATGCCTCCAAATCACTTGTTTCCTTGGTCGTTTCCAAAATTGCAATAATCTGTCCTTTACAAATATGCTCTCCATTTTTTACCATCCACTGAGCCAATGTAACAAAATCATCATTTGTACCTATCCTTGGCATTTTTATTTCTATTTTCACTTTAATGCACCTCTAATTTTTACTGTTATATTCTCTTTACTGCAAGCTACTTGTTTTTCCAGCAATATTCCGTTTGGTATTGGAATATCCTCTGCTGCAACTCTAAAATATTTTTTATCCGGCAACATTTCATGAAGCGATGCTATCACCTCAGCTCCCCAACCAGCACGGCCAGTCCCTTCTTCAACCGTCCCAATAATATCTGCATCGGAAATAAGTTCAAGCAAATCCTCCATAGGAACTGGTGATAATTGTGCCACAGCGATAATATCTATTTGAATTTCATCCCGCAGCATAAACTCCAATGAAATTTCCATTATTTCCTTTACCATACTGCCATATGTTATTATTACAACATCCGGTTTTTCCAGTTTATCCAATGACAATTTTATGCTGGGAAATATATGCTTCCAGGCTGTTTCTGTATAAAAATCCTGAATTTTTTCATCTTTACGACACATCAGCTTTTCACTGTATAAGCTTTTATTTTCAATTACAAGAATTGGATTTTTTGTATTTTCAAAGGCGCATTGATATAATCCCTTCACATTATGTACCGGAGATATTGCCATAATTGTGATAAGTGGTATGCCAATTAAGAACTTTTCTAATGACTGGCTGTGCGTTGGACCATAACCTCTTCCTCCTCCCATCGGCAATCTGATTATCAATGGAACTTCTACATTCTGCCCATATACCCAAGAATATTTCGCCGCATGATTTAATATCTGATCGAATGCAAGCGTAACAAAATCTCCAAACATCATTTCTACAATTGGACGCTTTCCTCCCATGGCCAGTCCTACTGCTAACCCAGTAAATCCAGCTTCACTAATCGGCGTATTAATTACTCTGTTTCCATACTTTTCACTAAGTCCTTTTGTTACTTTAAACGCTCCTCCATAACTATCCCTAATATCTTCTCCCAGCAGCATAACATCCTGATTATTCTGCATATATTCGTCTAATGCACTGTTAATAGCACTCACACAGCGAATATTATCACAATTATATTCTGAGATATTCCTGTTTCTACACCTGTCTTCAGTTGCTATTTCTATCTTTTTTACCGCTTTTTTTTCTGTTCTTTTTATTATGTCTTCTAAATAATCACTAATTCTACTTTTAATTTCATCGCAAGAAGCTTTTCCCAATTTCTGTTCCAGTTTTAAAATAACATCCTCTTTCCGATGTGCATCTATCTCCTCTATATCCCTGGTATCATCCCCTTTACTATGAGCTCCCAGCCTATAGGTATGGATTATTTGACAAAATGGTCTTTTATTGCTACGGACATAATGATATGCATTTTGAAAATGCTCTTCCATGGTCTCCATTTCATTTCCCGATACCTCATCACACTCTATTCCAAACGCCTGAAACCGCCCTGTAATGCTACCTGCTACGGCATCGCTAACTTTTGTTGTCATGGCATACTGATTGTTTTCTACAACAAATAATATGGGAATCTCATATAATGAAGCCATATTTAAAGTTTCATATACTACTCCTTGTCCTAAAGTCCCATCTCCCAGAAATACCACCGCAATATTTCCCGTATCCTTCAGTTTTTCTGCCCAGGCCATACCTGCTGCATTGGGAACAATTCCTCCCTGTACGCCATTGGAATAAAAATTATTGAAATGAATATGCTGACTACCTCCACGCCCTTCACATATTCCATTTTCTCGAGACATAATCTCTGCAAGCAGCGCTTCCGCACTTCCGCCATAAGCCAAATAGTGTCCGTGACATCTATGATTGCTAAATACAATATCATTTTCACCAATATATTCCATGGCTGCAACTGCAACAGCTTCCTGTCCAATACAAGTATGTGTTGTTCCTGACAAAAGATTCTGGCTAAATAATTCAAGAATTTTTTGTTCAAACATACGAATAAAAATTAATTTATTATATTTTTTCATCAAGTCACACATACTTTTTCTCCCGATTCTTGTTCATTGCAGAAAGCTCAAATTTTCATACAAATCCCCAATTTCAATAATTGCTGGCAAATGTTTTGCTTTTCGTGAATCCACAGGGGGATAACTTTTATAATTGGCATAACGTTCCTTAAGTATATCTTCATAATTTTCAGAAACAAAAAATTTACAGCCTTCAAAATCTATTTCACG
Source organism: uncultured Lachnospiraceae bacterium (assembly GCA_900554925.1). GTDB lineage: Bacteria > Bacillota > Clostridia > Lachnospirales > Lachnospiraceae > Suilimivivens. Next base: position 12,923 of record USJG01000011.1, read on the forward strand.
TATATTTTCTAAATTTTCTCTTTTTGTGTCTGCCTTATTATAGGGATTTTTTAGTAAACTTAAAAAGGATAATTTATCCGTTGGCTTCTTAAAAATCGTCGCCCATTTCATATATCTTTTGTATGCTGTTTTATTTGACACTTTGCTTAGAAGCATATAATATTGCCTGTAAAACCTTCTTTTTTCCTCCACTGCTCCCATATGTGCCCATAGCATCGTTTTATAAAACCTGCATATTTTGTGCTGAATACGATGAAGAATTCTGGAATTGCAACCATTATAATAAGGAAAAATATCAATAAACACTCCTAAGTGAGTATCAAATAAATTTCTCATATTTCTGCAGTAGACTGTATTGTTTCTCTTTATCTGTATAAAAGAAAGGTTACAATCTTTATCTGTTTCCTGCGTCCTTAAGAAAAATTTATCTGCATTAAGTTCAGTCGGTGCTAGCTCTATAAATTTTATATAATCTTCGTATAACATACATACATCTACATCATCATCCCACGGAATAAATCCCCCATGCCGGACTGCACCGATTAAGGTTCCAAAACCCAAAGTATACTTTAAGCCATGTTTTCTGCAGATTCGGTCAAATTCTTTTAACATTTCTAATTCAATCAACTGTATTCTCCGCAGAACCTCGGGTCCTTCTACAACAGCTTTATTTATTGGGCGTGAAAGTAATTTTTCATATTCGCTTTTAGTATAATATCCATTTATCCATTGCTCTGCATCTTTGATAATGTTATATGTATGACCCTCAAATGTAATTTCTTTTAAATACAAATAAGTTTTTTCCAGACAGCTTACACCTTCATTTTTATTCATTGTAGGTATCAAAACATATTTTGTTTTTTCGTTTCCATATTCAGTAACCATACCCTGCATTTGCTCAAAAGTGAATTGTCCCTTTCGTGCATAATAATAGGCTCTCTTAGCCATTTTCACAAAATTATTCAGCTGTACCGTACCAGATAATATTCTTTCTGCCCTTGCACATTTTCTGTAAAACATGTACTTTTTTTTAACTCTTTGGAATTCTTTTTCTGTATTTCCTACATAGCAAATGGGATAAACATTAATAAAATAATCATAATATACTTCATCCTTTTTTCTTCCTTCAGGCAGTACTACTTTGCTCCTTTTGCACAATCGTACAAACAAATCATCAAACTGCTCGCAATTATGATTGTCTAAAATATAATAATCCGTTCCATTTAATCTCTTTTTGCACACATCAACAAATTTCAGCCAAGATGGATACAAAATGCCAACGCTGATATTTTCCAAATAGGGAGCAAACCCTCCACAATTCTGCCACGCAGCTATTGAACTGCCTAATAGCGTATACTGTAAATTTTCTTCTTTACAGATATTGTGCAGTAAATCGGTCAACTCCAGTTGCATCTTCTGACTTATGCCTAATTTGTCCATTTTATTTTTCTTTTCCTAACATATTATTTTTTAGCAAAACATTTTTAAATATTGATACATTTAATTCACTGTGGAAACAAGTGCATCTGACAATAAATGCATTGTATCATAACATTGCAGAACTCTTGTAAGATTATTATACACTTCACATTATGTATATCGGCAATGTCATAATAAGGTATCGGAACTACTTTGATCCGACACCCTTCATCCTCCATAAGGCATTGATATAAATCTACGGTCAGTTTCTTTTGTTATTTTCCATCCTGCAGGAACCTTTATTTATATTTTAAACCTTTATTTATTTTATGTTATTTCATTATAAATTACATGGTTTATAAACAACAATTTATCAATTACGCGGAATTAATCATTCTGCAAAAAAATTCAACTAACAATGTATTTCTTTATATATTCAATAACAATAATTATACTTTAAGTAACTTCTATTGTCAATTTTTCTGAACTGCTACGTTCACATTTTGTTCATATTTAATTTAAAAAAACTTAATTGGTATTACATTCTTTATACATTTCTGTATCTTATACTAACATCATAAGATACAGCACAGAAACAAATGCCAACATCAAAGTGATTGATTTATTAATAACTTTTTCATAATAAATGCCAAGTAAACCAGGTTTACTTGGCATCCTCCCTTTTATGGATAATTTCCCCTTATATTATTTGATTTTGACCAGAAAATACACCTTTTCGATACTTTTTTCCTATTTTTTTCTTGTACTTTCTTTCTTTTTCCTGTATAGTATATAGAAGTGATCAAAGAGGATTTACTGTAGATGTAAATTCTCTTTTTCTATTTTGGGTTCAACTATCTAAACTTATGACAAAGGAGATTTTTATGGAAAACGTAATGAACACTATTGCAAACGTAAACTCCGCCATAAACGGTGTAGTGTGGGGAGTCCCTATGCTGATACTTATTATTGGCACCGGTATCTACATGACCGTAGGCATGAAATTCTTTCAGATTACCAGAATAAAGCACTGGATGAATGAAACCTTTCTTGCGATTTTTAAGAAAAAGCATGTAACTGCACATACAGGTAAGGAAGAACAATCTATTTCCCAGTTTCAGGCCCTTTCCACTGCGCTGGCCGCCACTATTGGCGTAGGTAATATCGCTGGTGTTGCAGGCGCTATTATTACAGGCGGGGCAGGTGCTGTATTCTGGATGTGGCTTTCCGCGCTTTTCGGTATGATGACAAATTATTCCGAAAATGTACTGGGTATCTACTACAGGCGCAAAAATTCCAGAAATGAATGGTCCGGCGGCGCCATGTACTACATACAGGATGGTTTAAAGGGCAAAAAAATAATCGGCGTTCTTGCAAAGCCTCTGGCTGTTTTATTTTCCCTTTTCTGTGTATTTGCTTCCTTTGGTATCGGAAACATGACACAGGTACATGAAATTGCCAGCTCCCTTCAGGATACCTTCAGTATTCCTCCCCTGGCAACCGGTATTATCATTGCTGTAATTGCCGCACTGGTTATTCTGGGCGGGATTAAGACAATCGGAAATGTAGCTGAAAAGATTGTTCCTTTCATGGCATGTGCTTATATTCTCGGAACAGTTGTCGTTCTTGTTTTAAATATTACATCTATCCCGGCTGTATTTGGCGCTATCTTCTCAAATGCTTTCGGCCTTCGTCCAATTGCAGGCGCTACTGTTGGTGTTATGATCAAACAGGCAATGACCATGGGCTTTAAGAGAGGCGTTTTCTCCAATGAAGCCGGACTTGGTTCTTCCGTCATGGTTCATTCCGCTTCCAATGTAAAAGAGCCTATTATTCAGGGTATGTGGGGTATTTTTGAAGTATTTTTTGATACGATTATAGTTTGCACTCTGACTGCTTTCACTGTATTAAGCTCCGGTCTGATCGACCTTAACACAGGCGAAGTCCTTACTGCGTCAACCGGCGCTTCCCTTGTAAGTGAGGCTCTTTCTCAGGGCCTTGGTTCCCTGGCCGGCGGCTTTGTTGCCATTGCAGTCTGCTTATTTGCCTTTACCACAGTCCTTGGATGGTCCTTCTACGGAACCAAATCCTGCGAATATTTATTCGGCACAAAAGCAACCATTGTATATAAGGTCATCTTCATTGTCTGCATTGTATTTGGCGCTACCATGAGTTTTGATCTGGCATGGGCTATTGCTGATACTTTAAATGCTTTGATGGCAATTCCCAACCTGATAGGCGTGCTTTGTCTGTCCGGTACTGTATTTGCCATTACCAGAAATTATACCGATCGAAAAATTACCAAAACAGCGCCTGATGCCAAACCTATGCTTTCCTTTGATCCCAAGATTCAGGCAATGCAGGAGCAGGCCATTGCTGAAGAGGAAAGTTAAGTTACTTATTAATAACGAAATTTGCCGTACTGAAATATTAAATTTCATGTTATACAAAAAGGCTGCCCATCTTAAGTGGGCAGCCTTTCCTGTTAATATAATGTAATTTATCAAGCCTTGTTAATGGAACCGAAGATTTCCATTTTTTCCTTAACAGTAGCCTTGATTGCTTCAAAACCGGGAGCAAGAAGCTTACGAGGATCAAATCCCTTGCCTTCCTGATCCTTTCCCTCTTCAATGTACTTACGTGTAGCTGCTGCAAAGGATAACTGGCATTCTGTATTTACGTTAATCTTAGCAACACCTAAGGAGATTGCTTTCTGAATCATTTCTGTAGGAATGCCGGTACCGCCGTGAAGCACTAAAGGCATGTCCCCTGTAAGCTGCTGGATAGCATCCAGAGTTTCAAAGGATAATCCCTTCCAGTTCGCAGGATATTTGCCATGGATATTGCCGATGCCTGCTGCCAGGAAGTCGATTCCCAGATCAGCAATTGCTTTACATTCATTAGGATCTGCGCATTCACCCATGCCAATTACGCCATCTTCTTCACCGCCGATAGAACCAACTTCTGCTTCAATGGAAATTCCCTTTGCATGTGCTGCTGCAACTAACTCTTTGGTCTTAGCTACGTTTTCTTCGATAGGATAGTGAGAACCATCAAACATTACTGAAGAAAAACCTGCCTCGATACATTTGTAGCAGTGTTCATAGCTGCCATGATCCAGGTGAAGCGCTACGGGAACTGTGATATTCTGGTCTTTGATAAGTCCGTTAACCATACCAACTACTACATCATATCCGCCCATGTACTTGCCTGCACCTTCAGATACACCGAGAATTACAGGTGAGTTGTTTTCCTGTGCTGTTAACAGGATTGCCTTGGTCCACTCAAGGTTGTTAATGTTGAACTGACCAACTGCATAGTGGCCTGCTTTTGCTTTTTTAAGCATTTCTGTTGCTGATACTAACATTTTATTTACCTCCGTTAAATTAATAACACTCTAATCGCTATTTATTATAACCTATTCCCACAAAAAATGGAACAGGAATTGAAAATATTTACAAATTTACTCCGGTACTCTGATGCGAAGTGCCTGCATGTGGTTTTTGATATTTACCTCCTTGTGTCTGCCGCCAAATTCTCCGTCAAGCGTCCATGCAATTTCTTCTTCTGATATGATCTTAAGGGCATTTGCCTTAAAGCAATACATACAGTCCGTATTAATATTCCTGTTAATTAAAGCCGCCATGATCAAATTAAGTTCTATGGGATTAGAGGGTTTTTTGATTAACGTAACTTCAAACTCCCCATCATCCAGCTGCACGTATTTCCCCGTAATACGCTTAAAACCTCCTACTGAAGTAGAATTGGTTATCATACCGAATAAAAACTCTCCTTCTACTGAAAGCTCCCTGCTCTCCACCTTCAATTTATATGCCTTGATGGAGGGAAGTCTGCGCATCCCCTCTAAAACGTATGCCATATGTCCCAAAACGTTTTTAATATCCTGGGGTGTTTCATAAGAAACATCCGTAAAGACTCCAAAAGCCGCTATGTAAACAAAGATGTCATCATTAAATTCTCCCACATCACAGCCAAAAGTTCTGCCCTCCACGATTGTCTGCGCAGCACGGATCATATTCTTTGGGATCTGAAGGCTGTTTGCAAAATCGTTAGTACTTCCGGCAGGCACATATCCTATGGGTATCCTTTCCTCACACTGCATCATTCCCGTTACCACTTCATCCAGCGTACCGTCGCCGCCGCTGCAGACGATCAGATCATAATCCTCCTGCCCTCTCTTTCGCTCTTTAACTGCTTTTAACCCATCTCCTTTTGCCTGAGTGGGATAAGCAGTTACCTCAAATCCTGCCTTGGTAAAAATATCAATAATATCTAACAGATTACTTCTGATCCTGGCTTTGCCGGCCCTTGGATTATAGATGAAAAGCATTCTTTTCTTTTCCATGTTCATCTCCTTTTGGAAAAAAGAGCAAAGCCTGCGCTTTGCTCCCATACTCTGATTTTATTTCAATCAATTTACTGCTTATTTCCACTTAAATATTCTTCTATATCCTGAATTGATTCTTTTTCATCTTTTCCTTCTGCAATCACTTTGATAGATTCACCGGTACCAAGTGCCAGGCTCATCATTCCCATGATGCTTTTGGCATTTACCCTTTTGCCTTCTGCCTCAATATAGACAGAACTTTCATGCTGGCTTGCAACCTGTACCAACATTGCAACAGGCCTGGCCTGCAGCCCTTCGCTCAGCTGAATTGTAATAGACTTTTCAATCATAATAGCTCCTCCTTTTAAACCTTAATCTTTTCCGCCAATTCACTAAGTTTTCTCAATCTATGATTAACACCGGATTTTCCAACCGGCGGTTCAAGATACGTTCCCAATTCCTGAAGAGAACTTTCCGGATGTTCTAATCTGATTTCTGCCATTTGCCTTAGGTTATCCGGCAAATTAGATAATCCATAACTTTTTTGTAAAAGCAGAATATCTTCAATCTGCTTACTGGCTGCATTAACCGTTTTTGTAATATTGGCGGCTTCACAATTAACCTGACGGTTGATGGAATTTCTCACTTCCTTTTCAACTCTCAGATTTTCAAGCTGCATCAGGGATAAATGCGCTCCCATTACATTTAAAAGATCAACAATCCCTGCGCCTTCTTTTATATATACCACGTAATATTTTTTTCGTCTTACAATTTTAGCTTCTATTTCGAAACTACAGATCACCTGCTGAATCTGCTTCGCATGTATTTCGTTTTCACAGACAAATTCCAAATGGTATCCCTTATGGGGGTCACTCATGGAACCAATACACAAAAAAGTGCCCCGCAGAAATGCTCTTCTGCAGCAGCTGTTTTTAATAAGAAGCGGACTGACCTCCTCCGACAGTTGATGGATACAGCCCTCTTCGTCCATAATCTTAACCGCCTGCAATACTTTAACAACATTAACATTAATAATAAATGTTTTCTTCAATAATGTAAAGTATTTTCTGGAAGCAAATGGATTTTCGGAAAGTATCGTGATTTCTCCCGTCTCTGACTTTTCTGCTTCTATCCTGCATCCAAAATGAATAATCGCCGCAAGTTCAGCCAGTTGGCAATGCCTGGAACTTGAAACAACTTTTTCCAATTCTTCCTTTACTTCCGATGAAAACGACATAATCCTATCCTTTTTACTGTCTGCCTGGAACACTACACACCTTGTCCTACATCACGGTGCACGATTTTAATTCCATAACCGCCCTCATTTTTCAAATCTTCATATAATTTATTGGCCAGCGTTACGCTTCTGTGCTTTCCGCCTGTACACCCGATGCAGATCACCAACTGATATTTTCCTTCCTTAATATAATTGGGAATCAGGAATTTCACCATATCTGCCAATTTATCAATAAAGCTATGGGCCTCCGGAAAACTCATAACGTAATCCTGAACCTCTTTTTCATTTCCTGTCTTGTGTTTCAATTCATCTATATAAAAAGGATTAGGCAAAAATCTTACGTCAAACACCAGATCTGCATCTGCCGGAATACCGTATTTAAACCCAAAAGACAATATGGTGATCATCAGGCTGTTGTATTCTTCGTTTTGTATAAATATGCGATCCAATTCTTCTTTCAGTTCCCTGGTCAGCAAATTGGAGGTATCTATTACATAATCTGCTTTTTCCCTGATGTCATTTAAGATCGCTCTTTCCTTTTTAATTCCCTCCTCAATCCTCCCATCCGGAGAAAGGGGATGCATTCGTCTGGTTTCCTTATATCTCTTAAGCAGCGTCCGGTCATTGGCTTCCATAAAAAGAATTTCAAACACATATCCATTTTCCTTAAGCTTTTCCAATACCCTTTGCACATCCTCAAAGGCCTGATCTGCACGCACATCCAGTCCCAATGCTACCTTGGTAACCTCGCCTCCCGGAGTGGCAATTAATTCAACAAATTTTTCAATCAAAAGAACCGGCAGATTGTCCACGCAATAAAATCCGGCATCTTCAAGCATTCGAAGGGCTGTACTTTTTCCGCCGCCGCTCATACCTGTCACAACTACAAAACGCATGTCGTTCCTCCTCAAAAGTCCCCCAGAAAAATCACTTCTGTTTCCAGTGCAACTCCGAATTTATCCTTCACTCTTTCCTGTACTTCCTTAATAACCTCCGCAACATCAGCGGCTGTTGCCCTTCCGTCATTCACAACAAATCCGCAGTGCTTTTCGGATACCCTTGCGCCGCCAATGGAGTATCCTCTAAGCCCCGCATCCATAATCAGCTTTCCGGCAAAATATCCTTCCGGTCTTTTAAAGGTACTGCCTGCGCTGGCATATTCAAGAGGCTGCTTTTCTTTTCTTTTGATAGAAAGTTCCTCCATCTTTGCCCCAATCTTTTCTCTGTCTCCCTGCTGAAGCTTCAGCTTGCTTTCAAGCACAATAAAGGGTCTGTTTTTAATGATGCTGGTGCGGTATCCAAACTCCATGGCCTGAGTGTCAAGTTCCATGATTTCTCCCTCTTCATTCATGACCGTTACCCGCTCTACCACCTGCTTCATTTCCCCATCATAAGCTCCGGCATTCATGACAACGCCGCCGCCCAGGGTACCGGGGATTCCTGCTGCAAACTCAAGACCTGTCAGCCCATTTTCCCAGGCACATTTTGCCACCTGGGAAAGCAGGGCTCCTGCACCTGCCGTAATACGGGTATCCTCCACTGTAATTGCATTCATCTTATTTCCGATCTGCAAAATGACCCCTTCATACCCTTTGTCTCCCACTAAAAGATTACTGCCGTTCCCAAGAATAAAATAAGGAATTTCCACCATCTTCAAATAGGGCACAAGCTTCTCAAGCTGCCGGGCGTCGCTGATACGAACGAAACACCCTGCCTCCCCCCCTACCCGGAAGGTTGTATGTTTATACATGGGTTCATTTAAAAGAATATCCTCTTTTGGTACATGAGCCGCGATAAACTCATAAATAGCTGAACTGATCTTTTCCACTTTCCCTTTTCACCTGCTGTTTCAATTATTATTTTACATCCAGCACCAATTTGGCAGCACCATAAATCCCTGCATCATTTCCCAATGTTGCAAGAGAAAACTTAACGTCCTTGCTGCCAGAAAAAACATTTTTTTCATAATGGGGCCTGATATAATCTATAAGGATTTCTCCTGCTTTGGAAACGCCCCCTCCGATCACGATTGCTTCCGGATTTACAATGCCTGCTATTACGGAAAGAGCATCACCTAAATATTTTCCAAATTCTTCTGCTACTTCCATGGCCAGTGCATCTTTTTCTTTTACTGCGTCAAAGACAGTCTTAGCGGAAACCTCTCCCTGTCTTAAAACACTGTCCTTGTCACTTTCTTTCAGTTTTTTGTTTGCCAGTCTTGTAATTCCGGTAGCAGAAGCATACTGCTCAAGACAGCCTTTATTTCCGCAGCCGCAGCTTTCGGTCTCGTTGTCATCTACATGAATGTGCCCTATTTCTCCGCCTGCGCCGGTAGCACCTGTAAGCATTTTGCCGTCAATAATAATACCACCGCCTACACCGGTACCTAAGGTTACTACGATCAGGTTGCTGCTTCCCTGGCCGCCGCCCTTCCACATTTCTCCAAGGGCTGCCACATTAGCATCATTTCCCACCATAACCGGCATATGAAGGATTTCTTCAAGTGTCTCCTTAATATTAAAAGTTTCCCATCCCAGATTAACGGCTCTGTGGACAACTCCTTCACTGTCAATAGGGCCGGGAGCGTCTACGCCAACTCCTGCAATCACCTTTTCATCTATTTTCTTTTCATCAATTTTATTTCTTATACTGTCCGCAATATCAGGCAGGATATGGCTGCCGCTGTCGTGTTTTCTGGTGGGGATTTCCCATTTATCCAGAAGGTTTCCTTCAACGTCAAACAGACCAAGCTTTACTGTAGTTCCACCAATATCTACTCCAAAAACATATTTACTCATATACTTATCCTCTCTTTATCTTTATTAATATTATTTGAATTTATGCTTCCAAAATGAAATTTTTAATTATCCTCATCTTCATCACGTCTTCTGGTCAGGGACTCCTGGACTCTTCTGTAAAGCTCCTGGGCCGCATTGTAACCCATTTTCTTCTGACGATGATTGATTGCCGCGGATTCACAGATAATAGCAAGATTTCGTCCCGGACGAATGGGAATATTATGACATACTACCTTATTCCCCAGATATTCCGTATATTCCTCCTCAAGGCCAAGTCTGTCATATTCCTTTTCCTTGTCCCAGTCCTCCAATCGGATGACCAGATCGATATTCTGTGTATCCTTGACACTTGAAACACCGAACAACGTTTTGACATCCACGATCCCGATTCCTCTAAGCTCAATAAAATGCTTGGTAATATCCGGTGCGGAACCCACCAGTGTGTCATCACTCACCTTTCGGATTTCAACAGCGTCATCCGTCACAAGACGATGCCCTCTCTTGATCAGCTCCAGAGCTGCTTCAGATTTACCGATACCGCTTTCACCTGTGATCAGAACACCTTCCCCATAGACATCCACCAATACGCCATGAACAGAAATACAGGGCGCCAGCATGACATTCAGCCATCTGATAATCTCCGACATAAATCCGGAGGTTGACTTTTTCGTCATTAAAATAGGCACCTTGTTTTCAATAGCTGTTTTCATAAAAAGTTCATCCGGTTTCAGTTCACGGCAGAAAACAATGGCAGGTATTTCACAGGAAAGAAGCCTTTCATAGATTTCCTTTTTTCTTGCCTGAGGTAATCCCTCCATGTAAGTATATTCTACAAATCCTATGATCTGCAGTCTGGTTGCCTCAAAATGCTCAAAATAACCTGCCATCTGAAGTGCTGGCCTGTTAATATCAGGCTGCGTAACCCTGATTTTGGAGATATCCAACTGGGGAGTCAGATTTTCCAACTGCATTTTTTCGATGATCCGTTCAAGCTTTACGTTTGCCATACCCCTCTCCTTTCCCTTTTTCTTTATAAAATATCTTCCGAAATTTCATCTAGCGCTATTGTATCACAGAAAATTTACAACCACAAGTTCAGCCAGCCGAAACAAGCACTGAAAAATCATGCTTGCATGAATTTTTCAGTGCTTGTTTCGGCTGAGGGAGCGCTATCTTATGAGCAAAGATAGCTGCGCAGCAGCGGAAAGCGCCTTAGGCGCGGCTTTGCGAATAGCGCGGGCTGAACGTCGCCCTGCGGCAGCGGCCTGCCAATGGCGCGGGCTGAACGTTACTGTCCATTACTATGAAAAAATTCATAAATCTTTCTCGCCACAGATTCAGGAATTTCGTCTACCCCTGCCAGTGTGTCAACATCCGCATTTTTCACTTCTTCTATAGACTTAAAGCACCGCATCAATGCCTTTCTTCTGGATGGCCCCACCCCTGGAATTTCATCCAATACTGATTTCACCTGTGCCTTGGAGCGCAGGGACCTGTGATATTCAATGGCAAAGCGGTGAGCCTCATCCTGTATTCTGGTAATCAGCTTAAATCCCTCACTGTTTCTGTCAATTGGTATTTCTTCGTTATTGTAATATAATCCTCTTGTATTATGATTATCATCCTTAACCATACCGCAGACCGGAATATCCAAATGCAGTTCAGAGAGCACCTGCAGGGCAATGTTAACCTGCCCCTTACCGCCATCCATTAAAAGCAGATCAGGAAATCTGGTAAAGCTGCCAAATTCCTTTTCCAGTTCTTTTTCCTTAAGCTCCTTCTGCTCCTCCATACCATGGAGAAACCTTCTGGTAAGTACCTCCTTCATGCAGGCATAATCGTCGGGACCTGAAACTGTCTTAATGCGGAATTTTCTGTAGTCGCTGCGTTTGGGCTTTCCTTTTTCATAAACCACCATGGAACCCACATTTGCAAAACCGCTGATATTGGAAATATCATAGGCTTCCATCCTGCCTGCATCCTCAATTCCCAAAAGGCCCGCAATTTCCTTAACTGCACCGATAGTCCTTCCTTCCTCCCTGCGGATGCGCTCCTTATCCTGCGTCAGCACCAGCGCAGCATTTTTGGCGGCAAGCTCCACCAGCTTTTCCTTAGAACCTATTTTAGGAACTCTGATATAGACCCTGCCTCCCCGGCGGCTGCTCAGCCACTGCTCTATGACCGCCACATCCTCGATTTCTTCCTGCAACATTAATTCTCTGGGAATAAAAGGCGTGCCCGCATAGAACTGCTTTACGAAGTCCAGCAATATCTGTGCTCTGGGTGTTTCCGAAATGTGTGTCATATAGAAATGCTCCCGCCCGATCAGCTTTCCGTCCCGGACAAAAAACACCTGCACGACCGCATCCCTTTCATCTGCTGCAAGGGCGATAATATCCTTATCCTCAAGGGTACTGTCCGTAATCTTTTGTTTGGAGGCTATCTGCTTTACGCTGTTATATAAGTCTCTGTATCGGATTGCTTCTTCAAACTCCAGCTTTTCCGAGGCCTCCTGCATTTTCTGTTCCAGTTCCTTTAAGGTGTCCTGAAAACTTCCATTTAAAAAATCCAATGCCTTTTTTACTCTCTGCTGATATTCTTCCTGTGAAATATTTCCCTGGCAGGGCGCCACACACTGCCTGATATGATAATTCAAACATGCGCGGTCATTGCCACATTCCTTAGGAAGATTCCTATTACAGGTCCTGAGCTGATACAGCTTGTTGATCAGGTCAATGGTGTCTTTCACTGCGGCCGCGCTGGTATAGGGCCCAAAATATCTGGAATGATCCTTTTTCATCTGTCTGGAAAACAACACCCTCGGATAAGCCTCTCCCAACGTGACCTTGATATAAGGATAAGTCTTATCATCCTTAAGCATGGTATTATACCTGGGGCTGTATTCCTTAATCAGATTATTTTCCAGCACCAGCGCCTCTAGTTCAGAATCAGTAACAATGTACTCAAATCTGCGGATCAGCGTTACCATCTTATCAATCTGAGGCCCTCTGCCAATATTTTTACGAAAATACGACCTTACACGGTTATGGAGATTAATTGCTTTTCCTACATAAATGATATTGTCCATCTCATCATGCATGATGTAAACCCCCGGACAATTAGGGAGTTTCTTTAATTCTTCCTGAATATCAAACATACTTTAGACCTCTGTTTTGTGTCATTTCGCTTTCTGCGAACAGACAAAGGACATCATTATGATCACATTTTCTGTTTTCGTAATGATGTCCATACCTTCTGCTTACTGGTTTTATTCAAAAAAGTCTGAGGAAGCGTTAGAAAATCTGCCGGTCACTTTTGCCTCTTCACTTTCCTTTTGATGATCCTCCCGGACCTTTGTTTCCTCAACTGGGGGCTCAGCTTTTGCAGCAGGCTCCTCATTGTTCTCAGACTCCTCTTTTTTCTCAGGCACCTCTTTCCTCTCAGGCTCCCGCTCTGCTTCCCGTTTCTTGTCATCTTCTTTTTCTTCGGGTTCCGGAATCCCTTTTTCCTGACGGTAAATTTTCATAAACTCTTTACCGCTGATAGTTTCCTTTTCAATCAGATGGGCTGCCAGCTTATCCATTACCTCTCTGTTGCCGGAAAGCATTTCCTTAGCTTCTTCATAACACTGTTTTAAGGTCTCCATGATTTCCGTATCTACATCGGCTGCCGTCCTGTCACTGCAGGTCAGTCTGGCGCCGCCGCCTAAATACTCACTTTCTATAGTGGCAAGCCCCATCAGCCCAAAACGCTTGCTCATACCGAAACGGGTAACCATGTTAGTGGCAATATTGGTGGCCTGTTCAATATCATTGGCAGCACCGGTGGTCACATTTCCAAACACCAGCTCCTCTGCTGCCCGGCCGCCTAAAAGGCTTACCAGCCTGTCATGAAGCTCAGCTTCCGTCTGGAGGTATTTTTCTTCCTCAGGTACATGCATAACATACCCTAGGGCCCCCATAGTCCTTGGTACAATGGTAATCTTCTGCACCGGCTCGGAATTTTTCTGGAGAGCGCTGATCAGTGCATGGCCAACCTCGTGGTAGGATACGATCTTGCGTTCTTCCTTGCTCATAATACGGTCTTTCTTTTCTTTTCCTACCAGAACCTGTTCCACCGCGTCAAACAGGTCTTTTTGTGTTACATATTCTCTGCCGTGCTGTACCGCATTAATGGCTGCCTCATTGATCATATTTGCAAGGTCTGCGCCTACCGCACCGCTGGTAGCAAGGGCGATGGCATCAAGATCCACACTCTCGTCCAGATGCACATCCTTGGCATGAACCTTAAGAATCTCCACTCTTCCCTTCAAATCGGGCTTATCTACAATAATTCTTCTGTCAAAACGTCCCGGACGGAGAAGAGCTTTATCCAGAATTTCGGGACGGTTAGTGGCGCCAAGCACCAGAATACCCTTAGAGGTATCAAAACCATCCATTTCTGAAAGCAGCTGATTTAAGGTCTGCTCACGCTCTTCGTTTCCTCCGCCATACTTATTGTCACGGCTTCGTCCAATAGCGTCAATTTCGTCTATGAAAATAATACAGGGCGCATTCTTGGTAGCTTCCTTAAACAAATCTCTTACACGGGAAGCACCTACGCCAACATATAATTCAATAAAGTCAGAGCCGGAAAGGGAGAAAAAGGGAACCTTTGCCTCTCCTGCTACTGCCCTGGCAAGCAGGGTTTTTCCCGTTCCGGGAGGCCCTACCAAAAGTGCGCCTTTTGGCAGCTTGGCGCCAATCTTTGCATATTTGCCGGGGTTATGAAGAAAATCAACCACCTCCTGCAAGGATTCCTTTGCCTCATCCTCACCTGCCACATCCTTAAAGGTAACGCCTGTTTCCCTCTGAACATAAACCTTGGCATTGCTTTTTCCAACGCCCATGGGTCCGCCGCCCTTGCTCATCTTTCTGAAAAGAAAACTCAGCAGAACCCACATGAGGATAAAGGGAAATACATAGGACAGGAGGAAACTGATCAAGGTACTGGTACCATCCGCTACCTGCCCCTTAACCTCCACATCATACTTAAGGAGACGGGCAGTTAAAGTATCGTCGTCCTCAATCTTGCCGGTATAATAGCTTGCCACCGGGTTCATTCCGTACAAATACATGATCGGAGATTGAATGGTTTTCTCTGCCTTCGCTTCTATATAGATTCTGTCTGATCCAATGATAACAGAATCTACTTTTTCTTCTTCCAGCATCTGGACAAATTCATTATAAGTGATCTCTTTCTCTGAATCACCTGTGATCAGCTTTACAAAGGAGCTGACCAAAAGCAGAGATATAAGTGCTGCGATCACAAACATAATGATATTTTGTTTTCTTGGGTCCTTTCCCGGCCCGCCGGGGCCGCCGGAGCCATTATTATTGCTTCCTGACGAGCCTCCATTTCCTCCGAGGCCTCCGTCATATTGGTTTAAATTATTTTCGCTCATTTAGTTACTCTTCCCCTTTAAAATTGGTTCACTGGTCAAATCTACTCCCAGTTTTTTAAATGTTTTTATATCAACCTCTGACAACATTACAGAGGTATGTAC
>USJG01000012.1 GCA_900554925.1 uncultured Lachnospiraceae bacterium
GCGTCTATCAATTTCGTGGAGGAGGGAATTGAGAAGACGGTAGATCAGGTACCTGCCAATAAGGTAATTAATGCAGTTCCGTTCTATACCAGAATATGGGAGACTAAAGAAGGACAGCTCAGCAGCCAGGCAGTGGGCATGGATGTGGCGGAAGAGTTCGTAAACGTTCATAATATTCCAGTGGAATGGGACGAGGAAACCTGCCAGAATTATGGAGAATATACAGACGGAACCAGCCTGTATCAGGTATGGCTTGAGGATGAAAGCTCCATAGAGGTGAAGCTGAACATTATGGATAAATATCAAATCGGCGGAGTGGCCAGCTGGAGGCTGGGATATGAGAAGCCGGAAATCTGGGATGTAATTGAAGTTTATTTAAACAGATAAAGATAGGATAAGCTGTAGGTTATACCTGCAGCTTATTTTTCATAAATATAAAGTGATAATTCATTTGGCGAGGCAGCGGTGTGACAGATAATCAGAACAGGATTTTAAAGCTGGTAATGCTGGGGATTCTGATGTTTTCCATGTTTGTTGTGGCAGGGAAAGGGGCTGTCTATGTGAATTCCGTGCAGGTGGAAAATAAAAGAGACATTTGTGTTGTGATCGATGCGGGACATGGGGGGACGGATCCCGGAAAGGTGGGAATCAATGATGAATTGGAAAAGGATATTAACTTAAAAATTGCCCAGTGGCTGAAGGAATTTTTACAGGCAGAAGGAATTACGGTGGTAATGACCAGGGAAGGTGATAAGGGGCTGTATGATGAGAACGCCTCCAACAAGAAAGTGCAGGATATGAAAAAAAGGCTGGAGATCATTGAGAGGGTTGATCCGGTGCTGGTAGTCAGCATTCATCAGAACAGTTATCACGAGGAATATGTGAAAGGTGCTCAGGTCTTTTATTATAAGACCAGTGAAAGCAGCAAACGCCTTGCCCGGATCCTGCAGGAGCAGCTACGGGTTTTAGACCCGGAAAATAACAGACAGTGTAAAGGGAATGACAGCTATTTTCTGTTAAAAAAGACTACGAAGCCAATTGTGATCGTGGAGTGCGGATTTTTATCTAACAGGGAGGAATCAGAAAAGCTTTCCACCCAGTTGTATCAGGAAAAGATGGCGTGGAATATTCATATGGGAATCATGAAATACTTAAATGGAGTGGAAATCAGTGGGGAAGAGTAATAAAGGTAGTCAAAAAAATGGAAATGTGTTAGAGTAAGATAGAAAGTTTCGGATAATGCAGTATATCCGGGGAGTTGGAATGAAGACAAAGATCATAAGGACAGACGAAAAAAATATAAACAGGCAGGCTATTGCCCAGGCGGGAAATATAATTAAAGAAGGAGGGCTGGTGGCTTTTCCTACAGAAACAGTATATGGGCTTGGAGGAGATGCCTTAAACGTCGATTCTTCAGAGAAAATTTATGCAGCCAAAGGAAGGCCTTCAGACAATCCGCTGATCATACATATTGCGCAGATGGACGCACTTCCCAAAATTGTAAAGGAAATACCGGAGGCTGCTTATAAACTGGCACAGCGGTATTGGCCGGGGCCGCTGACTATGATTTTTGAAAAGGCAGACTGTGTTCCCTTAAAAACCACAGGGGGACTTGATACGGTGGCGGTGAGAATGCCTTCCAATAAAATAGCAAGGGCGCTGATTGAGGCCGCAGGCGGATACATAGCCGCGCCCAGCGCCAATCGCTCCGGGCGCCCAAGTCCTACGGTAGCAAAATACGTGATTGAAGATTTAGAGGGAAGGGTGGATATGATCATTGATGGAGGAGAAGCGGATATAGGACTGGAATCCACTATCATTGATCTGACCGGAAATAAGCCCATGATTTTAAGACCGGGGTATATTACAGAAGAGATGCTGGAGCAGACCTTAGGCCAGGTGGAGGTAGACCGGACGATTATTGAGGGCAATTCTCCCGAAGCACCAAAGGCGCCGGGCATGAAATACAGGCATTACGCACCGAAGGGAAATCTGATCATAGTAGAGGGACAGGCAGACCGTGTATGTGCCTATATTAATGAGCAAATTGGCATTTATAGCAGCAAAGGCCAGAAAACCGGTGTGATTGCAACGGATGAAACTGCACAAAGCTACCGGGCAGACAGTGTGAAAAGTGCAGGAAAACGCTGGCAGGAGGAACAGATTGCCAGGCATTTGTTCCGCATACTCCGGGAATTTGATGATGAGGGCGTACAGATCATCTATGCGGAGAGCTTTGAGCAAAAGGGTGTGGGACAGGCTATAATGAACAGGTTATTGAAGGCGGCAGGACATCAGGTGATCCGGCTTTAATATAGAGCCTTTCAATTTTTAAAATTTTAAAAACAGATAAATGGAGGAAAGAAAATGATAGCTTTAGGCAGTGATCACGGCGGATATGAACTGAAATGTCAGATCATGGAGTATTTGAAGGAAAAGGGAATCGAATATAAAGACTTTGGGTGCTATGGCATGGATTCCTGTGATTATCCGGAATTTGGAAAGGCGGCAGCTAAGGCGGTTGCCAGTGGGGAGTGTGACAGAGGGATCGTGGTCTGCACTACCGGAATCGGCATTTCCATTGCGGCAAATAAGGTGCCCGGCGTCCGGTGTGCACTTTGCACTAACGCCTATCTTGCCAGGATGACAAGACTTCATAATGATGCCAACATGTTGGCTCTTGGAGGCGGGATCGTAGGCAAAAATCTGGCCGTTGAAATAGTGGAAACTTTCCTGAATACGGAATTTTCCAAGGAAGAAAAACATAGCCGCAGAATTGGAAAGCTGGAAGATTAAAGCATGGTGATGTTCACAAATAGAAGAGATAAAGGCAGGTGAGGGAAATGAAAAGAAAAGGGAAGCAAAGAAAGATTGCTGTATTTATGGTAGCAGTTATTTTGATGTGCGCTTTTCCCATGACCTCCTATGCCGATAATGACAGAATATCTGATCTGGAAGAACAGATTGACCAGATAAAGAAGGAAAAAGAAGAGACCGAAAATGAAATCAATGAAAAGCAGGGGGAGATTCAGAACCTTCAGGAGGTTACCGAAGGCCTTCAAGGTCAGCTGAATAACCTGAATTCAGATCTAACAGAGGTCAGTAATAACCTGGCAGAACTGGAGGAGAAGATTGCCGCTAAAAATGCAGAGATAGAAACTACTCAGGAAGAGCTGGAGGAAGCAAGGGAAGTGGAGGCCCAGCAGTATGCTGCAATGAAGAAACGCATTCAGTTTATGTATGAGAAGAGGGATTACGTGATGATGGAAATGCTTTTTGGGGCGGCTAACTTTTCGGATCTTTTAAACAGGAATGATTATATTGAGCAGTTATCGGAATATGATAGAAATCAGCTTACCAAGTTTCAGGCTACCAGAGAGGAAATTGAAGATAAAGAAGCATTGCTTGAAAAGGAAAAAAAGGAACTTGAGGAACTGAAGGTATCTGTGGAAGCAGAGCAGAGTCGTGTGGCGGGACTGGTAAGTCAGACTTCTGGAAAAATATCCAGCTACCAGAATGAAATTCAGGCCACGGAAGCCGAAATGCTGGAATATGAAAAACAGTTGGAGGAGCAGAAGAACAGTATTGCTGCATTGCAGAAGGAATTAGAGGAAGAAAGAAGGCTTTCGCAACTGGCAGCCCAGTCTGCATGGAGAGATATTTCTGAGATTTCTTTTGCGGATGGGGACAGGTATCTACTGGCCAACCTGATTTACTGTGAGGCAGGCAATCAGCCCTATGAGGGGCAGGTTGCAGTAGGAGCTGTTGTAATGAACCGTGTGATGAGTTCTGTGTTTCCGGATACTGTAGTGGGCGTAATTTATCAGAATAAGCAGTTTTCACCTGTTGCCAGCGGGCGTCTTGCCCTTGCCCTTGCGGAGGGCCATGCCACGGAAGCCTGTTACAGGGCGGCTGACGCAGCAATGTCGGGACAAACCACTGTGGGAAACTGTCTTTTCTTCAGAACCCCCATTGACGGACTTACCGGTATTCAGATTGGAGGGCATATTTTCTATTAAATACCGGTGCCCGGTTCAATATATGCTTTTAATTTGTCAAAATCGCCGGAATAAATGATCTTAAGCAGTTTATCGAGCCGAAGAAGGCTGGATTTTAAGGTGTCCAGGCTGATGGAGCGGGATTCCAGCGCGGTGACAAGTTCATCTAAATCCACAACTTTTACGGTACCGTCGGGATAAATGATCACATCAGCCAAAAGGTCAGTGACGATCATGGTATTTTCATTAGGGTGGTAATCGAAATCTACAATATCACAGTACCAGCAAAGAAGACGGTCGTCCTCATAACAGAATTTGCTCACTTTAAAGCCTTCTTTCAGAAAGTAGCAGGAGCTGCCATGATGAAGATCTTTCTTGGGATGGAGAGAATGCCAGGTGGTAACGATATGGTCCTCGTCGCAGGACAGGATCACATCATCCTTAAGCAGAATACATTCATCGGGAATAATACGCTTGCGGTATAAAATGGGATTTGTCATAGAACCTCCTTTATGGGGATAAATGGTTTTTGGTCTTTCGCGTGATCGCTGATAAATTTTTCCATCCAGATTATGTCATACCAGGTTCCGAATTTATAACCCGATTTATGAAAATGTGCTGCCTTTCGGTATCCCATATGTTCATGGAAGCCAATGCTTTCCGGATTGGGATAGGTAATGCAGGCACACAGGTTGCAGATGTTTTGGGATTTTAAGGTCTTCTCTAATGCCTTATAAAGTAAGGTGCCGGCTCCGAGGCCATGATAATTCCTGTCTATATAAATCGAAGTTTCTACCGACCAGTCATAGGCAGCCCGCTTATGAAAAACGGATGCATAGGCGTAGCCAATGATTTTATCTCCTGATAACACAGCCAGATAGGGATAGCGGGAGGAAATATCGGCAATTCGGTTTTTAAACTCCTGCAGGGTGGGAACCTCATATTCAAAAGTGATTGGCGTTTCCCTTACATAGGGAGCGTATATCTCTAAAAGCCTGTCCGAATCCTTTAGGGTAACGGGCCGAATTGTAATCTGAGATTCCATCATTTAGCCTCCGGAAAGTTTTCTCTTATTATGAAAAATACTACTCTTAAATGAGAGGAAAGTCAACGAATTTGAGGAAATCCGAAGAATGAAAATTTAATAACTATTTCATGATTATAACCTAGACAGAAGTTGGAAAAATGGGTATAATTAAAAAATGAGCGCAGTGTCAAATAAGACAATTTGAAAGGGAGAAACATGTGAAATTCAATCGAAGCGTATATCAGGCATTAACAATGATAGGACAATTTGGAATTAACATGTTGGTCCCTGTTTTTGTTTGTTCCTTTCTGGGAATGTTTCTGGATAAAAAACTGGGCACAAGTTTTCTTGTAGTGATCTTGTTTTTTGTGGGAGCGGTAGCAGGCGGTTACAATGTATATCGCTTTTCCAGACAGATATTTGCCAGAGAAAGCGAGATGTCCTCTTATCTGCATAAGAGCAGAAGGAACAGGAAAGATAAGGTTGAAAATGAAAGAAAAGATCACGAAAATAAACAGGACTCTGTTTGAGCTTGAAACGGGAATCCTTTTGTTTGGAGTGGTGTGCCAGTTGTTCGTGTTCCTGATAAAGGACAAGGCATCCTATAGTCTGGGGCTTTGGATGGGAATACTGATAGCTGCAATAAGTGCATTTCATATGTGGTGGTCCCTTGACCGGGCGCTGGATCTTCCTGAGAGGGCAGCGGTTAAATCTATGAGTATTCATAATATACTGCGGTATCTTTTCATTACAGCGGCGCTTATACTGATTGCCGTAAGCGGGATCGCCAATCCGGTTTCAGCATTTTTAGGCATCATGGGGCTTAAGGCATCGGCCTATATGCATTTTATAACCAGGAAAATAAGCGTGGTGATTTACGGGGAAGAAATTCTTCCTCCGCTTATAGAAGAACCTGCCATAGAGCAGGATATGTAAGGAGGTGAAGGAATGGGACAGGGAATTCTGCTATCAGAAGGCACAGAAGTTGATTTTATGATTCATGGAGTATTCTCTTATGAATTGTTTGGGCAGACTGTGTGGATAACCACAACACATGTATGCGTTTTGATCGTTATGCTGATTATCATCGGCTTTTGTATTGCGGCAAACCGGGCGATAAAGCATGCAACAGAGGTGCCGGGTGGCTTTCAGAATGTAGTGGAGCTGATCGTGGAAAAACTGGATGGAATGACCAGCGGCGCAATGGGCAAACAGGCAGCCAGATACCGGAATTATATAGGAACGATCTTTATTTTCATATTGTTCAGTAATATTTCCGGGCTTTTGGGACTGCGTCCGCCTACTGCGGATTATGGGGTAACTCTTGCACTGGCTGTCATTACATTTACGTTGATTCATTTTAATAAATTTAAGTACCAGAAGGTATCAGGTGTTCTGAAAGGACTGTGTGATCCATGGCCGATCTGGGCCCCGATCAACATTATCAGTGATCTGGCGGTTCCGATTTCACTGTCGCTTCGTCTGTTTGCCAACATTTTATCGGGAACAGCGATCATGGCATTGATATATACATTGCTGAGTAAAGTAGCTATCATATGGCCGGCGGCACTTCATGTATACTTCGATCTGTTTTCAGGTGCAATCCAAACCTATGTATTCTGTATGCTTACCATGACCTATATTGCGGATGCATGCAATACAGGGGACTAGATTTTAACAGGCAATATGGAAGCTAAGTTGGAAATCAATATTAAAACAAAATAAATATCATGCAAAAAGTATAAGGAGGAAACAAAAATGGAATTTAATACAAACTTTATTTTAGGTTGTTCAGCAATCGGCGCAGGTCTGGCACTTATTGCCGGTATCGGACCTGGTGTAGGACAGGGTATTGCAGCAGGACATGCTGCGGCAGCAGTAGGAAGAAACCCCGGAGCAAAATCTGATATTACTTCTACCATGTTGCTTGGTCAGGCGGTTGCGGAAACAACAGGTCTGTATGGTCTGCTTATAGCGATCATTCTGTTATTCGTAAAACCCCTTACGTAATATGCCGGGATGTGAAATATTGCGGCATAAGAGAGATTGTGGAAAGGAGGTTTGCGGATGGAACCCAGATTGTTTGACCTTGACCTGCAGCTTTTAGTAGATGCGGCACTTATGATCATCGCAGTCTTTGTACTTTTTCTGGTGGCGTCTTATTTCCTGTTTAATCCCGTAAGGGAAATGCTGGCAAAAAGACAGGCTAAGATAAGAGATGAGCTTTTAGATGCGGCACAGGACAAGGAAGACGCGGCGATTTTAAGGGCACAGTATGAGGAAAAGCTTGCAAGTATCAATAAAGAGGCAGAAGAAATTTTAAGCGACGCCAGAAAGCGCGGGCTGGAAAATGAAAATAAGATTATAGCCGAGGCGAAGGAAGAAGCGGCAAGAATCATTGACAGAGCCAGAGTGGAAGCCCAGCTTGAGAAGCAGAAAGCCGCAGATGATGTGAAACGCGAAATGGTAGTGATTGCCTCCATGATGGCGGGCAAGGCAGTAAAGGCGTCTATCGATACAACCATACAGGAAAGCCTGGTAAATGAAACGTTAAAGGAAATAGGTGAGAGCACATGGCAAAGCTAGTTGGGACCACATATGGAGAAGCTTTGTTTGAACTGGCTGTGGAAGAAGGCAGGGAAGACGAATTTTTAGCTGAGATTACCCAGTTAAAGGAATTGCTTAAAGAGAATCCTGACTTTGGAAAGCTGATGAATCATCCTAAGATTCTTAAGGAGGATAAGCTGAAGGTTCTGGAGGAAGTCTTTAAGGGACGTATTTCCGAAGAATTGCTTGGATTTTTATATCTGATTGTCAGTAAAGACAGATACAGTGAGATTGACAGTATTCTGGATTATTTTATTGATGAAGTAAAAAGTCTTAAGGGAATTGGCATTGCCTATGTGACCACAGCAATAGATTTGAGTGAAGTGAAAAAGAAAGAAGTAGAGGAAAGGCTGCTTGCCACCACCTCCTTTAAAAAGATGGAAATACATTATCAGGTGGATGAGGATCTGATCGGAGGCATGGTCATCCGTATTGGAGACAGGGTGGTTGACAGCAGTGTGAAAAATAAGCTGTTTGAATTACAGCGCGAGCTGCTTAAAGTACAAATTTAAGAAGAATGTCAAAGCATTCTTACGGGAAAGCAAATAATGAAAAGAAAGGTGCGTAAGAACCATGAATTTAAGACCCGAAGAAATCAGTTCTGTGATCAAAGAGCAGATCAAAAGATACGCTTCAGAGCTTGAAGTTTCAGACGTTGGTACTGTTATTCAGGTTGCCGACGGTATTGCACGTGTACATGGTCTTGAAAACGCAATGCAGGGAGAACTTCTGGAATTCCCCGGAGAAGTATATGGAATGGTACTGAATCTGGAAGAAGACAACGTAGGCGCGGTGCTTTTGGGAAGCCAGAAAAATATCAATGAAGGCGATACGGTCAAGACAACCGGACGCGTTGTTGAGGTTCCTGCAGGCGATGCCATGCTGGGACGTGTTGTTAATGCTCTTGGGCAGCCAATTGATGGTAAAGGCCCCATACAGACAGATAAATATCGTAAGATCGAAAGAGTTGCTTCCGGTGTTATTACCAGAAAGTCAGTAGATACACCTTTGCAGACAGGTATTAAGGCAATCGATTCCATGGTACCTATCGGAAGGGGCCAGCGTGAACTTATTATCGGCGACAGACAGACCGGTAAGACAGCAATTGCTATTGATACTATTATTAATCAGAAAGGGCAGGGCGTAAAATGTATTTACGTTGCCATAGGACAGAAAGCGTCCACAGTTGCTTCTATTGTCAATACATTAGAAGAATTTGGGGCATTGGCTTATACGACGGTTGTAGCAGCTACAGCCAGTGAGCTTGCGCCTCTCCAG
Organism: uncultured Lachnospiraceae bacterium; assembly: GCA_900554925.1. Taxonomy (GTDB): domain Bacteria; phylum Bacillota; class Clostridia; order Lachnospirales; family Lachnospiraceae; genus Suilimivivens. The sequence continues at coordinate 8,911 of USJG01000012.1, forward strand.
TATATTGCTCCTTATTCGGGATGCGCCATTGGGGAAGAGTGGATGGAAAATGGACAGGATGTGCTGGTTGTTTATGATGACTTAAGCAAGCATGCAGCCGCATACCGTACACTTTCATTGCTCCTTAAGCGTCCTCCCGGACGTGAAGCATATCCCGGTGATGTGTTCTATCTGCATTCAAGGCTCCTTGAACGTGCAGCCAAAATGAGTGACGAATATGGCGGCGGTTCCCTTACCGCGCTTCCTATTATAGAGACTCAGGCAGGAGATGTTTCTGCCTATATTCCCACCAATGTTATTTCTATTACAGATGGTCAGATCTATCTGGAAACAGAAATGTTTAACTCCGGTTTCCGCCCGGCGGTTAATGCAGGTTTGTCCGTATCCCGTGTAGGCGGCGCAGCACAGATTAAGGCCATGAAGAAGATAGCAGCACCTATCCGTGTGGAACTGGCCCAGTACAGGGAACTGGCAGCTTTTTCACAGTTTGGTTCGGAACTGGACGCAGATACCAAGGAGAAGCTGGCACAGGGGGAAAGAATTAAGGAGATATTAAAGCAGCCTCAATACAGGCCCATGCCTGTGCAGTATCAGGTCATCATTATTTATACAGCCACCAACAAGTATCTGCTGGATGTGCCTACTGAGGATATTACAAGATTTGAAAAAGAATTTTTTGAATTTCTTGATACCAAATATCCTGAGGTTCCCAGAACCATTGCAGAGGAAAAGGTGATCTCCGACCAAACGGAAGAAACCTTAAAGAAAGCCATTGCAGAGTTCAAAGCAGCATTTTTGAAATAGAATGGAGGATGATTATGGCTTCAATGCGTGATATAAAACGGCGTAAGGGCAGTATTCAGAGCACCCAGCAGATTACCAAGGCTATGAAGCTTGTTTCCACTGTTAAGCTGCAGAGAGCAAAGATGAATGCAGAGAAAACCGACAGCTATTTCCGCTGTATGTACGATACGGTCAATTCCATTTTGAAAAGGACGAAAAACCTGGAGCACAGGTATTTGAAGTCTGGAAAGTCCGGAAAAAAGGCTGTGATCGTGATCACATCAAACAGAGGGCTGGCAGGAGGCTATAATTCCAATGTGATCAAACTGATTACAAGAGGAGAGCTGGCAAAAGAAGATCTGGCAGTCTATGCAATTGGCAAAAAGGGAAAGGAAGCGCTGCAAAAACAGTATGAGATCAAGGCAGATTACTCTGAGGTGATCGCAGAGCCTGCTTATGTGGACGCCATGGCAATCAGCAGGGAAGTGCTGGCTTCTTTTGAAAAAGGAGAGATCAGCGAAATTTATCTTGCCTACACTGCATTTAAAAATACAGTTGTGCATATCCCTACGCTTTTAAAGCTTCTACCTGTTGAAGTGAATCAGGAGGAAACAGAAGGAGGGGAGGGAGAGCAGGGGGACAACAGAGCGCTTATGAACTTTGAGCCTGAGGATGAGGAAGCCTTAAACCTGCTTATACCCAAGTATATAACCAGTCTGATCTATGGCGGTATGATAGAAGCGGTAGCCAGTGAAAACGGAGCCAGAATGCAGGCAATGGATTCGGCTACCAGCAATGCGGAAGAAATGATAGATAATTTAACGCTGCTGTACAACAGAGCACGTCAGGGCTCTATTACGCAGGAATTGACAGAAATTATTGCAGGAGCAAATGCAATATCATAAAAAGCTGTGTTAAGAGAATGAAAGAAGCGTGCCTGGTGGGCTACTGACCAGGCAGAATGGAGGAAAAATGGCAGATTTAAATACGAGCAAAGAAATTAGCTCGGGAAAAATTACACAGATCATCAGTGCCGTTCTGGATATTAAATTTACAGAAGGCAGACTGCCGGAAATCAACGAAGCGATCAGGATCCCTTTAAAGGAGGGAGGAGAGCTTACCGTTGAGGTAGCACAGCATCTGGGTGATGATACGGTCAGATGTATTGCCATGGGTCCCACCGATGGCCTGGTAAGAGGAATGGAAGCAATCGCTACGGGCGCTCCCATCAGTGTGCCGGTTGGTGAAAATACCCTTGGACGTATGTTTAATGTTTTGGGACAGCCTATTGATAACAAGCCTGCTCCGGAAGGAGTAACCTATGAGCCCATACACAGGCCAGCCCCTGAATTTGTGGAGCAGTCAACCCAACAGGAACTTCTGGAAACGGGCATCAAGGTGGTAGACCTTCTCTGCCCCTATCAGAAGGGTGGAAAGATCGGTCTGTTTGGAGGCGCCGGTGTTGGTAAAACGGTCCTGATTCAGGAATTGATCCGTAATATTGCAACAGAGCATGGCGGCTATTCCGTATTTACCGGTGTTGGTGAGAGGACCAGAGAGGGAAATGATCTTTACTATGAAATGAAAGAGTCAGGGGTTATTGATAAGACTACCATGGTATTTGGTCAGATGAATGAACCCCCCGGAGCAAGAATGAGAGTAGGTCTTTCGGGACTTACCATGGCAGAATATTTCCGTGACAAGGGCGGAAAGGACGTGCTGCTTTTTATTGATAATATTTTCCGTTTTACTCAGGCCGGCTCAGAGGTTTCTGCGCTGCTTGGACGTATGCCCTCTGCGGTAGGTTATCAGCCTACGTTGCAGACAGAAATGGGCGCCCTTCAGGAGCGTATCACCTCCACAAAAAATGGCTCCATCACCTCCGTACAGGCGGTATATGTGCCTGCGGATGACCTGACGGACCCTGCACCTGCAACTACATTTGCCCATTTGGATGCTACCACAGTTCTTTCCAGATCTATTGTGGAGCTGGGCATTTATCCTGCGGTTGATCCCCTGGAATCCACTTCCAGAATCCTGGATCCCAGAATCCTTGGGCAGGAGCATTACCAGGTGGCCAGAGGGGTACAGGAAATTTTGCAGAAGTATAAGGAATTGCAGGATATTATTGCTATCCTTGGTATGGATGAACTATCAGAAAGCGATAAGCTGGTAGTTTCCCGTGCAAGAAAGGTACAGAGATTCTTATCCCAGCCTTTCTTTGTGGCAGGGCAGTTTACCGGACTTCCCGGCAAATATGTGCCGATCAACGAAACGATCCGCGGATTTAAGGAAATTCTGGAAGGCAAGCATGACGATATACCGGAGAGCTACTTCTTAAATGCAGGAAGTATTGATGATGTACTTGCCCGCGTAAAATAGTGACGGGAGGCAGCAGATGGCAGACAACAATTTATTTAAATTAAGGATCATTACTCCTGACCGCGTGTTTTACGAGGGAGAAGTCTCTATGGTAGAGTTCAATACTACTGAGGGCGAAATTGGCATCTATAAAAAGCATGTGCCTACTACGGTAATTATAAGCCCTGGTATTTTAACGATCACCGAGGAGGAGGAAACCAGGGAAGCCGCCCTTCACGCAGGATTTGCGGAGATTTTGCAGGACGAAGTAGTAATTCTGGCAGAGATTATTGAATGGCCCGAAGAAATTGATTTAGAACGGGCAGAAGCGGCTAAGGCACGGGCGGAGGAAAGACTTCGCAGTAAAACGCCGGAAACGGATCTTATGCGGGTGCAGACTTCATTGCAGAGAGCACTTGCCCGCATCCACGTTATAAAATAAACAAAATTGACTAAAGGCCCAAGGCATCATAAAATTTGCCTTGGGCTGTGTGTTTTATCCTAATTTTAATAAAAGCAGCGGGAGGAAACTATTACATATGGATGTAAGTAAATTACAGGAAAATGGAAAATTACTGATAGAGAATATTGGAAGGGTGATTGTGGGGAAGGAGGAAGTAATAAGGCTTCTTCTGACTGCGCTTTTAGCTGATGGACATGTGCTTTTGGAGGATGTGCCGGGGACTGGAAAAACAAAGCTTGCAAAAACGCTGGCTGCTTCTATAGATGGAAATTTCAGCAGGATTCAGTTTACGCCGGATCTGCTTCCCGGCGATGTGACAGGAATGAATGTTTATAACAGGAAAAGCGGTGAGTTTGAGCTTAGAAAAGGGCCGGTCTTTACAAACATACTGCTGGCAGATGAGATTAACCGGGCTACTCCAAGAACCCAGTCAGGTCTTTTGGAGAGTATGGAGGAGAGACAGGTAACCATTGATGGGGAAGGGATGCCGCTTGATGATCCCTTTTTTGTAATTGCAACTCAGAATCCCATAGAGAGTGCAGGAACCTTTCCTCTGCCGGAGGCACAGCTTGACCGCTTTATGATGAAATTGTCTGTGGGACTCCCTTCAAAGGAGGAAGAGGTCGCCATTTTGGAACGATTCATGCAAGAAGACCCTTACAGCCATCTCAAGGCGGTAATCAGCCTGGAAACTCTTAAGGAAATGAAACTGTGGGCGGCTGAGATTTTTGTACATCCTGAAATTGAAAAATATATGGTAGATATTACAGCTGCAACCAGACAAAAGGATAAGGTAGTTATGGGGGCAAGTCCCAGGGCAACTATTGCATTTATGCGGGCTGTCAAAGCCTATGCCGGGCTTTCGGGAAGAGCATACTGTATTCCCGATGACGTAAAAGCCCTGGCAGTTCCTGTGCTGGCACACAGGCTAAAGCTTTCCTACGGGCATCAATCAGGAAACGAGGCAGAAGGAATTGTCGGTGAAATACTGGAAAGTATTCCGGCACCTACGGAAAACTTTGCTGTTTAATGGGGGAGTATCATGGTTGTTGTTTTTGCAGCGCTGCTTGCTTTTTTCCTGTTTCTTCTGCAAAGAGTCATATACCAATATTGGTGGAACAGGGGCATTTCGGTAGTTCTGAATTTTGAAAAGGAACTGGTACGCGAGGGGGAAAAGGTCAGGCTTTTGGAAATTGTGGAAAACCGTAAAAGGCTTCCCCTGCCTTCGCTTAAGGTTAAATTCCAGTGTTCCAGGCATCTGCTATTTCAAGGACAGGACAATGGCAGTGTCACGGATAAATATTATAGAAACGACTTATTTACATTGATGCCCTATAAGCGGATTACCAGAAGCCATCAGATTTTGTGCTCTAAAAGGGGATATTATGGGATATACGCCATTGATCTGGTGGGAGCGGATTTGTTTTTCTCTGAGGAAATGATGGACAGCTTAACCAGTAACACAGTAGTTTACGTGATACCGAAGCTATTATCCGTCAGTCAGATTTCCCCTGCACTAAGGAGAATCAGCGGAGAGGTGGCAGCCAGGAGATACGAGCTTGAGGATCCCTTTACCTATCAGGGAATCAGGGAATACGAAGTTTATGATGAGTTAAAGACGATCAACTGGAAAGCTACAGCTAAAACAGGAGAGCTAAAGGTTAATATTCGAGAGCACACAGCGGTAAGTAATGTGCAGATATTTATGAATCTTGAGGATAAGGGAATATTAAGAAGAGAGGAACTTTTAGAGATGAGCATCAGTATTTGTGCTCAGTTGGCAGAAAGTATGCTCATGCAGGGAGTAAGGGTCAGTATTTTTGCAAATGCAGGAGACTGTATTACTGGTCAACAACTTTTATTGGAGGAGATTACGGATATTTCAGGTATGGAAGGAGTTCTCAAGGCTCTTGCCAGGCTTGACCTTGACAGTCCTATGGAAAAGTTTGCAAATTGTTTTCGGGAAAAATTATTTACCTCAAAGGAATCTCTCTATACAATATTTATTTCTCCTGACAGACACAGTGAATATCAGTCAGTCCTCATGGAATATAAAATGAAATGGGGAGAGGATTTTGTGTGGATCTGCCCGGTTAAAAAACAGGAGGAAGAAAAGGTGGAGGAGAGCCTGAAGGCCAAAACAATCTTCATTTCGGAGGGGCTTACATGAGAGATGTTGAAAATACAGCCTTTTACAGAAATTTGGAAATTCTGAAAAATATCATTGCGGAACTGGCCAATTATTTGCTTGTAGCTGCGGTAAGCTATGTGCTTTTAGTAAACATCATGCAGGATAAAGCAGATAGGGAAGTGTTCTTTTGGTTGGCGGCGGTGCCTCTTTTCTGCTATTTCCTGCGGGAAGTGTGTAAAACGCTGCCGGTGTTTTTACTCCTCCATCTGCTGCCCTTAGCGGCGGTGATTATAATTTATCGTGGAAGCCTTGCACAAAAGGTATTTTCTGTGGGAATTGTCACAGTAGCTATGATTTTAAGCCTTATAAAGCGCTTTGACAAAAAAGAAGGGCAGGGAATGGAAGTACTTATGCCCCCTGCCGCAATGGGAATACTGATAGGATTGTACATAATTGACGCATTGCAGGGAATAGGAAGCTGCGGCAGTTTTCTGCTTAAGATAACGGTTTGGTTTACATTTGCATACTTTGTTTTTTATTTTTTTAAGCAGTTCCTTCACTATATGGATATGAATAACCGCACCACAGACAATATTCCAATGCAGCGTATATTTTACCCGGCATTGGGATTATCATGTGGGTTTTCGGCAGTGGCAGCGGCTGTCATTGCATTTATTTCCAACCGACAATTGATGGACAGGGTCGGGCAGGCAATCAGAAACGCACTGCTGGCAGCCTTAAAGTTTATTTTGTCACTGTTTTCGGCCAATCAGGAGCCATCATCGTCAGTCTCCCCGGAGGAAGCAGCACAGGAGGTTATCTGGGAGGCGGCACAGGAGATTACGAAGGAGGCTGCGGTGATTAAGGTTCTGGACATATTAATTGCAGTTGTTGTTTTTGCAGTTATAAGCACGGTTTTAATCATGGCTGTGATTGGGGCAATAAAGCTGATCAAGGCAGCTTTCGCAAGGAAGAGAAAAAGGCAGTTAATAGGGGAGGAAATATTTTCAGATAAGGTGGAAAACCTAAAACCGGTGGCAGATTTTAAAGAAAAGAAGGGAAGCTCCCCCTGGGAAAGACTAAAGGAATCTCTTTCTCCAGAAGAAAAGATTCGGCGCATTTATCGGAAAACACTGTTGAAGAAAGCTGCTTCATGGGACGGAGAGAAGAAAGCAGCCATTTTAAAGAAAGGAACCGCAAGGGAATGCTGCGGGCAGCTTTATCCACAGTCAGAGGAAGATGCGCAGAAGCTGGCAGCGCTCTATGAGAAAGCACGTTATGGAAACGGGCTGTGCAGACAGGCGGATGTGCGCAGGGCAAAGCTGCTGGCGGGAAGGCTTTCACAGGAAAGTTAGAAAGAGCATATGATAACTGTAAAGATATAAGGAAGTTATCCATATGTATGAGCGCAAAATCTTACCCTTTTATATGACATATCCCCTTCCCATGTATTATGAGGAGGAGGACTCCATTATCCGGGATCTGGAGTATCTGCAGCAGATGTATCCGGCGGAAGCAAAGCGGTATCAGAAGCTGATCAGCAATACCTTAGATAAGCTGGACTATGAGGGCAGCATGATTTATGATGAATATCCGGATAAATGGCAGATTTACAAGCTGTCCAAGGACATATTGGATCGAATCAGGAGAGAAGAAGAGCAGAAAGAGCAGGGGCAGGAGATTCCCCCGGAAAAATGGGAATGGCTTGGGGATTTAGTACAGATACTGTTATGTTATGAAATTTATAAAAGAAGACATAATACCAGAAGAGGCATTCTCAGATTCTGATAAAGTTTTGGTTGTGGTTTTGCAGGTAAATAAGTAAAATATAGTCATGACGTTAAGTTATGGCTATATTTATGCCCGTAAAAGCAAGATACTTACAATGAGTGCCTGCGGAGGATAAAGCAGCAGGAGGGATAGAGAAAAATGTTGGAAGAATTAAGGGAAACCCTGTCCCCTTTCTTATCGGACAGGCTATATCAGATTATTTTAAGCAATCCTCGTCAGAAGGAAGGGGTATTCAAAGTAAAAATACGCCCGGTGATGGTAAAGGGAATACTTTGCTTCCAGGAAACCTCATGGGAAGGAACGCAGGTTTTTCATGAAAACTATGGAAAAGAAGAGATGCTTAAGAGAATCCTTTCCTGTATGGAAAGGGATTTTAAGCAGTTAGAGGCAGAAAGCATGGAGGGCAGGCTGAACGTCCTTGTCAGCAAAAAGGGCAAGGTTACGACAAAGCTTAAGAAAAACAAGGCAGAAGCCTTGGCAGGTAAGCCTGATATGTCTCACAACAGGACAAAGAAATATATTTTAAAGGAAGGCGTGGCAGTTCCTTTTCTGGTGGATCTGGGCGTCCAGACAAGGGAAGGGCAGATTGTAAAATCAAGATATGATAAATTTAAGCAGATTAACCGTTATCTGGAATTTGTTGAGGATATATTGCCAACACTGAATAAGAAGGGAACCATTCATATTATTGATTTCGGGTGCGGCAAGTCTTATCTTACCTTTGCCCTGTATTATTATCTGCATGAGCTTAAAAATATGGACGTGCAGATTACAGGTCTGGATTTGAAAACAGATGTTATTAATCACTGTAACCTTCTGGCAGAAAGTTATGGTTATGAAAATCTGCGTTTCTGTCAGGGAGACATCAGTACTTTTAAAGGAGAAGAGGATATAGACATGGTGGTGACCCTCCATGCCTGCGATACTGCAACAGATTATGCAATTGAAAAGGCAGTAACATGGAATGCAAGAGTTATTTTTACCGTGCCTTGCTGCCAGCATGAAGTGAATAAGCAGATTGAAAATGAAATGCTTGCGCCTGTTCTTAAATATGGGCTTTTAAAGGAAAGGATGGCGGCGCTGATCACAGATGGAGTGCGGGCCAATTTATTGGAGGAATGGGGTTATGATACCCAGATACTGGAATTTATTGACATGGAACACACACCTAAGAATATACTGATAAGGGCTGTAAAGCGGGAGGGAAAGGCAGCAAGTACCCATAAGGATACGCAGGTTGATCAGATGACCAGGGCCCTTAAGATAGAAACCACTCTGCAAAAGCTTTTGAAAAAACAGACGCTCCGGAATGAGGAATAAAATGAAAAAAACAATTATAAAGGCAGGCATAGTTGTAATCGTATTTTTTGCAACTTTGTTTATTACCAGCAGCATTATGAATAAGGGTAATACCGATATGACCATGGAGATGGGGAAAGCCACCTATCCGGTGGTCTGGGTAAATTACAGCGGTTACCGCATTAATGAAATGCATGGCTATGATAACGCCATGGAAATTAGTCAGATGCGTGACAGTATTACTCCCCTTGCAGCGGGAAGAAGGGTTACGCTGGAAATTGATCCGTATGGTGAGAGTATCAGTAAGATTGCCTTTGAGGTCAGAAGTCTTGACGGAAGCCGTCTGATTGAAAATACTGAGATTGAAGAGTTTGAACAGACGCAGGAGGGGATCACGACGACCTTTGCTCTTAAGGATCTGATTGAAAGCAATCAGGAGTATGCGCTGGTAATCGTGCTGACCATGGGAAATGGGAAGGATATAAGGTACTATACCAGAGTAGTAAGCACAGAGGAGTATTTTGCCAGTGACAAGCTGGACTATGTAAATGATTTTTCCAATAAAACCTTTGATAAGGAAGCTGCCAAAGAGCTGACTAAGTACTTAGAATCTAATGCGGAGGGGGATAATACCACCTACGGCAAGGTTGATATTCACAGCAGCTTTCAGCAGATTACATGGGGAAATCTGGATATTACCAGAGAAACGCGGGCTAATATTACAATTAAGGAGCTGGCGTCCCAGACAGGAAGCTTTGTTTTGGAGTATTATGTGTCCACACCTGACGGAGATGAAAAGACCTTCTATAGAGTTAAAGAATATTTCAGGGTACGTTACACTGCGGACAGAATGTATCTTCTGGACTATGAAAGAACCATGAATCAGATGTTTCAGGAGTCGGGAGATGTATATGCCAACAATAAGATCATGCTGGGCATTACCAGTGAAAACGTGGAACTTTTTGAAAGCGACGGCGGAAATAATTTTGCCTTTGTTACCGGGAACCGGCTTTACAGTTATAATGTGGCAGATAACAAAATGGCATTTTTGTTTGGATTTTATAATGAAGAAAACATGGATGCAAGAACCCTGTATGACGGAAACAGGATCAAAATATTAAACATAGATGAGGCAGGAAATGTCATCTTTCTGGTCTACGGATATATGAACAGAGGACGCCATGAAGGCCAGGTAGGGATTTCTGTCTATTTCTATGACAGTACCGTAAATACTGTGGAGGAGTTAGTTTATATTTACAGCAGCAAATCTCAGTCGATCCTGATGGAAGAGGTAGAGCAGCTTGCTTATATTAACAGGGATGGCAGGCTTTTTCTTAAATGGGAGAATCAGATTTATCAGATCAACGTGTCTGAAAGAACCTGTGAGACCATCGTACAAAATCTTACAGAGGGCAGCTACAAGGTGTCGGACAGCAACAAGATGGCTGTATGGCAGCAGGGCGGAAGCCTTTATCAGGGAAAAGAGCTGATATTGATGAATCTGACCACAGGCGACAGAGAGAGTATTAAGGCCGGAGGGGGAGAAGTGATCGCTCCGATCGGCTTTATGGACGAGGATTTGATTTATGGCATTGCCAGAGAAAGAGATATTGTGACGGATTCAGCCGGAAACACGATTTTTCCCATGTACTGCGTAAAGATTCAAAATGAAACGGAAGGAGTGCTGATGACCTATCAGCAGGACAACGTCTATGTAGTGGGTGGAGAAGTGCTGGGAAATCAGATTATCTTATCCAGGGTGGAAAAGGAAGAGGACGGCACTTATGCAGAAATCAAGGAAGATCAGATTATGAATGCGGAAACCGCATTAAACAGTAAAAATACCGTGGAGGTCGTGGCCACAGAGAATTACGAAAAGCTGACACAGATTGCTGTTAAAGGAACCATTGATACTTCGGCCATGAAGCTTCTTACTCCCAGGGAGGTGCTGTTTGAGGGAGGCAGAGTCATTACGCTTACTTCCTCGGAGTCTTCATTGGATAGATATTATGTCTATGGGAAAAACGGGATAGAGGCTATTTATGTGGATGAAGCAAATGCGATCAGCCTGGCAGACAGTATATCGGGAGTCGTCATCAGTAAAGACGGATATTATGTCTGGATGAAGGGAAACCGCAGCCTGAGTAATCAGATCATGGCAATCAAAGGCCAGATGGCCACAGAAGATAAAAATTCTCTGGCAGTGTGTCTGGATACCATATTGGAATACGAGGGTGTCGTAAGAAATTCCAAATATATGCTGGAAAGCGGCAGTTCAGCAATTTCCATTCTGGAAGAAAGTCTTCCTGAGGTACAGATTCTGGATTTAACCGGCTGTACGCTGGATTCTGTTCTCTACTTTGTAAATCAGGATATTCCTGTGCTGGTAACGTTAAAAGATGGTTCGGCAGTGCTGCTGATTGGCTTTAATGAAAAAAATACAGTTGTTATGAATCCCGAAACAGGTTCGGTTTATAAAGTGGGAATGAACGATTCCAAAGAGTGGTTTGAGGAAAACGGAAATTGCTTTATCACTTATATCAGAAATGAAAAGTAGGAAAAATGGCGTATTTTAGCGGTTTGCAACCAATAGTTGCCAGAACTCAAACCAGAGTTTATTGCGCAACCAAGGCAGAAAAAATATAATTTGCTCATAGCAGCGGGGCACAGAAGGTTTTGTCTGAGTGCCTCTTTTAAGCTAAGGCAGGCCGAAAAAATATACAGCCCTTTTATGAGGCGGAATGTGAGGAGAAAATGAATATTGAGATTGCAAATCGACTTGTTAATTTAAGGAAGAGCAACAACCTGTCCCAGGAAGCATTAGCGGAAAAGCTTGGGATCAGCAGACAGGCTGTGAGCAAATGGGAAAGAGCGGAAGCATCCCCCGACACCGATAATCTGATTTTGCTGGCACGCCTTTATGGTATTTCATTAGATGAATTGTTAAAGACAGAGGATGAAATTCCAAGACCCTGTGATGATGAGAGTTCCTCTGAGGAAAATAGGGAAAATGATAAGGATAAAGAGGAATATGTACATGTTGGCTTTCAGGGAGTTCACGTTAAGGACAAAAACGGAGAAGTCCATGTGGGATGGAACGGTATTCATGTGGATGACAGGAAAAAGGGAGACAATGTACATATTGATAAAAATGGTGTTTATGTAAATGGCGAACATTATGATAAGGGATGGTTTACTCACCATGCGCATTTTCCCATGTTTTTGGTGATCCTGATTGCTTATCTTGTGATCGGATGTGTGTGGAATGCATGGCATCCCGGCTGGCTTCTGTTCCTGCTTTTACCTATCTGGCATTCCCTGGTGGAGGCCATTGAAAAGAAGAACGCTAATTGCTTTGCCTATCCGGTGCTGGCAACTTTGATATTCTTTGCACTGGGGATATTCTGGTTTGCATGGCATCCCGGCTGGGTGGTGTTTCTTACCATACCTCTTTACTACTCTCTGGTGTCATATTTTTCCGCATTAAGAAGGCGCAGGAAGAAAGAAGCTGACAGCTCCATAAAGGAGGATCAATTCCAGGCAGATAATACAGAAGGGCAGGGGGATGGAGATGAAAAATAAACCTGGCTTATGGATCGCTGCCCTTGTTATGGCAGTTATGATTGGAGGGATTTGCGTTATGAGCGTCGGCAGAGCAGCAGAGAATGGATACGCCTCTTGGTCATTTGATTTTGCTTTTGCAAAAAGTGCGTCGCTTAAAAATACAATCGAGCTTTCAGCGCAGGAGATAAGCAGCCTTAAGTTAGAGTATGGAAGCAAAAACATCAAGGTTTACCCTGCTTCGGGGGAAAAGATCATCATTAAGGAATACTTGTACAGCAATCAATCCAAGGCGCAGGCCACAGTGACTTATCCGGAGAAGGACCAGGCGGTTGTAACCGGAGGAAAATTGCAGACGATTGTGTTTTTCGGCTTTAGCAGTGAAAAAATTGAGGTTTATGTTCCTGAAAAAGTCCTTTCAGTTCTTTCAATCCAGACCGGAAGCGGAAACATTGAGTATAATGGTGTGGATGTGGCGGAAGCTTCCTTCCAGGCCGGAAGCGGAAATATTTCGGGAGACTCTTTATGCGGAAAACTGAGTGCCAGAGCAGGCAGCGGCAATATTACCCTGACAGGGTTTGAAGGAAGCGGGGCTATCGCCACAGGCAGCGGTAACGTCAGGGTGGAGGCCGCTTCCGTAACCGGCGATATGGAAATGCAGACCGGAAGCGGAAACATCAAATTAGAAATACCTGAAAAGCTGAGCTTTCATCTGGAAATCCAAACCGGAAGCGGAAGCATCAAAACAGATTTTGATGAGGTGCTGTCTTATAATAAAAAGGGAAACAGCGCTGAAGGTAATGTGGGGGCTATGCCGGAAATCAATATTCGGCTGAAAGCAAACAGCGGGAATGTGAGAGTTATTTATTAACAGGGAATTTAAATAAAAAGCTAAGGCTTGGGGAGTAGCCCAAGGCCTTAGCTTTTTATATCTGACAACACTTAAACAGAAAACAGGCGGCCGCGATATTTTTCCAGGGCAAAAAGCAGAATCATTCCCAGTACTGCGCAGGAAATAATTTCTCCTATGGTTACCGTAATAAAGGACAGCCAAAGAGGCTTAATGCCATAGGCATACAGCAGCACAAAGGGAACTACAATGGCATTTGCTACAATGGGAGGAACCGGCGCCAGCCATTTGTATCTGCGCAGCCTGTAAGTGAAAACTGCACCTGCTAAGGTGGCAAGACTGCCAAAAACAATATCAGGGACAGCGCATCCTGTTAAAATATTGGACAACAGACAACCCATAAACAATCCTGGTATAGCAGCAGGGGTAAAGTAAGGCAGAATTGTAAGGGCCTCGGAAAATCTCACCTGAATGGCATAATTGGCAAGGCCAAATGCGTTTGCGACATAGGTGAGAACAACATAGATGGCAGCAATCATGGCTGCCTGGACCATCGCCAGCGTGTAGCGTGGATGAGGCATCGATGATGCCAATGCAGAATTTTTCTGATCTTTCATATTCTTTTCTCCTTTAGTTTTGATTTACAGCCCGCAAGCTTTTGCCTGAGACTGAGGTCAGGAAGGTCTCGAACTGACCATATAATTTGCGTCGGCAACGAACGAAAGGAACATACGTGTTGCCAGAGGTTTATTATACTGAAAATGATAAGAATGTCAAGATGGTCTCTTTGGGATTTCGTCTATTATCAATAGTTGTCAATTGAAAAAGGGAGCGTTTTCCTATATAATAGGTTTACTGTAAGGAAGCATAATGGAGGAAAGATATTTATGTATCATGAGGGCAAAATCTGGCTTGGAAAATCAGGAGAGGAAAAAATCTATATTTATCCGAAGATGGCAAATCGTCACGGGATGATTGCAGGAGCAACAGGAACAGGAAAGACAGTAACCTTAAAGGTGCTTGCCGAATCCTTCAGTGACTGCGGCGTACCTGTTTTTCTGGCGGATGTAAAAGGAGACCTGGCTGGAATGTGCAGGCCGGGAATAGAAAGTGAGAGCCTTAAAAACAGAATTGATGCTATGGAGCTTATGAAAGAAAACTTCAATTTCCATGCATACCCTGCCACCTTCTGGGATGTTTACGGAGAAAAGGGGCTTCCCCTTCGAACAACAATTTCCGAGATGGGGCCGCTTTTGCTGGGCAGGATCCTGGATTTGAATGATACGCAGTCAGATATTCTCACCATTATATTTAAAATAGCAGATGATGAGGGACTTCTGCTGCTAGATACCAAGGATCTGCGCTCTATGATACAGTATGTGACTGAAAATACCAGGGAGTACAGCGCCAGGTATGGAAACATGTCCAAGCAGAGCCTGGGTGCCATTGTGCGCGCATTGATTGCCCTGGAGGCAGAAGGGGGAGAAGAGTTTTTCGGAGAACCGGCCCTTAATATTGCTGACTGGATGTGCACAGACTGCAATGGAAAAGGGGCAATCCAGATACTGGACTGTCAGAAGCTGATCAATAACCCTACCATGTATTCCACTTTTATGCTCTGGATGATGTCGGAGCTTTTTGAAACTCTGCCGGAGGCAGGAGACAGGGAAAAGCCTAAGATGGTATTTTTCTTTGATGAGGCACATCTTCTGTTTGATTCTGCATCTAAGACCCTGCTTGGCAAGATAGAGCAGGTGGTAAAATTAATTCGCTCCAAGGGAGTTGGAATTTATTTTATTACCCAGAATCCCAGGGATATTCCTGACGGTGTATTGGGGCAGCTTGGAAATAAGATTCAGCATGCACTTCATGCATATACCCCTGCGGAGCAAAAAGGCGCAAAGGCGGCAGCCCAGTCTTTCAGGGAAAATCCTGAATTTGACACTTATGATGTATTGACCCAGCTTGGAATCGGGGAGGCACTTGTATCTGTACTGGAGGAAAACGGAGTTCCCACCATTGTAAAAAAGTGTAATATTCTTCCACCTCAGAGCCAGATGGGGGCGCTGGAGGATGAGGTCAGAGACAGTGAGATCAAAGGGCATCTGCTTTATGCCAAATATGCGCAGAAGATAGACCGGGAATCTGCCTATGAGATTTTGGAGAAACGAGTACTTGCACAGGAAGAGGACCAGCGCCGGGAAGCAGAAGAAACGGCGGCAGAAAAGCTGCGTCTGAAACAGGAGGCGGCCGACGAAAAGCAGAGGCTAAAAGAAGAGGAAGCGGCAAGAAAGGCTGAAGAGAAAAAAGCGGCTGCAAGGGAAAAGCAGATGCATAGGACAGTAAAGAATGCAGCCGGATCGGCAGGGGGAACCATTGGCAGAGAACTTGGAAACAGTATTGGCAAGTCGCTTGGAGGAAGCTTTGGAAAGAAGATTGGCGGAAATGTAGGCGCCTCGTTGGGAAGAGGTATTTTAAGAACCTTGTTCAAATAAGTACCAATAAGCAGTATTATAAGGTGCTGATTGAGCAAATGGAAGAAGCGGTAAGAATAAAAGGATAAGATAAAATGAGACAGAGAAACAAAGGAAAACGCCTGAACAGTTACATAGAGGATTATGTGGTTTTTGATCTGGAGACAACAGGAATCAATCCAGAGCAGGATGCTATTATAGAAATATCGGCAGTTAAGGTGGAGAAGCATAAGATCGTGGGAGAGTTTTCCACTCTGGTCAATCCGGGAAGGCACATTCCGGCAGGTGCTACAGCAGTAAATGGGATTACGGATGACATGGTAAAGGACGCGCCCGGCATGGAAGCTGTTATGAAGGATTTTCTGGACTTTATTGGAAACAGTGTGCTGGTAGGACATAATATCCATACCTTTGACACGAATTTTATTTATGACGCGGCGCTTTGCTTTCTCGGTCATGAAGTGAAGAATGACTATATTGACACCTTGCATATGGCAAGAAGGTGTCTGCCGGAATTGTCCCACCATAAACTTACCGATGTGGCAGCACATTTTGGACTGCCCACGCAGGGCGCACACCGGGCATTATTTGATTGTATGATGAACCAGAGCTGTTATGAAGAACTGGGAAAGCTGCTGGAAGAAAAGAAAAGGAAGGGCATCGCGCAGGAGGAAGAGCAGGAGTGCCCTGTGTGCGGCGATGTGCTTGTGCTGAGGAAGGGAAGGTTTGGGATGTTTTATGGATGCAGTGGGTATCCCGCCTGCAGATTTACCAGAAATGTCAGATAGGAGCCGGGAAATATGCTGTTTAAAAAATGCAGAAGGGTAAGTCCCATAACGGACTTTGATAAAACGGGAAAAAGGCCTGTGATTAAATCCAGTATTTGTACCGGAGAGCGGGTGGCCGGTTTTAAAGATGAGAAAACCGGCCAGGTACAGGAATTAATGCTGATCAGAGATGAAAAAGACCTGGAAAGATTTATGCAGACGTATGATGTTTCATCAGATGAGATAGAGAAAATATGGTAAAGGGGTTGTAGTCATATTCCCTCAGAATACTTCA
Organism: uncultured Lachnospiraceae bacterium; assembly: GCA_900554925.1. Taxonomy (GTDB): domain Bacteria; phylum Bacillota; class Clostridia; order Lachnospirales; family Lachnospiraceae; genus Suilimivivens. The sequence goes on from USJG01000012.1 coordinate 25,686, forward strand.
TAGAATTTAAAAAAGTATTCTGAGGGGATTTCCTTTGAAAGATTATATCGAGGAGCGAGCAATCGATATTGCCAATTATATTATTGAAAATAATGCTACGGTAAGACAGACTGCGAAGGCCTTTGGGATTTCGAAATCTACGGTACATAAGGACGTAACAGAACGATTGATGCAGATTAATTCTGCTCTGGCAAAAGAGGCCAGAAAGGTTCTGGATGTGAATAAGCAGGAGAGGCATATCAGAGGCGGAATGGCTACAAAGGAGAAATACCAGCATATGCACCATGAATAAGGACGGTGAAACATGACAACTTAAGCGTTTATAGCAAGGCAGGGATGAATCGGATGCCGGATGGAAAGCCAATTCATGAGCAGGGCCGGAATGCTTTGGAAATGCGATCATACTTAAGTTACTGTAAGAATATTTTGACAAGCTTTCTACCTATCTTATATAATAGAAATTGTCTTATATTATGCTGCCTGCGGCGGCAGGTTTGAAAAGTTTCGAAATTGACAGATAGGAGCACGCAAATGGATAAAGAAATGGTCATTGTACTGGATTTTGGCGGACAGTATAATCAGTTGATTGCCAGAAGAGTCAGAGAGTGTAATGTTTACTGTGAGGTACATCCTTACAGCATGAGTCTTGAGAAGCTCAAGGAAATGAATCCCAAAGGCATTATTTTTACGGGAGGGCCAAACAGCGTATATGCCCAGGAGTCACCCAGATGTACGAAAGAGATTTTTGAATTGGGGATTCCGATTCTGGGTATCTGTTACGGTTCGCAGCTTATGTCTTATCTTCTTGGGGGAAGCGTAAAGACAGCACCGGTAAGCGAATATGGAAAGACAGAAGTAGAGGTGGATCAAAGCTCCGTTCTTTTTTCAAATGTATCAGAAAAAACAATCTGCTGGATGAGCCACACTGATTATATTGAGCAGGCTCCTGCCGATTTTAAGGTTACCGCGCATACACCGGTATGTCCGGTAGCAGCAATGGAAAATGTGGAAAGGCAGCTTTACGCGGTACAGTTCCATCCTGAGGTAATGCACACCCAGGAGGGTATGAAAATGCTTTCCAATTTCGTCTATGATGTCTGCCACTGTAAAGGTGACTGGCGGATGGATTCTTTTGTGGAAACTACAATTAAGCAGATCCGTGAAAAAGTGGGAAGCGGCAAGGTACTCTGTGCCCTTTCAGGTGGTGTGGATTCTTCTGTGGCAGCAGTACTTCTTGCAAAGGCAGTGGGAAAACAACTTACCTGCGTGTTTGTAGATCATGGCCTTTTGCGCAAAAATGAAGGGGATGAAGTGGAAGCGGTATTCGGGCCGGAAGGGCCTTATGATCTTAACTTTATCAGGGTCAATGCACAGGAAAGGTTTTATGAAAAGCTTGCGGGAGTGGAAGAGCCGGAACGCAAGCGCAAGATCATCGGGGAAGAGTTTATCCGCGTGTTTGAAGAGGAAGCTAAGAAGATCGGAGCTGTGGACTTTCTGGTACAGGGGACAATTTATCCCGATGTGATCGAAAGCGGACTTGGAAAGAGTGCGGTGATCAAGTCTCATCATAATGTGGGAGGGCTTCCGGATTATGTGGATTTTAAGGAAATTATTGAGCCTTTAAGATTGTTGTTTAAGGATGAGGTACGCAGAGCCGGATTGGAGCTTGGTATACCGGAATATCTGGTGTACAGACAGCCCTTTCCGGGACCGGGACTTGGCATTCGTATTATAGGCGAGGTTACTGCAGAGAAAGTTCGCATTGTGCAGGAGGCAGATGCAATCTATCGGGAAGAGATTGCCAAGGCCGGTGTGGACAAGGGTCTGGGACAGTATTTTGCGGCGCTTACTAATATGAGAAGTGTCGGTGTCATGGGAGATGAGAGAACCTATGATTATGCGGTGGCACTTAGAGCGGTCAATACTTCTGATTTTATGACTGCGGAGGCGGCGCAGATTCCCTGGGAGGTACTTAGCGTAGTGACCAGCAGGATCGTGAATGAGGTCAAAGGGGTTAACCGGGTAATGTATGATTGCACGGGGAAGCCGCCGGCGACGATTGAGTTTGAATAATTTCAATTATCCCCATCCAAAGCCCTATATCCTGAAAAGGCAAGAAGGCGCAGCTTGGAATA
>USJG01000013.1 GCA_900554925.1 uncultured Lachnospiraceae bacterium
AGCACGACCTTGCCAAGGTCGGGGCCGCGGGTTCGAGTCCCGTCTCGCGCTCTTTAGAAAAGGTGGAAGCGTTGATAAGTTCAGCGTTTCCATTTTTGTTTTACAGAAAAAACTGACTGATGAACATATTAAAGCATTATAAACCGGGAGAATTTAGCCATGGATTTTATCTGTATTATCAGCAGTTTGAAAGTATGATGAAAGTACCATAAAAGTAAAAATACCACTTGTAAATTATTGGCCCAGGTGGTATGCTTTTTATAATAGTTGGTAACGTTACCAAAAAGAAAATATCAGGAGAAAAATTATGAGGGCAAGTGGAATTTTATTACCAATATCCAGTATTCCATCTGCGTATGGAATTGGTACATTTTCGAAAGAAGCGTATGAGTTTGTTGATTTTTTAAAAAGGTCAGGTCAGACTTACTGGCAGATACTGCCATTGGGACCTACCGGCTATGGTGATTCTCCTTATCAGTCTTTCTCTACTTTTGCAGGAAATCCCTATTACATAGATTTAGAAGAACTGATTGAAAAAGGCCTGCTCACCAGGGAGCAGTGCGATGCTTGCGACTGGGGCGGAAATGAGGCTTATGTAGATTACGAGAAAGTATACCTGTCACGGTTTAAAATATTGAAGAAGGCCTTTGAAAAGAGCAAAATAGAAAATGACAGTGCTTTTCAGACCTTTGTTAAGGAAAATGCGTTCTGGCTGGCGGACTATGCTCTGTACATGGCTGTGAAGGATTATTTTGAAGGGAAAAGCTGGTCGCAGTGGGATGACGACATTCGTTTAAGGGAGCCGGCGGCAATTGATAAATATAAAAAGCAGCTGAAAGAAGAAATTTTGTTTTATGAATTTCAGCAGTATTTGTTTGCTGACCAATGGATGCGCCTCAAAAAATACGCCAATGAAAATGGAGTTAAGATTATTGGCGATATTCCGATTTATGTTGCCTTTGACAGTGCAGATGCATGGGCCAATCCGGATCTTTTCCAGTTTGACCCAAATTGTATGCCTACTGGTGTGGCAGGATGCCCTCCTGATTCCTTTTCCGCAACAGGGCAGCTTTGGGGCAATCCCCTTTACCGCTGGGATTATCATAAGGAAACAGGATATGCCTGGTGGATGCAGAGAATTTCCTACTGTTACAAGCTGTATGATGTGGTGAGGATCGATCATTTCAGAGGTTTCGATGAATATTACAGCATTCCTTTTGGAGATGAGACGGCCGAGTTTGGCAAGTGGGAAAAGGGACCGGGTTACGATCTGTTTAAAGTTATGAAAGAAAAAATCGGCAATAAGCCTGTGATTGCGGAGGATCTTGGGTTCCTTACGCCCTCTGTTATAAAGCTGGTTAAGAAAACCGGCTATCCGGGAATGAAAATTCTTCAATTTGCCTTTGATTCACGGGAAGAAAGCGATTATCTGCCCCATAATTATACGGCAAATTCTGTAGTATATACAGGAACTCATGACAATGATACCCTGATGGGCTGGTATGAGAAGGTTAACCGCCATGACAGAAGCTTTGCCAGAAAATATTTAAATATCAAGGGGAACAAAGACATTGCGTGGAGCTTTATACGCGCGGCTGTTGCCAGTGTATCAGATACAGCCATTATCCCTATGCAGGATTATCTGGGCCTTGGCAGTGAAGCCAGAATCAATATACCATCTACCCTTGGTAACAACTGGAAATGGAGAATGGTAAAGGGACAGACAGATCAGGAATTGGCTGAGAAAATATACAAAATGTGTAAATTGTATGGAAGGACCAAATGATATGAGAAGCAGGGCTTATATCTGCTGATTGGAACGTGGGGGTATTATGTCGGAAATTACGATTAAGGATGTGGCCCGAAGATGCGGAGTGGGAATCAGTACTGTTTCCAGGGCAATCAACAATCATCCGGATATTAATTTAGAAACGAAGCAAATGATCATAGACGTGATCAAGGAGACAGGGTATATTCCAAATAACAGTGCAAGGAATTTAAAGCGTGTTGATGCAAAGTGCATTGCGGTTCTGATCAAGGGAATCACAAATCCTTTTTTCAGTCCGGTAATCCAGATCGTAGAAGCGCAGGTACAGAAGAAGAAATATACTATGGTCATGCAGCATGTGGAAGCATATGAGGATGAACTGGAAGTAGCCTTAAAGCTGGTAAAGGAAAAAAGGCTGCGGGGAATCATTTTCCTTGGAGGAGCTTATACCCATGATGCCAGCCGGCTTGAAAAGCTAAACGTGCCTTTTGTGTTTAGTACCATTGGAATCGTACAGGAAGAAGGAAAAAAGACTTATTCCAACATTGCCGTAGACGATCGGGCAGAAAGCCGCAAAATGGTTGACTATCTCCTTGACTTAGGCCATAGGAGAATCGCAATCATCACAGAGGGCATGGAGGCCCAGTCAGTAGGAAAATTAAGGCTGGAGGGCTATAAAGACGCCCTGCGCGCAAGGGGGATCGAGATTGACGAGAGGCTGATCTATGAAGTGAAGGAAAAGAAGGATCCCTATTCCATGGAAAATGGATATGAACTGACAAAGGAGCTTTTAAATTCAGGAGCTGATTTTACAGCAGTGTTTGCGATTGCCGATTTTCTGGCGGTAGGGGTGTGCAGAGCCCTTCACGAGGCGGGCAAGCGTATCCCGGAAGATGTCTCTGTGGCGGGCTATGATGGGATTTCCATAGGAGAGTTCTATATTCCTCAGCTTACCACCATCAGACAGCCGGTAGAAGCTATGGCAGAAAAGACAGTAAAGCTGTTGTTTGATGTGATTGCCGGGAAAAGTGAACATGAGCATGTTGTTTTTCCGGCAGAGCTTGTTGAAAGAGAATCAACAGCAAAACCGAATTTTTAAGGAAAAGTACAATAAAATATAAATCATATAAAAAAGACTGGCTAATACCAGTCTTTTTGCTTTATGGAAAGGCTGTGCTCAGCCTGGTTCCTTTTTGGATAAATTGGAGTTATGATATTCGGGATTGCCGGTAACGTCTTCCCCAAGCCATGCAGGAGGGATAAAAGCATTTGCCATTTCTTCATCGGGAAATTCTACTTCAGCAATGATAAGAGGGGCAAAGGGCGGATCAAAGATATCAAGTTCAATTTTAAGCTCCAGGGCTTTTGACGGTATGCTGTAGCCCTTGGCAAAAACGGGTTTTGCAATAGGAATCAGGTATCTTTTTTTGGAAATGATATTTCCATCTGCTTTGGATAACAGATGTTCATATGCGTCCCGGTTAAGAGGAAGATTATATTCTTCTCTGGACATAAGCCCTTTGCCTTTGTAGGTCAGATAATAAGCTTCGTTTTCCCTGCGGACGCGAATCACAGGATCGGTGCACAGATACGCCTGTTCGATCAAAAGGCAGCTGTAGGAGGAAAGATCGTCGGGCAGCTTTTCGGTTAAGAATTTGCGTTCAATTTCCATAAAAGGCCTCCTTTCTCAGGCGTAAATTTATAAAAAATTAAGTTCTTTTATATTATTATACATTTCCTTAATAAACTTTACAAATCATTTATTGGAATTTCCATTTGATTAATGGTAAAATTAACTAGTGTTAAAAATAAAAAATTTATCTGAAAGCGGTGGGTTAAATTATGAGTAAAGTATGTGTATTTTTTGGTACCGGATACGAGGAAATAGAAGCTCTTGCTGTGGTAGATATTCTGCGCAGGCAGGGGATTGAAACCGAAATGGTTTCCGTCACAGGTGAAAAAACAGTGACAGGTTCTCATAAAATTCCGGTAGTTATGGACAGTCTGATTGAGGACGTGGATTTTGAAGGTACGGACATGATCGTACTTCCCGGAGGACTTGGGGGAACTAAGGAGCTTGAAAATTGCAGTCAGCTTATGGAACAGGTGGACTTTTTTCTGGCAGCAGGAAAAGCGGTAAGCGCAATCTGTGCAGCCCCTGCTATTCTGGGGCACAGAGGGCATTTAAAAGGGAAAAAGGCAATCTGCTATCCGGGCCTTGAAGAGCAGTTGATTGGCGCAGAGGTTGTCTATGAGGCGGCAGTGCGTGACGGAAATATTATCACAGGCAGAGGAATGGGCTGCTCCATCCCCTTTGCGTTATTAATTCTGGAGTATCTTGTTGATCAGAAAGCAGCAGATGCGATGGCAGAAAAAATTGTTTATACAAGATAAAGGAAAAAGAGGAATGAACATTTTATTTTTTTTGACACCTAAAAGCGAAGTGGCATATGTTTATGACACAGATACCCTGCGTCAGGCTTTGGAAAAGATGGAGAATCACAGATATTCGGCAATTCCGATTATTGGAAAAGAAGACGGGCGGTATATAGGCACACTGACAGAAGGAGATCTTCTGTGGTACATAAAAGACCAGAACAATTTATCTCTGCGGGGAGCCGAGGAAATAGCAATTATGAGCATTAGCCGAAATCGTGACAATGAGCCGGTAGATGTGGATGTAAATATGGAGGATCTGCTTAATAAGGCCATGAATCAGAATTTTGTTCCGGTGATTGATGACAGAAAGAGATTTATCGGGCTGATAACCAGAAAGGATCTGATACAATATCTTTGTAAAAAGCTGGTAACAGTGCAGCTTGAGGCCGGTGGAATGAGCATCAGGTAAAGTCACAGGATATGAGGGGTAACTGAAATGTTTAATCAATTAACACAGAAGGATATCAATGCCATGGAAGCGGAAATCGAAGAGAGAAAGCTGGTGATACGCCCCAGGCTTTTGGAGGCGGTAAAGGAAGCCAGAGCCCAGGGAGATTTGAGCGAAAATTTTGAATATTATGCCGCAAAAAGAGAAAAGAATAAAAATGAAAGCCGTATTCGATTTCTGGAACGAATGATCAAAACAGCCCAGATCATACCGGATGATTCCGCGGAGGACGAGATCGGCATGAACAATACCGTAGTAGTAGAGTTTGAGGAGGATGGATCAACGGAAACTTATAAAATCGTCACTACCATGAGGGGAAATTCCCTTGAAGGGCTTGTCAGTATAGAATCACCTATCGGCAAAGCACTTATGGGACACAAGGCAGGAGACAGAGTTTACGTGGAGGTCAACAGTTCCTATGGCTATTATCTTATTGTAAAATCCATAGAAAATACCGGAGATGACGGAAGCGATAAGATCAGAGGTTTTTAAAATTAAAAACGGAAAAACTTACCATAATAATTTCACAAACACCGTAAATACTATGAACAAGATAAGTGACAGGAAATCGCTTTGAACGGAGGAGACTTCAGGATAAGCGAAAGTACAGACGCTTATCTTGGAGCAAGACTGCAAGGGGCAGTCAAAAATAATAACGGAGGTGAATGAAGATGGCAAGCAGCAAATCTAATAGAGTAGAAGTTCCTGAAGCTAAGGCAGCTATGGATCGTTTCAAAACAGAAATTGCTTCTGAGCTTGGTGTTAACTTAAAAGAAGGCTATAACGGCGATTTAACATCCAAGGAAGCCGGTTCCATCGGTGGTGAAATGGTTCGTAGAATGATCAAAAAGCAAGAAGAAATGATGAAATAATGGAATGAAATAAAAGATGGCCCGTCTGCAGTAAGCAGACGGGTCATTTTCAGACTTCTCCGGTTTTTAAGTATTTTTTCAGCGGCAGCCATATGATGTAAGCAAGGACACTTCCTGTCAGCGCTGTAATCAGCTGCGTAATGGAAAAGGTAACCCTGGCTGTTGCAAGGACGGAGGGCAATGCTTCAGGCTTGGGCAGCTTGGAAGCAATTTGATCTCCAAAAGCAGGGAGAATAATAAGTACCACCGTAACACCCAGAAAAGCAGCCTTGATAATAGAACCGACAGCTAAGCCGGCAGGCAGGCGCCATTTAAAATGCAATTTTTCCTGGAAGTACCAGGTACAAACTGCAAGAATTGCGTTTCCGGCCATAATCGTGGGAAACATCAGTGGGATAGTCGCCATAATAGGTGAACCTGCCAGGAAAAAGGCTGTGACAGGAGCTATGATGCTGATCAAAAGACCGCTCCATAAACCTACCGCCAAAACCGCAATGATAATAGTGGTATTCACAACAGGCCCTGTAATGTATGCGGAAAGATTTTTAAAATACTGGCTTGCAATACAGATGGCCAGAAGCAGAGCTGTCTGAACCAGTTGTTTTGTTGATAGTTTCATAATAATACCTCCGGAAATTATTTCATTAAATTTTTGCCTGCATGGCCTTGGCACTGATTCCTTTGATATGTCCAAGTTTTCCGGAGAGAGTACTTATCTGGTCTGAGGAAGCATTTATGATTACAGAAATAACATTCAGGGATTTTTCACGGTATGGGACACCGATCCGCCCTATAATACAATCTGCATATTCATGAAGCAGTTCATTTACCTGTGCGGCAGCACTAATATCCTGAATAAAAATGCCGATAATGGCAACCTTTTTTTCCATAAATGTACCTCCTAAAAAAAGAACCTTACCGGTGTTCTGTCAGTAAGGCGAAAATCTTTACGTCAGGAAACCCTTTAGCTCAGAAATAATATTGCTGCTGCAAAGACAGACGCTCTCCCCTTGCAGGTTGATTACAGTATAAAAAAATTTTTGGTAAAAAACAAGAAAAAATGTAATAAGTATAAATGGAGAATGCTGTTTTTGTATAACATGTCGGAAATGTATGAGATTATTGATAAAAAATTCTAGTATTTTTTGGGGGTATATGTTATAATCGTAAAATGACTGCAACCGAACACTAATTATGAAATAATGAATGATATAAGAACATATGATTTTTAAGGAGGATGTACTAGAATGAGCGTACAGGTTGAAAAACTGGAAAAGAACATGGCGAAGCTTACAATTGAAGTTTCCGCTGAAGAACTGGAAGGGGCATTACAGAGAGCTTACTTAAAAAACAAAAATAAGATCAGTGTTCCCGGTTTCCGTAAGGGAAAAGTACCACGCCAGATGGTAGAAAAAATGTACGGACCGGAAATTTTTTATGAGGATGCAATCAATGCATTAATTCCTGAAGAATACGAAAAGGCAGTGGAAGAGTGTGCGGAGGATATTGTATCTTCCCCCGCAATTGATGTGACTCAGATTGAAAAGGGCAAGCCCTTTATCTTTACCGCAGAGGTTGCTCTTAAGCCTGAAGTAAAGCTTGGCAAGTACAAAGGCGTTAAGGTAGAGAAGGTAGATGCTGTCGTAACAGAGGAAGAAGTAGAGGCCGAGATCAATAAGGAAAGAGAAAACAATGCAAGAAATATTGAAGTAACTGACAGACCGGTAAAAGACGGCGATATGACAGTGCTTGATTTTGAAGGCTTTGTAGATGGCGTTGCTTTTGAGGGCGGTAAAGGTGAAAACTATCCCCTTACCATTGGCTCCGGCGCCTTTATCCCAGGCTTTGAAGAACAGTTGGTGGGAGCGGAAATCGGCAAGGAAGTGGATGTGAATGTTACCTTCCCGGAGGATTATCAGGCAGAAGAGTTAAAGGGCAAGGCTGCTGTATTTAAATGTACTGTTAAAGAAATCAAGGAAAAAGAGCTTCCTGCGCTGGATGATGAGTTTGCAAGCGAGGTTTCAGAATTTGATACTCTTGAGGAATACAAGGCAGATGTTAAGGCTAAACTGACAGAAAAGAAGGAAAAAGAAGCTAAGGATGCCAAAGAAGCTGCTGTTATCGAAGCAATTATAAATGATTCAGATATGGAAATACCTGATGCAATGCTGGAAACACAGCAGAAGCAGATGGTGGATGAGTTTGCACAGAGAATCCAGATGCAGGGCTTATCCATGGAGCAGTACCTCCAGTTTACAGGCGCAACCTATGACAAGATGGTTGAGCAGGTTAAGCCCCAGGCCGAAAAGAGAATTAAAACCAGACTGGTGCTTGAGGCTATTGTGAAAGCTGAAAATCTTGAAGCTTCCGAGGAAGAATTTGAGGAAGAGATCAAGGTTATGGCTGAAACCTACCAGATGGAACCTGACAAGGTAAGGGAAATGCTTCCTGATAAGAGCGCAGCAGAGATAAGGGAAGACATTGTAGTAAGAAAAGCTGCGGAATTTGTAGTGGAAAATGCAAAAGAAAAATAATCTTAAAATAATTAAAAATCTATTAATTCAAAAGCAAAAAGATTGCAAAAGAATGATGCATGAATTATGATGTCAGTAATAAGTGATGTGACGGATGATTTGCAATGATGAATATGGTTTCCTGCGGTTATGCCGCAGGAACTCTTTTCGATATGATGATTGCAATGGGACCTTTGACAGGTAAGGAGGATATGGCGATGAGTTTAGTACCTTATGTCATTGAACAGACAAGTAGGGGTGAGCGTTCCTACGATATTTATTCAAGACTTTTGAAGGAAAGAATTATCTTTTTAGGTGAAGAAGTAAATGATGTTACAGCAAGTCTTATTGTGGCACAGATGTTGTTTCTGGAAGCAGAAGATCCCGAAAAGGATATTCAGTTCTATATTAACAGCCCCGGCGGAAGCGTAACAGCAGGCATGGCAATTTATGATACCATGCAGTATGTAAAGTGTGATGTATCTACCTATTGTATGGGTATGGCTGCCAGCATGGGTGCTTTTTTGCTTTCCGGAGGAACGAAAGGAAAAAGACTGGCCCTTCCCAATGCAGAGATTATGATTCATCAGCCTTTAGGCGGAGCCCAGGGTCAGGCAACAGAAATTGAAATTGCGGCAAAGCATATTTTGCAGACCAAGGAAAAGCTGAATAAGATTCTGGCTGAAAATACAGGCAAGGATTATGATGTAATTGCGGCAGATACAGAGAGAGATAACTGGATGACTGCTGAGGAAGCGAAAGAATATGGTCTGATTGACAGGGTTGTCTATAAGCGTGCAGACAATTAATTAAACGTTAAGAGGTAGGGAAGATGGCAGGAAAAGGTTCAGACAATATCAGATGTTCCTTTTGCAACAAGACACAGGATCAGGTAAAAAAGCTGATTGCAGGTCCCGCAGGAGTATATATCTGTGATGAATGCGTGGAAATCTGTGCGGATATTGTGGAAGAAGAGTATGAAGAGGCGGAAACAGAAGAAACAGAGCTTGATATTAATCTGTTAAAGCCAGTAGAAATCAAGGATTTTCTGGACGATTATGTAATCGGACAGGAGGAAGCCAAGAAAGTTTTAGCGGTTGCGGTTTACAATCATTATAAGAGAGTAATGGCTCCTGAGGATATAGATGGGGTGGAGCTGCAGAAGAGTAATATTATTATGGTAGGGCCTACAGGTTCCGGCAAAACCTATCTTGCACAGACCCTTGCCAAAATAATAAACGTACCCTTTGCCATTGCAGACGCCACTACTCTTACAGAAGCCGGCTATGTGGGTGAGGATGTTGAGAATATTCTTCTTAAGCTGATACAGGCAGCCGATTATGATGTGGAGAGAGCCCAGCTTGGCATTGTTTATATTGATGAAATTGATAAGATTACTAAGAAGAGCGAAAATGTATCCATAACCAGAGATGTATCCGGTGAAGGCGTACAGCAGGCACTTTTGAAGATTGTTGAGGGAACTATAGCCAGCGTTCCGCCTCAGGGAGGCAGAAAGCACCCTCATCAGGAACTGATACAGATTGATACCTCCAATATTCTGTTTATTTGTGGCGGCGCATTTGACGGACTGGAGAAGATTGTTGAGAACAGGTTAAACCGTAATTCTATAGGCTTTGACGCGGAAATCGCAAGTAAAAATAACCGCAACATCAGTGAACTTTTAAGTGAGGTGACGCCTCAGGATCTGGTAAAGTTTGGCCTTATTCCCGAATTTGTTGGACGTGTTCCGATCAACGTATCATTACAGGGGCTGGACGAGGAGGCACTGATAAAAATATTAACTGAGCCTAAGAGCGCTCTCGTAAAGCAATATCAGAAGCTGTTTGCTTTTGATCATGTGAAGCTCAGCTTTGAACAGGATGCAGTGGAAGCAATTGCAAAGCAGGCATTTGAGCGCAAAACAGGAGCCAGAGGACTTCGCTCTATCATGGAAAAGGTTATGATGGACGTTATGTATCGGATTCCATCTGACGAGACAATTGAGGAGTGCGTTATTACCAGAGGTGCAGTGGAAGGAACCAGCGAACCGCTGTTGATTCACAGAGAGGTAATGCGCAAGGCAAGATAACAACACAGACTTAAAATGCCGCCGTCAGGCGGCATTTTGTGATAATAGGGGAACAGAGGATAAATTATGAATGATTACAGGGCCAATGTGGGGAAGATGCTTACCATACCCCTGATCCCGCTCAGGGGTATGACCATATTACCGAGTACGGTAATACATTTTGATTTTAACAGGGAAAAATCTGTTAAGGCGCTGGAGTATGCAATGATGGGAAGCAGAAAGCTTTTTCTGGTGTCGCAGAAGGATGCGGGAGTTGATGAGCCGGAAGAAGAAGACCTTTATCGCGTCGGAACCATTGCTGCCATCAGGCAGATCACCAAGCTGCCAAATAAGATAGTCAGGGTGCTTGTGGAAGGAACGGACAGAGGCATTTTGCAGCAGGTTGACAGGGAAAACACAAAGTTTCTGGAAGCCTTTGTGGAGACTGCTGAAGATATGGAAACAGAGGATGGGGAGGATGAGGTTCTTAAAGAGGCAATGCTGAGGCAGCTTAGGGAATCCTTTGCATTGTTTGCACTGCACTATCCAAAGATCGACAAGAACGCAGTACAGCGATATGCTTATATTAACGATCCGGGAAGCCTCATGGATCAGATTGCCATGAATCTTCCTGTCAGTTTTGAAAAAAAACAGCAGGTACTGGAAGCAGTTTCCATTAAGAGCCGTTATGATATTTTATGCGGATACCTGCTGGGCGAGATAGAAATTGCCAAAACCAGAGAAGAACTGGCCGCCAGGATGAGAGAACGGATCGATAAAAACCAGAAGGAATATCTGCTCAGAGAACAGCTTCGCTATATCAGGGAGGAACTGGGAGAAGAAAATTCCTTTTCTGAGGCAGATCAGTTTGAAGAAGAACTTGAAAAGCTTAAGGCATCTGAGGAAGTGAAAGAAAAGATCAAAAAAGAAATTTCACGGTTCAGAAATCTTTCTGAAAGCAGCTCGGAGAGTGCTGTGGAACGGGCATATATTGAGACGCTGTTAGAGCTTCCCTGGGATAAAGCATCGGAAGATAATGAAAATATGCAGCAGGCCAGGGATATTCTGGAGAGAGAGCATTATGGATTAGAACAGGTAAAGGAACGCATTTTGGAGTTTCTGGCAGTCCGCTGTCTTACAAGGAAAGGAGAAAGCCCGATTATTTGTCTGGTGGGGCCTCCGGGAACCGGAAAAACCTCCATTGCCAAAAGTGTTGCTAAAGCATTGAATAAAAAGTATGTGAGAATTTGCTTAGGGGGCGTAAGAGATGAGGCGGAAATAAGAGGCCATCGCAAAACCTATGTGGGTGCCATGCCTGGACGGATTGCGGCGGGATTAAAGCAGGCAGGAGTAAAAAATCCGCTTATGCTGTTAGATGAAATTGATAAAGTGAGCAACGATTACAAAGGGGATACCTTTTCAGCGCTGTTAGAGGTGCTGGACGGAGAGCAGAATATAAGATTCCGGGATCATTATGTGGAAGTTCCCCTGGATCTGTCAGAGGTTTTATTCATTGCAACAGCGAATACCACCCAGACTATCCCCCGTCCGCTGTTAGACCGTATGGAAATTATTGAAGTAAACAGTTACACGGAAAATGAGAAATTCCATATTGCCAGGGAGCATCTTCTGAAAAAACAGATGGAGAGAAATGGTATTACCAAAAAGATGCTTTCCATCCATAACAGCGCTCTTAAAAATATGATCACTTATTACACGAAAGAGGCCGGCGTCCGCGAGCTGGAGAGAAAAATTGGCGATGTTTGCCGGAAAGCTGCCAAGGAAATTCTGGAAGCAGGGGAAGCCGGTACAGAGGTTGAAAGAATTAAGGTGACCGCCTCTAACCTGGAGAAATATCTTGGAAACCGTAAACACAAAGTAGCGAAATCAAACAGGGAACCGCAGATAGGAATTGTAAGAGGTCTTGCGTGGACAAGCGTAGGAGGCGATACTCTTCAGATAGAGGTTAACAGGATGCCGGGAAAGGGCGATGTCCAGTTAACTGGTCAGATGGGCGACGTTATGAAAGAATCGGCCATTATCGGAATCAGCTATGTGCGCTCTATAGGGGAAGAAAATCATATTCAGCCGGAAGTATTTAAAGAGAGTGATTTCCATATACATATTCCTGAAGGGGCAGTTCCCAAGGACGGTCCTTCTGCAGGAATTACCATGGCAACCGCAATCTTTTCGGCAATTACTGAAAAAAGAGTGCGCAGTGACATTGCCATGACAGGGGAGATCACTTTAAGAGGAAGAGTGCTTCCGGTTGGCGGTCTGAAAGAAAAGATTCTGGCGGCAAAGATGGCAGGAATGAAAGAAGTTCTTGTACCCTGTGATAATAAAAAGGATATTGAAGAAATTCCACAGGAGATTAAGGAAGGGCTTACCATTATCTATGTAAAGGATATGAAAGAAGTTTTAAAACATGCGCTTTTATAAAAACAGATATTTGTAAGACTTCGGAATGGGGATTAAAATGATAATAAAAAATGTAAATCTGGAAACGGTATGCGGCATCACAAGCAAACTTCCGGAAAATGAACATATGGAGTTTGCCTTTGCAGGAAAGAGCAATGTGGGAAAATCATCTTTAATCAATGGGCTTATGAACAGAAAATCACTGGCAAGAACCAGCGCCCAGCCAGGCAAGACCCAGACCATTAATTTTTATAATATTAATGACCAGATGTATTTCGTGGATTTGCCGGGCTACGGCTATGCTAAGGTAAGTGAAGCGGAAAAGGCTAAGTGGGGAAAAATGATAGAAAATTATCTCCACAAATCCAGGCAGTTAAAGGCGGTATTCCTTCTGATCGATATCAGACACGAACCCTCCGGCAATGACAGGATGATGTATGACTGGATATTAAATCAGGGATTTGAACCGATCATTATAGCCACCAAATCAGACAAGATCAACCGCAGCCAGGTGCAAAAGCATATCAAGATGATAAAGGAAGGGCTTAAGGTCGTAAAAAACACGATCGTTATTCCCTATTCGGCACAGACGAAGCAGGGGCGCGAAGAAATCTATGAATTATTGGATTCTTATCTTGAGGCAGGAGCAGAGCCTGATCCTGCGTAGTGAAAAGGGGCAGATATGGATGGAAAAGAAAACAGGAGAACTTATTTAAAGGTATTCATAAATCTTGGGATCATGTTGGCTATGCTGCTGATCTGTATTTTTGTGATACCCAGAATTATTATATTTTTTATGCCATTTGTGGTGGGGTGGATCATTGCCCTTATTGCAAGCCCTCTGGTGGAATTTTTTGAAAAAAAGGTAAAGATAAAAAGAAAGGCCAGTTCTGCCTTTGTAATTATTGCGGTAATAGCGCTGGTAATTCTGGCAGGATACCTTCTGGGACTAAAGCTGACCGAACAAATTGTAGATTTCATTGGTGAGCTGCCGCAAATGTGGGAGGGTATTCAGCATGATTTTGAAGAGATTGGCGAGAAGCTGGATGCAGCAGGCAAGTATCTGCCGAAAGAATTGGAGATTGCCCTTACCAGTATTACTTCCAACGTGGGAAAATATCTTGGGGATTTTTTCGGAGGTCTTGGCAGTCCTACCATAGAGGCAGTAAGCCGTTTTACCATGAATCTCCCCTCTATTATCATCGCGATTATCATGACTCTTTTGTCTGCGTACTTTTTTGTGGCGGATAAGGACTATGTGCCAAATCTGCTTGATAAGGTTATGACAGAATCAATGATGGAACGCTTTCATATGATTAAAAGAGGGCTGGTGCATGCGGTTGGAGGGTATTTTAAGGCACAGCTTAAAATTGAGTTCTGGATGTATCTGCTTCTGGTAATTGGGTTTACCATATTAAGAGTAAGATATGCGTTTCTGATAGCGATAGGCGTGGCGTTTCTGGATCTGCTCCCATTTTTTGGAACGGGGACAGTACTTATTCCCTGGGCAGTCATTAAGTTTTTAAATGGGGATTATACGATGGTGATCGGCCTTTTGATCATCTGGGGCGTAGGACAGCTTGCAAGACAGCTGATACAGCCGAAAATAGTAGGAGAATCTGTAGGACTTGCCCCTATACCTACGTTGTTTTTACTATTTATTGGTTATAAAGCAGCCGGCGTTGTGGGAATGATCATTGCAGTTCCCATTGGAATTATTGTGCTTACCATGTACGAGGAGGGCGTCT
This sequence comes from uncultured Lachnospiraceae bacterium, assembly GCA_900554925.1. Lineage (GTDB taxonomy): Bacteria > Bacillota > Clostridia > Lachnospirales > Lachnospiraceae > Suilimivivens. The sequence continues at coordinate 14,278 of USJG01000013.1, forward strand.
TTAATACCACAATAAACAGTGTTAAAATTTTATATGCAAGTTTAAGCAATTTCCGGCATTTGAATGATGCGGATATGAAGCCAGTACAAATATACAAAGAAGAGCAGAAGCGCATAAAGAAAAGAGAGGAAACAAAAAAGAATGAAAGTAACAGTTTATAATTGCCGCAGCTTTGATGAAAAAGAACTGTTTGAAAAGTATGGAAAGGAACTGGGGATGGAGCTTGTTCTCTGTCCTGACGCGCCGGATAAAGAAAACGCGGTGCTTGCCAGGGGAAGTGAATGTATTGATATTATTACCTCCAAAATGCCGGTAGAGCTTCTTAAGGTCTTTGCCGGTTACGGTGTGAAATATGTTACGACCAGAACAATTGGTTATGACCATATTGATGTGAAAGCAGCCAGGGAACTTGGAATGACTGTGGCAAATGCACCATATGGTCCCTGCGGAGTGGCAGATTATACGGTAATGCTGATTTTAATGACCATCCGTAAAATGAAGCGGATCATAGAGCGCACCAATATACAGGATTATTCTCTTGCAGGCATTCAGGGCAGAGAGTTAAAGGATTTAACGGTGGGCGTTATCGGTACAGGAAGAATAGGAAGAACAGTTCTTAAGGATTTGTCCGGTTTTGGATGCAGGCTGCTTGCTTATGATCTGTTCGAAAATGAAGAGGTAAAAAATTCAGGAGTACCTTATGTAACCTTGGAGGAAATGTGGAAACAGGCAGATGTGATTACTCTTCATACACCGCTTACTGATGACAATTATCATATGATAAACAGTGAGGTGATTTCCAAAATGAAGGACGGGGTAATGATCATAAATACTGCAAGAGGTGGATTGATCGATTCAGCGGCGCTTATTTCGGGAATTGAAAGCGGAAAGATCGGCGGCGCAGGACTTGATGTAGTGGAAAATGAATTTGGTTTGTATTATTATGATCATAAATCAGATATACTGAATAACAGAGAGCTGGCTGTTTTAAGAGGATTCCCCAATGTGACGGTAAGCCACCACATGGCTTTTTATACAGATGACTGTGTAGATACCGTGGTAAGGGATTCCCTGCTGGGCTGCCAATATTTTGTGGAAGGAAAGGAAAATCCCTGGGAGGTAAAGTAATTGCGGAATTTTAAGATGATTCTCCAATATGAGGGCACAAGGTATCAGGGATGGCAGAAGCAGGAAAGTACAGACAATACCATTCAGGGAAAGCTGGAAGCTCTGCTTGCCAAAATGACAGGGCAAAAAATTGAAGTGCAGGGGTCAGGCCGGACGGATGCAGGAGTTCATGCACTTGCACAGGTCGCTAATTTCCACGCGGACACAAAAATGCAAACGGATGAAATTATGAAATATATGAATTTTTATCTGCCGGAGGATATTGCGGTTATTTCACTTAAAGAGGTGCCGGAGCGGTTTCACAGCAGACTGAATGCAAAGGGAAAGACCTATTGCTATCGTGTGATCAATTCAGAGGTTCCCCATGTGTTTGACAGACGTTTTTGTCATATAGTGGAAGAAAAGCTGGATTTGGAGGAGATGAAGAAGGCGGCAAAATATCTGGTAGGGACACATGATTTCAAGGCATTTACTTCAAATAAGAGAAGCAAAAAATCTACGGTCCGCACCATAAATGAAATACAAATTGAAAAAACAGTAAGCACCTCCATGCTTCTTACAGGTCAGCAGGACGAAATACGATTTACTTACAGCGGAAACGGATTTTTATATCATATGGTCAGGATCATGACCGGAACATTGTTAGAGGTGGGAACACATAAGAGAAAGCCTGAAGAGATTGTGGGTATCTTAGCTTCCGGGCAAAGGGAAAACGCCGGACAGCTGGCGCCTGCAAAAGGACTTACTTTAATGGAGGTTCGTTATTAGTGAATGGCAGACAATTTCAAAAGAAATATGTCAAACTCATTTTTTTTATATATTTACTTGCAGTGATCAAGGTTATCATTTTTAAATATCCTTTGGAGCAATTAAAGGAAATTGCATCAACATGGGAAAAAGGCGTTATTTTAGAGGGGCTGGACACAGCGAATTTTACTTTGTTTAAGACAATACGCATGTATATAGATTATTCTTATATGCTTAACAGCTTTGAAAATCTGGTAGGGAATGTTGTGGTGTTCCTTCCATTTGGTTTTCTGCTGCCTTATGTGTTAAAGCGGGGCAGAAACTTTTTTGTAATGCTGCTCAATGCGTTTTTATTTGTGCTTGGAATAGAGGTTTTTCAGCTTTTCAGCGCATTTGGGGCATTTGACGTGGACGATATACTGCTTAATTGTCTGGGAGCAGTAATGGGATATATGATTTATCTGGTATATGAAACCACAAAAAAATGGTATCACAAAAAAAGGAGAAATTGATATGACAGATTTTTTAAAGGGATTAAAGGCAAATTATACAATATCTGCAATATTGTGTGTATTGCTGGGATTGGTGCTTATTATCTGGCCGGGAACCACAACCCAGATCGTCTGTATGTCTCTTGGAATTGTGCTTTTGGCTTATGGTATCATTCAGATAGCAATTTATCTGTTTAACCGGGAGAGGACAATTATTTCCCAGGGAATGATGCTTCTTGGCATTGTTTTTGCAGTGATCGGCACATGGATTTTGCTGAAACCGGAAATGATCATTATGGCAGTTCCGGTTATTGTAGGTGTGTTAATTGTGATACATGGTTTACATAATATTGTGCAGGCCATTGCCTTACAAAAGGACAGATACGAAAGATGGTGGGTTGCGCTTATCTTTGGCCTGCTCACAGTGATATTTGGCGGAATACTGATATACAATCCTTTTGAGGCTGTGGAGCTGGTGGTAAGACTGATTGGCGTATTTCTGATTTATGACGGACTGTCTGATATATGGATTTTATCAAGAGTGTCAAAAGTGAAGAAGGACAAAGAAAGAATTATTGACGCAGAGTTTGTGGATATTGAGGATGATGAAAGATGATGGCTTTTATTATTTGGAGCATTGTTGCAGTTCTGTTTTTGGGAATAGGAATTGTTGCGGGAAAATCAAAAGAAGCAGTGGGATTTTTTACGTTTGTGGAGCCGCCTGAGGTTACTGATGTCAATAAGTATAATCATTCTGTTTCGGTTCTCTGGATCATTGCCGCTGTTATTTTAGAAGTGATAGGGGTTCCGCTTTTGTTTTCAGAACAGAAATCTCCTATGTTTGTTTTGGTGATAGCTGGTGTTGTTGCTTTGATGATTGGGATGATGATCGCGTATTTTAAGATTAAAGAAAAAAACCAAAGATAATAAATATTTCCATGACAAATGTGCTTAAATAGTGTAAAATAATCAGTAACAGGGAAAGGAGAAGCCATGCAGGTAGGTACCATAAGTTTCAGACCATATATTTATAATGCCAATATGTTAAGCGGCAGCAGCCTGTCGAAGGTTTCTTCCATTGGAGAGGATCTTCTTACAGGCAGAACGGATTTTTCAGCCCTTACGGATGAGGAAAATGTGAACCCTCTGAAAAAGGGCGAGAGTTCTAATTTTGTGGATATTCTGGAAATGCAGATGCAGATGGGAAGAATGAATGCTGCCAGAATTATGAAGCCGGAGGAAGAGGAGGCTTTACAGGCGGCAGATGATGCCATAGCTCAGGAATCCCTGGAATCAGCAGATATGGAAGAACCAGAAGAAGCTTTCGATGTTTCGAATAACGAAAATGCTGTGAGCCTGGATGGAATTTTGGAGGATTTTCAGCCGGTGAGCAGTATTGATGAAATGCAAAGTACGCAGCCTGACAGAAATTTATTTATAATGCGTCGGGCAGCAGAAGCATATGAGGCGAATATGACTGCATAAAACAAGGGATGGTGTCTATTGATAATTTACACTATCGAAATCTGTGAAATTTCTTGACAAATAAATGGACTGCCACTAAGATAAAATCATTGAATGATAAAGGCATTGAAAAAGAGGAGTACACATTTTTCTCCTGTCAGAGAAAAGACCCTGCACCCCATGGAACACTGTGAGAGTTAAAGGTGGCGCAGTGCTGAGAGGTTTTCAGGAAGGAAATGTGGAAGGTAGCTTTGGAGCCGGAGCGCCGAACAGGTTGTCAGGTCCCTGATACAATCAGCAGGCTGGCAGCCGTAAAGTAAGCCCTCACGCTTTATCCGCGTTACAGGATAGGACTCTTGATACTTTGTGCTAAAAGTATCAGCAGCCCCTTAAGTGACAAACGAAGGTGGTACCGCGTAACCTGAACGGATGGATGCGCCCTTTGCAGACAATACCTGTCTGCAAAGGGCTTTTTATATGTCATTAATTTTTAAAATCAGGCAATCATAAAAAAAGGAGAGTTATTATGAGCAAAGAACTTGCAAAAACTTATGATCCCAAAGGGATTGAAGACAGACTTTATCAGAAGTGGATGGAGAAGAAATATTTTCATGCACAGGTAGATCACTCCAAAACCCCTTTTACAATTGTAATTCCACCCCCAAATATCACAGGACAGCTTCATATGGGGCATGCGCTGGACAACACCATGCAGGATATTCTGATCCGTTTTAAGAGAATGCAGGGATATAATGCCCTCTGGCAGCCGGGAACAGACCATGCCAGTATTGCCACTGAGGTTAAAATTATTGAAAAATTAAAAGAAGAAGGCATTGATAAGGCGGAGCTTGGACGTGAAGGCTTTCTTGAGCGGGCATGGGAGTGGAAAAAGGAGTATGGCGGACGTATTATCAGCCAGCTTAAGAAGCTGGGTTCTTCCTGCGACTGGGACAGGGAGCGCTTTACCATGGATGAAGGCTGCAACAGGGCGGTAACGGAAGTATTCTGCAAAATGCATGAAAAGGGTTGGATCTACAAGGGAAGCCGTATCATTAACTGGTGCCCGGTATGCAACACCTCCATTTCTGATGCAGAGGTAGAATATACAGAACAGGCAGGGCATTTCTGGCATATCAAGTATCCCCTTATAGAGGAGGACGGCTCTGTAAGCACCACAAGATTTGTAGAGTTTGCCACTACCAGACCGGAAACCATGCTGGGTGATACTGCGGTTGCAGTTAACCCTGAGGACGACAGATATAAGGATATTGTAGGAAAGAAGCTGATGCTTCCTATCATAAACAGAGAAATTCCGGTTGTGGCAGATTCCTATGTAGATATGGAATTTGGAACCGGCGTGGTTAAGATCACGCCCGCCCATGACCCTAATGATTTCGAGGTGGGAAAGCGTCATAATCTGCCGGAGATCAATATTTTAAATGACGACGCCACCATCAATGAAAATGGCGGCAAGTTTGCCGGTATGGACCGCTATGAAGCAAGAGCAGCTATTGTGAAAGAGCTGGAGGAAATGGGACTTTTAGTAAAAATTGAGGATTACTCCCATAATGTAGGAACCCATGACCGTTGTAAGACCACCATAGAGCCCATGATCAAGCAGCAGTGGTTTGTAAAGATGGATGAGCTGATCAAACCTGCAATAGAGGCGGTAAAGAGCGGCGATATTCAGTTGATTCCCAGGCGCATGGAAAAGACTTATTTCAACTGGACGGATAATATCCGGGACTGGTGCATTTCCAGGCAGCTTTGGTGGGGACACAGAATCCCGGCATATTATTGTGATAAGTGCGGTGAGATTGTGGTAAGCAGCGCCCGGCCTTCCAAATGTCCTAAGTGTGGACACGATCACTTTACCCAGGACCCGGATACGCTGGATACATGGTTTTCCTCTGCCCTGTGGCCTTTTTCAACCTTAGGCTGGCCGGAGCAGACAGAGGATTTAAAATACTTTTATCCTACAGATGTGTTGGTAACAGGTTATGATATTATTTTCTTCTGGGTGATCCGCATGATCTTTTCCGGTTTTGAGCAGATGGGAGAAAAGCCTTTTAAGACGGTGTTGTTCCATGGGCTGGTAAGAGATTCCCAGGGACGAAAGATGAGTAAATCCTTAGGAAATGGAATTGATCCCCTTGAAATTATAGATCAGTATGGGGCTGATGCCCTTCGGCTTACCCTGATTACCGGAAATGCTCCCGGCAACGATATGCGCTTTTACTATGAAAGAGTGGAGGCAAGCCGAAACTTTGCCAACAAGATATGGAATGCTTCCCGGTTTATCATGATGAATATGAAAGAGGAGGGCTTAGAGGTAAAAGAGCCTGCCTTAGAGCCGGTTGATAAATGGATACTTTCCAGATTAAATACCCTGATAAAGGATGTGACCGACAATATGGAAAGCTTTGAACTGGGAATTGCGGTTTCCAAGGTTTATGACTTTATCTGGGAGGAATTTTGTGACTGGTATATTGAAATGGTAAAACCCCGCCTTTATAATTCCGATAATCAGGCAAGCAGGGAGGCTGCTCTCTGGACCTTAAAAACAGTGCTGATTGACGCGCTTAAGCTGCTTCATCCTTATATGCCTTTTATCACAGAAGAAATTTTCTGTACGCTGCAAACGGAAGAAGAATCCATTATGATTTCAAGATGGCCAGAGTATCGCGACGACAGGAATTTTGAGAAAGAAGAAAAGGATATTGAAATTATCAAGGAGGCAGTAAGAGGCATCAGAAATGTACGCACGGAAATGAACGTAGCGCCCAGCAGGAAGACCCAGGTATTTGTGGTAAGTGAAAATGAAGATATTCTTTCGGCCTTTACCGTTGGCAGATTGTTCTTTGAAGCGCTCGCCCATGCCTCGGAGGTTACGATCCAGAGGGATAAAAGTGGTATTGCGCAGGACGCAGTATCTGTTGTGATCGCTAATGCCACACTTTATATTCCCTTTGCGGAGCTGGTCGACATCAGCCAGGAAATTGAACGTTTGCAGAAGGAAGAAAAGAGGCTTAGCGGAGAACTTGCACGTGTGAATGGTATGCTGAACAATGAGAAGTTTATGTCAAAGGCGCCGGAAGCAAAGGTTGCAGAGGAAAAGGCCAAGCTTGAAAAGTATACGCAGATGATGGAACAGGTAAAGGAAAGACTTGGACAGTTGCAAAAATGAATGAAGTTATAGTATGATTAAGTTAGTATACTGAAAACTGATTTGGAGGAACTGCATGAAAGAAGAATTTAAACCTTATATTCCGGCAAACAAGATCACACCGGAATTTACCATAACCTCTGTTATCATGGGTATTTTGCTGGCAGTGATTTTCGGAGCGGCAAATGCCTATCTGGGGCTGCGGGTAGGTATGACGGTATCCGCGTCAATTCCGGCGGCTGTGATTTCCATGGGCGTGATCCGTGTTATCATGAAAAAGGAATCCATTTTGGAAAGCAACATGGTACAGACTATCGGCTCTGCCGGAGAATCCCTGGCAGCAGGGGCAATCTTTACCATGCCGGTGTTGTTTCTGTGGGCCAAAGAAGGAATCATGGACAGGCCAGGCATGGTGACCATTTTTCTCATTGCTCTGTGCGGCGGCATTTTGGGCGTACTGTTTATGGTGCCTCTTAGGAATGCGCTTATTGTAAAGGAGCATGGCATATTGCCCTATCCGGAGGGGACAGCCTGCGCGGAGGTGCTTTTGGCAGGAGAAGAAGGCGGAGCCAGCGCAGCGACGGTGTTTGCGGGAATGGGCCTTGCGGCGGTATTTAAATTTATTGTAGATGGAATCAAAATCGTTCCCGGCGTTATCACCGCCCGGATAAATTCATTTAAGACGGAGGTTTCAGCGGAAGTTTATCCGGCCCTTTTAGGTGTGGGATATATCTGTGGGCCAAAGATTGCGTCCTATATGTTTGCAGGCGGACTGTTAGGATGGCTGGTGCTGATTCCGGCGATTGTGACCTTTGGTGCGGATACGGTGCTTTATCCGGGAACAGATACGATTGCTGCCCTTTATGAAACAGGCGGATCCAGCGAAATCTGGAGCAACTATATTCGTTACATCGGCGCCGGAGCAGTGGCGGCAGGCGGTATTATCAGCCTTATTAAATCCATGCCATTGATCGTAAAGGCATTTGCGGATGCCATTAAGGGAATGAAAGGAAGTAAGTCGGATAAGCAGGTAAGGACAGAGCAGGATTTGGATATGCGTTTTATTGCGGTGGGCATACTGGTTATGATCCTGGCTATCTGGCTGCTGCCTCAGATACCGGTTACGATCCTTGGGGCGGCGCTTATTGTGCTTTTTGGCTTTTTCTTTGCAACAGTTTCCTCAAGAATGGTTGGAATTGTAGGAAGCAGTAATAATCCGGTTTCCGGTATGGCTATTGCAACTTTGCTGTTTGCAACCCTGTGCTTAAAAGCAACGGGAGATAACAAGGCTCATGGAATGATGGGAGCTATTGCCATCGGATCGGTGATCTGTATTGTTGCTGCCATGGCAGGAGACACCTCACAGGATTTAAAGACAGGCTACATTTTGGGAGCAACTCCCAGAAAGCAGCAGATCGGTGAGCTGATTGGCGCGGTAATTTCAGCCTTTACCATTGGCGGCGTCCTTGTTCTTCTGGATTCTGCCTGGGGATTTGGCTCGGCGGAATTGTCTGCGCCCCAGGCAACCCTGATGAAAATGATCGTGGAGGGTGTGATGAATGGCAACCTTCCCTGGGCGCTGGTATTTATCGCCATTGTTATTGAAATTTTAGGGATTTCGGTTTTGCCGGTTGCCATTGGTTTATATCTGCCCCTGGAGCTTAGCTCCACCATTATGGTGGGAGGTGTCATCCGGTGGTTTGCAGACAAGAAGCAGGTGTCCAGAGAAAAGAATCAGGATGCCAGCGCGGGGATATTGTTCTGCTCCGGTCTGATCGCAGGGGAAGGTCTGGTTGGTATTCTGCTGGCAATTCTGGCAGTGGCACAGGTGGCAGACAAGATTGATCTATCAGACACTGTCAATACAGGAATCGTGGGCGGCATTATTTTACTTCTTATAATGATTGGCTGTGTGTTTAAGTTTGCAAACGCAGGTAAGGAAAAAGCAAATGGCAGGAAAGGTTAGCAGATCAGAGAACTATTTAGATTTGATTCCGCTGCGCGCAGGGAAGTTTAAATGGCAGCAGGACGAGATGGGAAAAGTAACTGTTTTTGTGGAAAATAAGGGCTTATTTAACAGGCTTGCGCAAAAGCTGTTTAAGAAGCCAAAAGTTTCCCAGGTGCATCTGGAAGAGTTTGGAAGCTTTATCTGGCCTTTAATAGACGGAAAGCTTTCAGTTTATGATATTGCGCAGCTGGTACAAAAGGAGTTTGGCCAGAAGGCCGATCCGCTGTATGAGCGACTGACAGTCTATATGCGCACTCTGGAAAATTATGGATTTATCCAGTTGAAGGCTGGCAGCCCCAGCAAGTAAAAAGGGAGGGATAGGATGGGCAGCAGCAAAGAATTTTTCTCACAGGAAGAAATTGCCGAGTTTCGCAGAGAACTGGAGGCGCTGACCATGGAAGACGCTGGCCAGGCGGAGGAAAAGGAACAGTCTTCGCCCGAAGCATTCCCGGAAGGACAGATTTTACAGGATATTATTGATGAAACAAACTTAACGCCTCTTAAAATAGAAGAAAATGGTTCCTATGTAAAGATTTCAGAGGATGACATGTGCGCATGGCTTTATCTCATGCCGCCTGGGGCAGGCAAAGAAAATTACACCATGGAGGAGCTGACAGATTTTCTTGAAAAAAATGGTGTTAAGGAAGGGTATCACCATTCCAATCTTGCGGCGATGATCAAAAAGCGGGTATACGAGCGTGAAATTGTTGTTGCAAAGGGGCAGGCTGCCATAGAAGGGAATGACGGTTATTTTGAGTATAAATTTGACCCTGAACAGTATAAAACCCCCAAAGTTTTAGACAATGGCAAGGTAGATTATACCAACATGAGCACCCTCCAAAATGTCCATAAGGGCGATGTGGTTGCGATTTACCACCACGCTAAAATCGGCCAGGACGGTTATGATATTAAAGGAAGACCCCTGCAGGCCAGAAAGGTCAGGGAAATTCCGCCGCTTAAGGGGCAGTCCGTGTATACGGAGGAGAATCCTGATATTTATCTGGCTCAAAAGGACGGTAAAATTGAGTTTAAAAATGGCAGGATCGATATTCAGAATCTTCATGAAATTAATGGGGATGTTACTTTGATCACCGGAAAAGTTGAGTTTTTTGGCGATATTGTCATTAATGGAAATGTGGAGGCCGGCGTGGTAATAAGAGCTGGGAGAAACATTGAAATTAAAGGGACAGTCGAAGCAGTTAACCTGTTTGCCGGCGGAGATATTATTTTAAGCCGGGGCATTCAAGGGGCCCAGAGAGCTAAGATTTCGGCAAGAGGCAATATCTATGCGGATTTTATTGAACATACAGTGGTGATGGCAGGCGGCAATGTTCAGGCAAATATTATTTTAAATTCCAGAATATCGGCTGATGGAAATGTTCTTCTTACCGGCAAAAAGGGAGCGATCATAGGTGGGTACACCCATGCTATGATGGGAATAAGCGCCACAGAAATAGGAAATGAGGCAGAGGTTCGCACAGTAGTCCATGCCGGATGTGAAAAGGAAACTTACTTAAAGCTTCAAAATACCAAAACAAGGGAAAGCTCCCTGTTAAATGAGATGAAAGAGCTTTCAGATCAGGCAGCGGAGATTATCCGCAAGAAAAAAACTGCCGGTTCAAATTATTCCCTTATTCTGGAAAAGAAGTCAAAGGAAATTGAAGGCCGGTTGAAGGCATTAGGGGTGGAACTTAAGGAAACAAGACAGGAGCTTAAGAGGTTAGAAGAGCTGGTGGCAAAAGGTCAGGGCTCCCAGATCGTAGTCAGCGGCAATATTTACCGGGGCACGGTGGTGAGCCTTGCTCAGGCGCAGATGCCTGTAGAACACAGTACCTGTTTTATGAAATATTTCCAGTCAAGAGGTATGATCGAAAGCAGTGTGATTGCTTATTCCTGACCTTTTAAGATGAATTGCCGGAAAATAATAATTTTGAGAAGCAAAAGGAAAATTATGAGCACATACCAAGAGGCAGAAAAATATATTTCAGATATACCAAAATTTGCAGGAAAAAATACCATTGAAGATACAGAAAGAATGCTGAAGCTCCTTACAGGCAGTGTGGAGAGCAGAATGATTCATGTGGCAGGCACAAACGGAAAAGGCTCCGTTTGTGCTTATTTGCGTTCAATTCTTATAAAGGCCGGCTATCGTGTGGGGATGTTTACTTCTCCCCATCTGGAAACCATAAGGGAGAGAATCAGTATAGGAAATGAAATGATTTCCGAAGAGGAATTTACGGACATCTTTGAAAGAGTAAAGGAAAGTGCTGTCCACGCCAGTGAAAAAAATCTGCATCACCCTTCTTATTTTGAATTTTTATTTTTAATGGCAATGCTGTATTTTAAGGAAAAAAACCCTGATTTTATTATTCTGGAAACAGGTCTCGGAGGCAGGCTGGACGCCACTAACTGTGTAAAGCCCGACCTGTGCGTGATAACAGAAATCGGTTATGACCATATGCAGTATCTGGGAAATACCATTGAGGAGATCGCGGCTGAAAAGGCAGGCATCATGAAACCCGGCGTACCTGTAATTTTTGTCGATAAAAGACCGGAGAGCACAGGAGTTTTGACTGAATATGCCAAAAGAACCAAAAGCCCTGCGGTTATCATCGGAAAAAGCAATATTTTGAATGTGAATATAAAAAATAAAAGCATTGATTTTTCCCTTGATACTGGTTATTATAATTATGTTAGCCTGTCTTTGAATACGACTGCGCTGTATCAGGTTGAAAACGCGTCTCTGGCGGTTGCCGCCGTGCAGGCGCTTTCTGACCATAGGATTACGCCGGAAGTGATCAGGGAAGGCCTCAGGGCAGCCAGCTGGCCGGGGAGAATGGAGGAGATCCTGCCTGGCGTTTATTTAGACGGCGCCCATAATGAAGATGGAATCGAAGCATTTTTAGACACGGTCAGACGGGACGGATGCAGGGGCAGAAGATTTTTATTATTCGGTGTGGTCTCGGACAAGCAGTATGAGGCAATGATCCGGCAAATTGCAGAGTCAGTGCTTTTTGACGAAATCGCAGTGACCGTTCTTCAAACAGACAGAAGTGCTTCCATAGATAGACTTAAAGGTATCTGGAGACAATATAAATTAACCTGCAACTTTCACGAAAATGCCGGGAAAGCGTATCTGCATCTTGAGGATAACAGGAAAAGCACAGACGTGATTTATATTGTCGGGTCATTGTATTTGATAGGGCAGATGAAGACCCTCGTAAGGAGAATGCAGGATGATTGATTTTGAAGAGGAATTAAAGAAATTTCATCCCAGCCTTGAGGTTGAGGATGCGGAAGAAGCCATATATAATCAGGATTTAACCGATATGGCTGATATATTGATCAAGATGGCGGAAAAGACGAAAGCAGAAGACGAATAAGGAGAAGCGGCATGATTTGTTATAATTGCGGATGCCGTTTATCTGAACACGATTTTTGTACAAGCTGTGGTGTGGATGTATCTCTTTATAAAAGAATTATGTTCCTGTCGAACCGTTTTTATAATGAGGGACTGGAAAAGGCCACAGTAAGGGATTTATCCGGTGCAATTGTAAGTTTGCGGCAAAGCTTAAAATTAAATAAAAATAATATAGATGCAAGAAACCTGCTGGGACTTGTATATTTTGAGATGGGCGAAGTGGTTGACGCCTTAAGTGAATGGGTTATCAGCAAGAACTTACGTCCCAAGAAGAACATAGCAGATGATTATATTGATATGATACAGACCAATCAGGCAAGACTGGATGCGATCAATCAAACCATTAAGAAATATAATCAGGCGCTGCTTTACTGCTATCAGGACAGTAAGGATCTGGCTGTCATACAGTTAAAGAAAGTGCTTTCCTATAATCCCAAGTATGTGCGCGCCCATCAGCTTCTGGCACTTCTTTATATTAACTCTGAGGAGTGGGAAAAGGCCCAGAAGGAACTGCATAAATGCTGTCAGATAGACACCAACAATACCACCACTTTGCGTTATCTGAAAGAAGTGGAGCATATGCTGATGCCTGAAGACGCTGCGAAAAATATGCCGAAAAAGAAGGCAGCATCTGATAAGGTAATACGTTACCAAAGCGGAAATGAAACGATCATTCAGCCGGTAAATATGAAGGAGCCAAAAGGGGTTTCTTCTCTGCTCAATCTGGGGATCGGCGTGATCATCGGCGTGGCGATAGCATGTTTTTTAATTCTGCCCGGACGCGTTCAAAGCGCCAAGGCGGAGATCAATAATGAACTGCGTGCAGTAAGTGAGCAGTTAGACGGCAAAACTGCTACCATAGATGAACTGGAGCAGAGGGTACAGAAGCTGACAGAGGAAAATACCTCCTTAAGTGATGAGCTGGCTTCTTATCAGGGCACCAATGGCAC
>USJG01000014.1 GCA_900554925.1 uncultured Lachnospiraceae bacterium
TATTTCTTTCTTATGGGGTATAGCAAAAAACTATATAATGTATTGGGGGGGTTACAAGTAGTATAATAGCATACCCCTCATTTTACGTAAATACTCACGATTCATAAATATTACAATTTTTAAATGCTATTTTTGTGCATTTTTAACAATTAATTGCTGGATATGGCTTCCGCCGAAGCATCCTTCCGGTCAAACAGCGCCTCAAATTCCTCTCTTCCAATCTTTTCCTTTTCAAGAAGAAGCTGCGCACACTTATGGAGAACTTCCATATGCTCTGAAATAATTGCTTTCGCCTTGCTGTAGCAATCATCGATGATTTTCTTTACCTCTCTGTCAATTTCTCCGGAGATCAGTTCACTGTGACTCTTCGTATGGGCAAGGTCCCTGCCAATAAACACCTCATCATCATCGCTGTTATAATTAATAACGCCTATATTCTCAGACATACCATATCTGGTCACCATATCCCTGGCTGCCTTGGTAGCTTTTTTAATATCACTGGAAGCACCGGTGGTAATATCATCAAAAATAATTTCCTCCGCAATTCTTCCGCCTAAAGACACCATAATGTCCTGCAGCATCTTTCCCTTCGTAATGAACATATCATCATTTTCCGGAAGGGGCATTGTATAACCGGCAGCTCCAAGACCTGTAGGAATAATGGAAACCGTATAAACCGGTCCCACATCAGGTAATACATGGAACAAAATTGCATGGCCTGCTTCATGGTAGGCTGTGATCTTTTTTTCTTTATCTGTGATAATTCGGCTTTTCTTTTCAGCGCCAATACCTACTTTGATGAAAGATTTCTTAATATCCTCCTGCATCACATAGCTTCTGTTTTCCTTAGCCGCCGCAATAGATGCTTCATTTAAAAGATTCTCGAGATCCGCCCCGGTAAAACCGGCTGTGGTCTGGGCAATCTGTTTTAAGTCAACATCCTCCGCAAGGGGCTTATTCTTTGCATGTACTTTAAGAATATCCTCTCTTCCGCCTACATCCGGCCTGTTTACGCTGATCTTTCTGTCAAAACGTCCGGGACGCAGAATCGCAGGGTCTAAAATATCAACACGGTTAGTAGCCGCCATCACAATGATTCCTTCATTCACCCCAAAACCATCCATCTCTACAAGAAGCTGATTTAAGGTCTGTTCTCTCTCATCATGTCCGCCGCCCATACCGGTACCCCGGCGTCTTGCCACTGCATCAATTTCATCGATAAACACAATACAGGGCGAATGCCTTTTGGCTTCCTCAAAAAGATCACGGACTCTGGATGCGCCTACACCTACGAACATTTCAACGAAATCCGAACCGGAAATGCTGAAGAATGGCACTCCTGCCTCTCCCGCTATGGCTTTGGCCAGCAAGGTCTTGCCAGTACCGGGTGCACCTTCTAAAAGAACGCCTTTCGGTATTCTGGCTCCCACCTTGGTAAACTTGGCCGGCTCTCTTAAAAACTCCACGATTTCTTCCAGTTCTTCCTTTTCTTCCTTCAAACCGGCTACATCCTTTAAGGTAATCTTCATGTCTCCCGTAGAGAGCTTTGCCCTGCTCTTGCCAAAATTCATCATTTTACTGTTGCCGCCCGAATTCTGGCTGTTCATCATCACAAAGAAAAATACCATGACAACAATGGCAAGAAGAACCGGAAATACACTGGTCAGAAACCAGCTTTCTTCCTGTACCTTTTTTACCTCCGGATCGATTCCGTAGGAAATAAGGAGCTGTTCAATTTCTGACACATCTGTTACATATAATGTCTTATTGGGTCCATCACTTAAAACAAAATCCACTTCACCTGTAGGCGTTTCCCTGCTGGGAGAAATACTTGCGTATACTACCGTGCCATCTTCCAGATCCCGGATCAATTCACCTCTGGTATACTCTACACGGCCGCTGTCTAAAAGACTTGGTATGATAAGCAGTGCCATCAAAAGCAGCACAAGCACAAAATATGCGTTATAACCTCGATTTTTCCTATTCAATGTTGCTACCTCTCTTACCGGAAAGCTCCGGTTTTGTCTTTATTTACTCAAATTCTACTACTCCAATATAGGGAAGATTTCTGTATTTCTGATCATAATCCAGTCCATATCCTACCACAAACTCGTCGGGAATCTGGAAACCGGTATAATCCACCTTAACATCTCTGACCCTTCGCTCCGGCTTGTCTAATAAAGTACACAGTCTTAAACTTGCCGGCCCTCTGTCTTTAAGCATTTCAAGAAGATAACTTAAGGTACGCCCTGAATCCACAATATCTTCTATGACAATGACATCCTTCCCTTTCAAAGGCTCATCCAGATCCTTTACGATCTTAACCACACCACTTGACTTGGTTTCGCTTCCATAGCTGGAAACTGACATAAAATCCAGTGAAACAGGCACCGTGATCCTTTTTGCCAGTTCACACATAAAAAAGCTCCCGCCCTTTAACACGCAAACCAGATGCACTTGCCTGCCTGCATAATCCTTGCTGATCTGCTCTCCAATCTGCTTAATTTTCGCATCTACTTCCTCCTCAGAAAGCAATACTCTGATTTTTTCAGCCATTCTTACAACTCCTTTCGTAGCTTAAGTCTTTATCCAAAATGCTTACCTGCAAAATCATCCGGGTATTTTCGTCTACCTTGTAGTATTCACTGATACGAAATCCAGGTATCCATAAAACATGGGAAGCATCCGTAAGCAAATAAATTCTGTCTCTCTCCTGTCTGGGAACCTTTTCATTTACAAAGTAATCCTGCAGGGATTTATGCCCCATCCTGCCATTGATCGTAAGGTAATCTCCCTTTTTCCTTGTCCTCAACATCAAAGTCGAAGATATTTTATCATAATCGAACCATTTCGTATATGTTTTTTCTGGAATATTTTGAGAATATTGCTTTGGAAACACTGTAAATTCCACTCTTCCAATCCCTGGCACTTCTAAAACTGACGGCGCCGTCACCTGATATTCCTTCCCTGGCTGTTCCTTACAGAAATCTGCATTTCTGCCTGTCTCCTTCTTTTGTATCATACCCACATCATATTCTTTATAAACCACAAGATTATAAGGCAGGTGAAGCTCCTTACATCCTTTTCCCTCAAAAAGCGATGCAATACTTTTAATATGAAGGGAGGTAATATCCTTTCTGCATCCTGCCGCCTTTTCTACACAGGCAAGTAAAATACGCCCCCGAAGGTATTCATCTTCTTTTAAAAACTCAGGTATCCTGATCACGGTTCCGCCCTGATCACCTGTCTGTACACATCTTTCCATGGCCCCTTTGGTCTGCCTGCTGATATATTCTTCCGCCTCAAGCAGCTGATCTGCCGACCGGTTCATATTGACCACCGCACCCTTACATATTTCCTTCTCCGCATAAGGGAGAATGTGGTGTCTGATCCGGTTTCTGGTATAAATATCCTGCTCATTAGTACTGTCAGTACAGTAAGGAATTTCCCGGTCTGCAAGCCACTTTTCTATTTCACTTCTTCTAAGGCATAAAAGAGGCCGGATAATTTTCCCGTTTACCGGACGGATTCCGCTGGCCCCGGTAAGTCCTGTGCCGCGAAACAGATGAAACAGCATGGTCTCTGCCCTGTCGTTGCTGTTATGGGCAACCGCTATCTTACCCTCTTCCTCTCCAAGCACACGGGCAAACGCCTCATAACGTACCCGCCTTCCCTCTTCCTCCAAAGAAACTCCGTGCTCCCTTGCACTTTCTTTAATGTTGATCTCCACCAGCTCAAAGGGAAGCTCCCACTGTCTGCACAGATCCCTTACAAAACAGGCGTCTGCCTGTGCCTCCTTACGGATTCCATGATTCACATGTACCACCTTAAGGGTAAAGGGAATCTGTTTTCTGATTTCAAGCAGCATGAAAAGGAGGCAGACAGAATCTGCGCCTCCTGAAACTCCGGCTATAATAGTATCTGCCGGTTCAATCATTCCGTATTTGTTGCTGTAATCCAGTACTTTTTTTATCATACTTTATAATATAACGGAATTTTCAGAAAAAATAAAGAGTCATCCCTCTTTTTTCCAGATTCCGATGACCAGAACCGTCATATCATCCCTTATATGTCCTCTGCATTGATGGATACAGAAGTTTAATATGGCATTAGCCATTTCGCCCGGATTCTCCAGATTTGTACTGCCGATCAGCTCTGAAAGCATGTCCTCTCCAATTCCCTGAGAAAGAGCGTCCAGCACACCGTCCGAAACCATAACAATATAATCCCCATCCATCAGTGTTCTTCCCACTGCCTCCATATCCGGCTTCTGGAAGATACCAAGAGGCAGATTCCCCGAAGATATCCTGTCCACCAGGTGCTGCCTTTTAATATAAGAACAGGCGCTTCCCACCTTCACAAAACGACATTCTCCGCTGTAAAGGTCCATGCTGCAAAGATCCAGAGTAGACATATTGGAATTTTCTCCTCCTGTAAGCAGCGCGCTGTTGATCATCTGTATTGCCATTTCCATTTGAAATCCTGCTTCCAGAAATTTCTGCATCAGCTCCACTACCATAGTACTGTCATTACAGGCTTTATCTCCGGAGCCCATGCCATCAGACAGTACTGCTGTAAGATTTCCCGTTTCCGTTTCAAAAAAAGCATAGTTGTCCCCTGATATTTTCTCTGTCTCCTTTACCGCCTTAGCCACTCCTGTAAGTACATGGAACCTTGCCTCCTCCACGTAATAGAAGGTCTGCCAGTCTCCCCCTATAAAGAAAGCATTGTCCTGGGCGCTTGTCAGCCGCATATTTAAAAGAACTGACAGTAAATCCCCAAGCTCCTCTGAGGAGAGATTATTTTTCTTTATGGTTCTCATTGTAAGAGACACTTCGATTCGTCCCATTTCGTTTTCAATCAAATACAGGTTTTTAAGCTGAATATCCACTTCCCGAAGAGCATGGGCTATCTGCTTAAACCGCCGTTCTCCCATGGGCACGCATCTTCTGGCTTCCTCAGCAAGATGAGTCATGATCTTGGCCATCTCTTCCAAATGCTCTACCATCAGGTCTTTATTTTCATTCAAGCGCTTCTGCCATATGTAATCTTTCCTGTCGGTTCCATCTTCACTAAATATGTCTTCTCTGTTATTTTCCGTTTCCTTGAAGCTTTCTGCCAATTCTCTGATAGAATCCGCATAAGTAAGCAGCTTTCTTCTGCCATATTCCGGAAGTATACTGTTAAACTCTTCTCTTTCGCCGGATATTTGCTTTTTCATATGACCGCTTCCTCCTGTAATGGAATATTATACAAAACTGCCGGTAAACAGTTTGTCAAAAGCAGGAAGCAAAAACAGAAAATATTTTGACAAAAAATTTAAGGTGCCCTCAA
This sequence comes from uncultured Lachnospiraceae bacterium, assembly GCA_900554925.1. Lineage (GTDB taxonomy): Bacteria > Bacillota > Clostridia > Lachnospirales > Lachnospiraceae > Suilimivivens. The sequence continues at coordinate 5,335 of USJG01000014.1, forward strand.
GTTATCTTAACCTTAGGAACACCTTTTAATCTTCATCCTTAAATAAAATTTCACCTTCATATACCAGCCCAAGCTTATCCCTTGCCACTTCCTCCACATATTTCTTGGTGTGGGTATATTTTTCAAACTCTTCTATTTCCTGGGCACGTTCTTCCTCCGCTGCAATCTGCTCTAAAAGAGCTGCTTCTTTATGCTGATAAGCTTCTTTTTTGGCCATCAGATCTATACTGTTAAAAGCCACCACCAAAAGCAACATGATTACAACAACGGAAACCAGAAACATACCAAAACGATTCTGACGCTTTTTCCTGTAAGCAACTTTCCTTGCCATAATTTCCTCATTTCTGCTATCTGCCCTTTAGGGCATAATAGTTATTTAACGTTTACATAATATTATTTTAAGTAATTTAAGCCTGCCCGTCAACTTGTTTTTCAAACATTTGCAAGCTTTTCTTCCTTTTCCTGAAAAATCCTTGCAAATATAGCCTGTCTTTTTGCCTATAAATCTAAAGGGTTTAAACAAAAAGCAAAATATGCGATAGATAACACGGGCGGCACGCTCTATTATAGTTGACATAACATTAACTATCAGAGAACTGACGCTGATTTTGTACAGGATCATTCCCATGGTTGCTCCAAGCACCGCAAACCACCGCAGAATCCCGTTATTTTCTTCGTAAAGCATATAAAATACGCCTATGGCACAGGCAATCCAGAAAATCATATCCTCCAGAGAAATCAGAAACAGGCTGTGCCGGATCAGGCGGCGCAATATTAAAAATCCATCATACACAAAGGTAATAAGAATCCCCATCAAAAAGGAATGCAGAAAAAAAGTCATTTCATTTACAATATTTTGGCTCATAAGCACCTACTTTAACAATCTGCTAAGCAGGGACTCTCCCTTAGCCCCCATGCCGGACTGCTCCGAATAAGTAAAGCTGTCGATCCTTCCGTCAATATCAACCTCTCCCTTATCTAAGGTAAGCCTGTTCACATGGAGTTCGTTTCCCTTTATCATCAGCATTCCCTGATCTGTTTCCAGAATAATCTCGTTTTCGTCAAAAGACAGGACATCATTTACCCCTGTTAAATTACATGATCTTCTATTATTCAGTATCAGCTTATGCGCCCGCTTATTTACATTTGTCAGATCTTCCATGTTAATCCTCCATTCCGCCAATAAAAATCTATTGATTTATCAATCTGTCATCTTCTGATACAGTCTTCTCTAAAAGATTATATTAAGGGACCGGAATTTATAGACTAACATTTTCAATTTATATATAGCGGAATAATTCTTTTGCCTCTTCCTTCTTTACCGTTTCCTGTACACTTAAAACCTCTACCTTTACCTCCTTGTTTCCAAAGGCAATGGTAATAGTATCCCCTTCCTTCACATTGGCGGAAGCCTTGGCCGGCTTATCATTAATAAGAACTCTGCCAGCGTCGCAGGCTTCATTTGCAACCGTTCTTCTCTTAATTAACCGTGAAACCTTTAAGTATTTATCCAATCTCATATTTATTTCCTTTCCCGTACGTAAAAAGGACCTGCAAAAATGCAGGTCCTTTAAGATACTTGATCTTACGCGTTGATCATATCCTTTAAAGCCTTACCAGCTTTGAATTTAGGAGCCTTGGAAGCTGCAATAGGCATAACCTCGCCTGTCTGAGGATTTCTGCCTTCTCTGGCTGCTCTCTTAGATACTTCAAAAGTACCAAAACCAACTAACTGAACCTTTCCATCTTTCTTTAATTCTGCTGATACAACATCAGTAAAAGCCTTTAAAGCTTTCTCTGCATCCTTCTTGGATAAACCAGCCTGGTCTGCCATAGCTGCTACTAACTCTGTTTTGTTCATTTCGAACTCCTCCTCTTGATATGAGTGTTTTTTTCCCAGATGTCTCTTTTGAAACTTCTATATCTATATATATCGTTTTTGGCTATATTTGTCAAGGCATATTTGCTCTTTTATGCGGTTTTTAAGGGTTTTTGTCCTTTATCTTTAAGTCTCCTTACTCACCTGGCACTGTCGGTGATAGAATTACCACTTACCGAATTACCGCTAACTGTTTCTCCGGTGCTGTTTCCGCTGACTGTCTGTCCGGCAGACGCCCCGTTAACATTATTGCCGCTGACTGTGCTCTGACCATCCACAGGGTCCAGATCCGGGAAAGCATAGGTTACATCATTGTCGTCATCTGTAACAAAAATCGTATGGCTTCTGGTAATGTAGCCTGTCTTTCGCAGAGTGATCGTATGCTCTCCGGCTGTCTTTACATAAGTAACCGGCGCTATTCCCATATACAGATTATCCTGATATACCTCCACACCCTCCGGCGCTTCGATCGTAAGCTTACCGCTTTCTTTCTCTGTTGAAGCAAAGCTATTGCCTGATACAGTGGATTCTTCCTCCAGCTTCATTGTGACTTTATTTTTTCCTGCCTCTATCTTAAAATACTGCGAAAGCGATTCATATCCAGAGGCCTCTGCCCTTACCAGATGGAGTCCCAGAGGTACCTTAACCGAATAGGCTGCATCTACTTCTTCATCATCTACATAAACTGTGGCTGTATCCGGTGTAACATCAAATACCACAATACCGGTTTGCGGTTCCTGTACTTTAATATCCCCAAGATCCAAAACCGTCTCCTTATTTCTGTTAATTGCCACTTCCCTGACTTCTTCTATGCCGGTTCCTGTAATTCGGATGGTATAGCTTCCCTCAGGAACAGTGATCAGCATATCCGGTTCAATCTGGCAGATGGCAGCCTGTCCAACCTCGATCCAGCTTCCCAAAACTGCCTCATCATTTTTAAGCTCCAGATATCCATGGCCTTTATCCACCGTAATACTCATAATATTATGCCCTTTTCCCCGGAAAGTAAGCACATCCTGATGGATAATCTGGGAAATATCAATGGACCGGCCATCTGAAAATACCATCACATTACTGCCAATACTAAAGGTCTCGTCACCAATAGTAACGCTACCGTTTCCTGCATTCAGGCTATACTTCTCCACACCTTCATAGCTAAAGGCCTCCGGTGAAAGGGTAATAGAGCCTGCTCTTTCAAGCTCACTGTTATAGGTAATTTCCGCAATATCTCCGGGTGTCAGCTGCCCTATGGTCATAGCGCTTCCAAATTTATCCTGCACTATCGTAGCGCCATTATAGCTGAAATCTCTGCTTTCATTGCGGTCAACCAGATACATGCTGACGGTCTGATCTTCTTCATTGACAGCTTTAATGATCACAGAGGCCGCAGAGGTATAAATATCTATCTTTTCTTCCTGAGCGCCATTTTCGTAAGCACTTTCAAAGGTAGACTCCTGTGCAAGACTGGCAGCGCTGCATCCTGTAAGTACCAGGCACAGTCCGCACAGCATCGGTTTTATTATCCTTTGTATTTTTTGTTTTTTTATCATTTTTATACCTCATACAATTTATCTTACACAAAGTATATCACGTAAGTGAAAAGAAGCAAATACAAAAGTAGCTATACTCCATATCTGTTCTTAAACTTTTCCAGAAAAATCTGTTTATCCTTTTCCTGCTCTGTTACTTTGCCAAGCTTCTCCAGATTTTTGCCCGGTATCCAGGCTTTGCCTGAATTGTAATAGAAATTTACTATCTTCCAGAATTTTTCCGGGTAAGCCAGACGATAATACAGCTGCCTGTAGTCCTCCTTTTCCATTGGTCTTATCTTGTGATAGGCATTTACCAGATCAAAACCCACATTTTCTGCCCATCCGCTTTTTTCTAACAGCTTTCTCATAAAAAGATACAGATCCCTGACAGGGCTGTCAAACAGGCATTTTTCAAAATTTATCAGATTCATCTCCGTGCCTGAGACAATGATATTATGATATTGATAGTCCCCATGGCAGACAAAGTGGGTTTCTTTCTCATTTTGGTAAAATCGCAGCTCTTCCGTGATCTGCAAAGCCAGATTAAAAAAATAATCATAGTGCTTCATCAGGCAGATTTCAAAATCTGTCTTCTGACTTCTTCCTTTTAAGAACTTTCTGACCTTCCGCAATTCCCTGTTATGCTTTTCAAATTCCATATGTGCAGGATGAGGGGATAAGCCTCCCGGCAGGGCTTTTGTTATGTGGGATACGCTATGCAGCTTTGCCAGCGTCTGCACCGCCCATCTGCATTCCTCCATATCTCTTACATTACATTCCCTGCCTTCAAAATATGTTTTAAGAATATAAAAATTCCCCTCCTGATCCTGGGTAATAAGCTCCTTTTCTTTATTCTTAAGGATACTTTCCACATTCTTAAATCCATTTTCCTTTACCAGGGTAAGCAGCGCATCCTGAAAAACCACTTTTTCCTTATGCCCGGCATACTCCTTCAGTATAAGAATACCCTGGCTGGTTTCACAAAGAATAGCGCCCCGTCCCTTCCAGGTCCGAAGCACCTCTATATCATAATTGTCCAGCAGACTGACGCTTCTGTCATTCACAGCGATTACCCCCAATTTGTGTCATATCCTATCATATGAGTAACCGCTATAAAGTATTACTTAATTTCTAAAGCCAATCTTAACAGATTTTCCCTGTTATTTTGTGCCGGATCTTCAATCACCACATCCAATAGCTTTTTAAGCATTTCCCCAATCTTTGGGCCGGGCTGCATACCCACTTCCTCTATCAGATCCTTTCCTGTAATTGCAAGGGTTTTTAAGGATACACACTGATTATCTGCAACAATCTGTTTATAAACCTGACGGACTGCTTTCAGTTTCTCTTCCTTTTCCTTTTTAAGGTAGGTACTCTGGGCCTGCAAATCCGCTTCTTTCACATCAAGCAAAAGAGGGAAAATATCTTCCCCGATCTTCATGATTGCCCGCCGCACATATTTTTCTCCGGGCTCAACATTATAATCATGAAATTTAACCAGGTTTGTCACCATATAAATGGTATGATTGTCAAATTTCAGCCTCCTTAAAATATTTCGGGCCATCTCCTCTGAAACAGCCGGATGCCCATGAAAATGATAAACACCCTTATCATCCACTGTAATTGTCCTGGGCTTTCCAATATCATGAAACAACATCGCAAGACGCAGTATCTTATCCTGCCTGACTGCCTGCATAGACCTTAAAATATGCTCCCCAACATTATAACAGTGATGAGGATTGATCTGCTCCGTTTCCATGCACAAATCAAATTCCGGCAGAACAATTCCGGTAATTCCTGCTTCATAAGCAATCCGAAGATTTTCAGGATGGGGGGATGTCACCAGCTTTACAAGCTCCATCTGCACTCTCTCTGCACTGATATGCACCAGATTAGGAGAAAGCTCCCTGATCGCCGCTAAGGTTTCTGCTTCAATCCGATACCCCAGCTGGGCGGAAAAGCGCACTGCCCTCATCATGCGGAGGGCGTCCTCCGTAAACCGTTCTCTGGGATTTCCCACACAGCGGATCACCTTCTCGTCCATATCCTTCCTGCCGCCAAATGCATCTACCAGTCCCGTCTCATCATTATAAGCCATGGCATTGATGGTAAAATCTCTCCGCTTTAAATCTTCTATCAGATCAGCGGTAAAAGTAACCTCCTTAGGATGCCGGCTGTCCTCATATTCGCCGTCAATGCGGTAGGTTGTTACCTCAAAACCTTCCTTATCCAGCATAACCGTAACTGTCCCATGCTGAATCCCGGTATCTATGGTGCGCCTGAAAAGCTCCTTTATCTGGCAGGGCTCCGCAGAAGTGGTAATATCCCAGTCATCGGGAATCCTGCCTAAAATGGAATCACGAATACAGCCGCCTACTGCATACGCTTCGTAGCCGGCTTTGGTAATTGTGCTTATGATATATTTTACTTTTTCAGGTAATTGTATCACAATCTTTTCTTGCATTCGTAAGTTCCCTGTCTTTAATATGCTCTTCCCCAGTATACCATCTTTTTAGCAGGTTTTCCACAGTAAACACAGGCATCGGACAGGCATTCCTGCTCAAAAGGCATACAGCGGCTGGTCACTGCCAGATTCTCCTTAATTGCCTCTTCACAGGAGGTCTCACCGCACCACATAGCTTTCACAAACCCGGTCTTTTCTGAGAAGATTTTTTCAAATTCTTCTCTGTTTTCTGCCACATAGGTATGTGCCTCCAGATGTTTTCTGGCTCTCTCAAGCATATCAGCCTGAATCTGAGGAAGCAGTTCTGAAACCGTCTCCTCCAGCTTATCTAATGCCACTTCTATTTTTTCTCTGGTATCGCGGCGGCAGATCACACACTTGCCTGCCTCAATATCCTTAGGGCCGATTTCCACACGCATGGGAATACCGCGCATTTCCTGTTCGGAGAATTTCCAGCCGGGACTCTTATCGCTATCGTCCACTTTTACACGGAAATTGCTTAATCTGTCACGAAGTTCAAAGGCTTTCTCAAGTACCCCTTCCTTCTTCTGCTGAATAGGAATGATCATCACCTGTGTAGGCGCAATCTCAGGAGGCAGTACCAGACCCGAATCATCTCCATGCACCATGATAATAGCGCCAATAATTCTGGTGGACATTCCCCATGAAGTCTGATGAACGTACTTTAATTGATTATCCTTATCCGTAAACTGAATACCGAATGCTTTTGCAAAGCCATCGCCAAAGTTATGGCTGGTGCCTGACTGAAGCGCCTTGCCGTCATGCATAAGAGCCTCTATGGTATAGGTAGCCTCCGCTCCCGCAAATTTTTCTTTTTCGGTCTTGCGCCCCTTTACAACGGGAATTGCCAAAACCTCCTCACAAAAATCAGCATACACATTCAGCATCTGCTTTGTTCTTTCCTCTGCTTCCTCTGCCGTCGCATGTGCGGTATGGCCCTCCTGCCATAAGAACTCTCTGGAACGTAAGAAGGGTCTTGTCTCCTTTTCCCAGCGCACTACGCTGCACCACTGGTTATAAACCTTTGGAAGATCACGGTAGGAGTGAATGTCGCCTTTATAAAAATCACAGAATAAGGTTTCCGAGGTAGGCCGCACGCACATTCTCTCCTGTAACGGAGTCAGGCCGCCATGGGTTACCCATGCAACCTCAGGCGCAAAGCCTTCTACGTGATCCTTTTCCTTCTGCAAAAGGCTCTCAGGAATAAACATGGGCATATATACATTTTCAACGCCTGTAGCCTTGAATCTCTCATCAAGCCTTCTCTGGATATTTTCCCAGATGGCATACCCCGCAGGCTTAATTACCATACAGCCCTTTACATTAGAATAATCGATCAATTCTGCTTTTTTAACCACATCCGTATACCACTGTGCAAAATCTTCGCTCATGGATGTGATTGCTTCCACTAATTTCTTCTCAGCCATTTTCATTCTCCTTTGCTTATAAATGAGTATTCAAAAGGGCGGCACGCCTTCCGCCCTAAAAGGGACCGGAATCCGGCGGTACCACCCTGCTTAATGCATCACATAACCTTCGTGTTACGCAAAGACACTCTCTTTTATACCGTTAACGCCGGTGCTACGCTGTACTTTGATGCACTGTTTGCATGTTCATACAAAGCTCCAAGGCAGGTTCCAGACATTTCACCAAAAAATCTTTCAGCACTTTCCCTTATCTAACCGGAAAAGGATTTTCTCTCTGCTGGCTTCCTGAATGTACTAACCCTCTTCATTGCCGCATTTTTTATTGTACCATGATTGTAGGCAAAATTTCAGGATTTGTCAACTATTATATCTTCTCTGTGCTTCCCCCATTCCCAACAATAAAAACAGAAATGGTATATTTAATACTTGTGCAAAGCTTACCATATTATGACAAAAATAACAAACAATACTTATTGAAAAAATGTAAAAATCAGTATCTTTCTCTCCCAGCCCCATACATCTTCTCAAAAAGGAAGCAAAAATGCCAAAATATAAGCACACTCCCAGAACTCCTGTGTTTATCAGACAGGTAAGCAGCTCATTATGAGCGTTAGTCAGTCTGCTGCTGCCAAAAGCAGCCCCAAGCCTCCTTGATACCTCCGGCAAAGAATAGGCATAGGCTGAAAAGCAATCGGGCCCTGCCCCAAACAGCTTATGAAGAACCGGCATTTCTCTGTACATTTGCAGACTGCTGAAAATAGCAGCCCCTCTTCCATTCCCCCATGCGTCGTTTAATAAAAGTCCATTCGCCTGTTCCAATCCCGGAATACCTGCCCAGGTATTTAAGACAGCTGCTGTCAGCCAGAGTAAAATGCCGCCTGCCAGCAGTATAAGCATGATCCTGTGAAAGCTTTTCCAGGCGCTGTCACTAAAACATCCCTTCTGTTTAACCCAAAGGTACAGATAGACAATCAGTGCGCCGATTCCCATAAGCAGCATAAAGTTGGAATCTGTCAGATAAGCGCACAAATTGTCTGTGTCATAATTATATCTATCCGGCATGATCAGCCTCATAAGCCTTACTGCTTGGGCTGAAAAGCCCCACAGAGAAAGCAGCAGGAAATAGTCCCCAAACCATGCTCTTTTTTTAATGGCGATCCACAATAACAGGTAAAACAGGGCTCCCCAGAAAAGAAAAATACTGCTGCTTCCCTGGCAGAAGCCTGCCATAAATGCTATCACTGTATAACCGCCGTAGATCCATTTTTCCCAATTCTTTTTGTAAAATAAAAATCTGCAGATACCAACAGGCGCAAGAACGGAAAGATACCCACAAAACCAGTTAATATTTCCCAGCGTAGAAATAAAGGAGGGCTGCCGCACCTCTAAGGGTATCAGATAAATAGAAAATCTGTCCAGGATTCCAAACATAAATACTATCCCCGACACCATAATGGCTGTATACCAGACAACCTTGCTTCCATCCCACCATCTGGATACAAGGAAGTAGAGCCCGCATAAGGTAAGCAGCGTCACCAGCCCCATATACCAGCCTTCTGCGCCCCACAATGCTTCTTCTCGGTAATCCGAAAATGTGTAGGAAAGAAAAATCCCTGTGGCATACATGATCACAAACAAATCTGTTGCAGACAAACAATTCCAGTCTATCCTGAGCGCAGCGTTTCCCTTAACTCTGTAACAGGTATTCCTTACCCACAGCATCACGCCTATCAGTGCAAGTATTCCGGCAGCCGCCAGAGAACTGTAAATAAAAAACTGATATTTAGCCTCTCCTATATCCACATACCCTCGATTCATGTAGAGAGGATATACACCAAATATCAGCAGCAAATATGCAGTTGTAAATAGATTTCCTGCTTTTTTCAGCAATTCTGCACCTGTCCCTATACATCCTTACAGTAACAAAATCAGTATAACAGGGAAAATCCTTTCCTGCAAATATTCTATCCGGCTTCCACCCGGTTTCTATCCGATTTCCACAGATACTTGCAGGTCTCGCAGATAATTACCAGAGCCAGCGGTCCTTTGATAATTCCCCACACGCCGAACAGCCTTATCCCCGCAAAAACAGCAAACAAAATGCCTACCGGCCACACTCCTACACGCTCCCCTATCAGCTTTGGCTCCAAAAATTCCCTGATAAGAGCACATACTCCGTATAAACCCAAACATAGCAGGGCCTGCCAGCCATTTCCATTTATCAACATAAAAAGAGCAAGGGGAATCAGCATAATGCCTGTACCAATAAAAGGAAGCATATCCATAAATCCTGTTAAAAGTCCATAAAAAATCCCTCCCCGCATCCCGGTTAGCGAAAGCGTAAGGGCGCATACCCCGCTGATAATACAAAGAATGATCAACTGAGCCTTTATAAATGTCTTCACATACACAATTACCTTGCCTGCAACCTCCCTGACGCCTCTTAGATCGTCTTCTTTCTTCAACTTCTCTATATAGTGATCAAAGTCTTTCATGATCAGAAGAACTGCAATGATCATAATTACAATAAAGCCGCCGAAGCTGGCAATATTTTTCATATAGCCTACCGATTTACCCATGGCCTTTGGCAGAACATTTACTTCCAGATTTTCAACCATGACACTTACCTGCTCCAAAACAAAATTTTCAATCTGAACACCGTCTATGCCAAACTCCTTTTCCATAAAATCACAGCAGTCCCCAAGGAAAATGCCCAATTCCTTCTGATAATAGGGCATTTGAGAAGCCAGGCGGCTTCCACCGGCAACCAGCCACGAAATAAGCAGCCACGCAAATGTCACAATTACGCCGCATACGATCAACAAAATCAAAGCCGTTATAACAGCCTTCCGTATTTTAATTTTTTTATGAAGCCTCTCTACCAACGGATTTAAGATTCCCGCCAGCAAAAAGGCAAAAATAAAGGGAGAAGCGATAGGGCTTACATATTTCATGGCAAAGTAAACCACAAAAATAACTACGGCCGCCGCCAAATATTTTTTCCCTTTTTCCGTCAAATGAAATATATCCATAAAAAATCACCCACACTTCGCCAGCTTTTAACAATTTTCTACTGGTAGTATGGGTAATTTTAAATGAAATATGACCTTAATTTCCTTAAATCCCTCTGGTAAAGAAAGGAAGAAAAATCTCTCCTTCGGGCTGCTTTTCAAATGTAATTTTTTGTTTCGTTGCAGGATGCTCAAATTCAAGTTTATAGGCGCATAACGCCACGCTCCGGCATCCTGCCTCCTGACTTAGAGCTTTGGATTTCTGATTTCCATATTTGCCATCTCCAAGCAGAGGCATATCCGCATAAGACATCTGTGCTCTGATCTGATGATGCCTGCCTGTAATCAATTTGATTTCCACAAGAGAAATCTCCCGTGAGGACGCATTTGCCTTATAATCTTCAAAGCCTGTGTTTTCTCCTAACACCAACAGCTTTTTGATTAATTTGTAATAAAGGACAGCCTTTTTGGCATCTGGAAATCCCTCCTTCACAACCAGAGACTGATTGGTCTTTGCATCCTTATAAAGATAATTCTCAAGCCTGCCCTGCTCCTGTTTAGGCGCGCCATAAATTACCGCGTAATAATACTTTTGCATTTTCCCGCCTGTTATCTGACGGCTGAGCTCTGCCGCCGCCTGCTTTGTCTTAGCAAATACCAGTATCCCGGAAACCGGCTGATCCAGCCTGTGTACAATTCCAAGGTAAGGCTCTCCCTTCCCCCTCTGCTCAGGCTTTTTTGCCAGATAGTTCTTAATCTCACTGACCATATCCTGCTGCCCGATTCTGGCCGTCTGCGTAGCAATTCCAGCCGGCTTATAGACAACCAGGATATGTTCATCCTCAAAAATAATGTTTTTCAATGCAGATGTTTCTTACCTTTCTCTTAATTATATGCATTTCATACTTTAAAACGGTATCCTACTCCCCAGATGGTTTCGATGTACTGCGGCTTTGCAGAATCATACTCGATCTTTTCACGTATTTTCTTAATGTGCACGGTTACAGTGGCAATATCACCGATAGAGTCCATATCCCAGATTTCCCTGAACAATTCCTCTTTGGTATAAACATGATTGGGGTGCTCAGCCAAAAAGGTGAGAAGATCAAATTCTTTTCCGGTAAATGCCTTTTCCACACCGTCTACAATCACTCTTCTTGCAGTCTTGTCAATGCGGATGCCGCGGATTTCAATAATATCGTTGCTTTTCTGATTAGAACCTACAAGCCTGTCATATCTTGCCATATGTGCCTTTACCCTGGCAACCAGCTCGCTGGGACTGAAAGGCTTGGTCATGTAATCATCTGCACCAAGACCTAAACCTCTGATCTTGTCAATATCATCCTTTTTAGCTGATACCATAATAATGGGAATATTTTTTTCTTCACGGATACGTTTACAAATTTCAAATCCGTCTATACCGGGAAGCATCAGGTCAAGTACGATCAAATCAAACTCTTCGGACATGGCTGTCTGAAGCCCCTCTTCTCCATCATTGCGAATGATAACTTCAAATCCGCTCAGCTCCAGATAATCCTTCTCCAGATCAGCAATTGCCTCTTCATCCTCAATAATCAAAATTCTGCTCATTTCAATTCCTCCAAATCATTCTCAAATTATTATTCCGCTTCCTGATACTTACGTATCACAAAATGCATACAGGTTCCTTCGCCCTCTTTGCTGGTAGCCCATATATACCCACCATGATCTTCAATGATTTTTTTAACAATGGAAAGCCCAATGCCGCTTCCTCCCTGAGATGAATTGCGGGAGGCGTCAGTTCTGTAAAAACGTTCAAAAATCTTAGGCAGATCCTTGGCTGCAATTCCCTTTCCATTATCCTCTATCTCAACCCGGATGGAATCGATCTCGTCCAAAATCCGGATATCAATCTCTCCCCTTTCCTTATCCAGATACTTAATGCTGTTTCCAATAATGTTATTAATAACACGCTTAAGCTGTTCGGGGTCTGCAATGATCACTGTTCCCGGTGAAACCAGATTTGAATAATTAAGTTCGATATTTTTTGATTCCAGATCCAGTCCTACCTCTTCAATACAATCCCCAAAATATTCTGATACATTAATTCTGTGGAAATGGTAAGGAATACGGTTGGAATCAATTCCTGAATATACCGTAAGCTCATTGATCAGTCTGTCCATATCATTGGCTTTATTGTATATGGTTCTAATATATTTATCCATCTTTTCCGGTGTGTCGGCCACACCGTCCATGATACCCTCTACGTAACCTTTAATGGCTGTAATAGGTGTTTTTAAATCATGGGATATGTTACTGACCAATTCCTTATTCTGCTTTTCCGCCAGTATTTTCTCATCTGTGGATTCCTTCAGCCTCAGCCTCATATCCTCATAATTGCGGTATAACTCTCCTATTTCACCGTCATCCTTATCCGGAAGCATATATTCCAGATTTCCTTCTGCAATATTCTGCATGGCAATGTTAAGCTGATTAATAGGAACGAAAACTCCCTTGCTGATCCATTTTGTCAGGAACATACTGGTAAAAATTAAAATTACCATAATGGCAATAGCCATATCAACAAATAATTTTTTTGATAATATAAAATTAGCGCGGGTAATGATAAAAAAGCTTCCTTCACTTCCGTCTGAAAAATAGAAATCCATCTGCCTTACAAGCTTTTTCATATCATTATAATAGAAGCTCTGCTCCTGTTCCTGCTCCAGATTTTCTCCCTGGAAATCCGGCAGCTTTTCAAAAATCTGGCCTGCTGCCAGTTCATTTCCCGTATAGTAAATCTCATCCTGTTTTCTCACAATAATATAAGATGATTTATTTGACACTTTCTCATTAATATTGGAAAGCCTGTTCAAATCCTCCAGTTCATGGGGATTTTTATCCAGAATATTTTTCACCTCTAAAAAAATTTCGTCAGAAATAAGCTTGGATGCCCGCGTAGGATCGATCAGCAAATTATAGTCGTTGTTGCGGATACCATATTCCTCCTGCTCTCTGATAAGATACCCCCCAATACACAAAAAAGCTGTGCACGCAAGAACCAAGGGCAACAAAATAATTGTTAAAAATGTAATTACCAGTCTGGTTTTAAATTTCATCTTAATCCCCATGGATACCGCAGCATAAGCCTGCGATACTGTTTTTCTTTTATATCGATTATAACACATACAATAAGAAGCTGGTTATTAAAGAATAAAGGAATCTATAAAAAATTTATAAATTATATTGACAATAAGAAAAATATCAGTATAATAAAAACAGTAATGATTACTATTATAAAAACCAGAAAGGTACTTATATGAATCTAAAGCATAGTAAACAGCGGGATTCCATTAAAGAATTTCTGGCCACCAGAAAAGATCACCCTACTGCGGATGTGGTATACATGAATGTTCGTCAGTCTTTTCCCAATATCAGCCTGGGAACCGTATACCGGAATTTAACGCTGCTCGCCGACATTGGCGAAATTGCAAGACTCCGTGTAGGTGATGGAGTAGATCATTTTGATTATGATACCTCACCTCATTATCACTTTGTCTGTTCTGAATGCGGAAGTGTTACTGACCTGAATATGCCAATCATGGACCAAATGACCTACGCTGCTCAGGAGAACTTTGAAGGTGAAATTGAAGGACAGGTGACCTACTTTTATGGCCGCTGTGGTAATTGTACAAAAGAAATCAAAAAAATAATTTAAAGAAAAGGAGATAAGTATTATGAAATTTGTATGTCAGGTTTGTGGTTATGTTTATGAAGGAGATGCAGCACCGGAAAAATGTCCTGTTTGTAATGCGCCCGCTGAAAAATTTACTGTTCAGAGCGCTGAAAAGGTATGGGCTGCTGAACACGTGGTAGGCGTTGCTCAGGGCGTAAGCGAGGATATTATTGAAGATTTAAGAGCAAACTTTAACGGCGAATGTACAGAAGTTGGTATGTACCTTGCAATGGCAAGAGTTGCTCACAGGGAAGGTTATCCTGAAATCGGTTTATACTGGGAAAAGGCTGCTTATGAAGAAGCTGAGCATGCTGCAAAATTTGCTGAACTGTTAGGTGAAGTTGTAACAGATTCCACCAAGAAGAATCTCGAAATGAGAATCGATGCTGAAAATGGCGCTACCGCAGGTAAGTTTGATCTTGCTAAGAGAGCTAAGGCTGCTAACCTTGACGCAATCCATGATACCGTTCATGAGATGGCTCGTGACGAGGCTCGTCATGGCAAGGCGTTTGAAGGACTTTTAAAGAGATACTTTGGCTAAGAAAAATCCAGTAAAATCAACGATTTTAAAAATTTCAGGGTGTGCAGGGAAAACTTGCACACCCTTATTTTTTGTCAAGTGGTTGTGTAATTTAATGTGTAAGAAAAAGATCAATTTATTTTCGAATAACCAAACCCATTGGCAAATGCGTCTATTTTCTTTCCATTCTTGCAAAGAGAACAGCCCTCCGGATTATATGCCTTATAGTCCGGAATATCCGCTATGGTAAACAATGATTTTATGGGTATTCCCATTGCACTGTTTGCCGCGCTGAAAATAGCGCTTATACCGCTGATCTTGGCACCAAAATAGCTAAGAGCCTGAGTAGCTCTTACAATTGTCAGTCCTGTTGTTGCAGACGCCAGAAGCAAAAGTACATTTTTGCCTTTAATCATAGGAACCAGGTTTTCCCTGAAAAGAAGCTGTCCCGAATTTATAAATTCAGGAGTAACTATGTAAATGGTGTTGTGAGCATTCATGGAATAAACGCCTGCCCTGGTTAAATCCTCCGCCAGAAAAGCGCCAATGATCTCACATCCGTCAATACAGACGATGGTATCCACAACAGTGGTGGCTGATATTTGGTCGCTGAGCGCTCTTGCCGCCGCAGATGCTTCACTGAGTCTGGATTTTAGTGTTGTCATATCCAGAAAATAATTGACATGTGAATTTGGCGTAACAAAATGCCCCGGTATTGCTTTTAATACAACATTAGGATGTTCCTTTGATACAATTTTAATGGTCTCTTGCATAGTCATACCCCTTTCCCTGTTATGTCAAAATTGTGTGTCAATAATATATTTATATAGTAAATGATATGACTATTTATTGCAATATTTTATTTGTGTCTGAAAAACCTTTTTATTCCAGAGTATAACTATTTAAGTACTTTTCCTGTTCGGGAGTAAGCACATCAATTTCCTTGCCTAAAAATGCCAGCTTTCTTTTTGCCACATCCTGATCCACTTCTCTGGGCACATCAATCAGTTTTTCCTTAAGTTCACTGCCATGTTCAACAAGGTACTTTGCGGAAAGTGCCTGAATGGCAAAGCTCATGTCCATAATCTCTGCGGGATGCCCGTCTCCGGCAGCCAGATTTACAAGCCTGCCCTCTGCCAGAACAAAGATCCATTGTCCGCCAGGCAGCTTATATCCCATAATATTCTTTCTTTGTTCTCTGGTTTCCACTGCAATTTCACGGAGCCTTGCCATATCGATCTCACAGTCAAAATGGCCTGCGTTGCAAAGGATCGCTCCGTCCTTCATCACCCCAAAGTCTTCTTCATCAATTACCTTGTCACATCCGGTAACTGTTACAAAGAAATCGCCGATCTTTGCGGCCTCGTTCATGGGCATCACATCAAATCCGTCCATTACGGCTTCAATAGCTTTGATGGGGTCGATCTCTGTCACGATCACTCTGGCGCCAAGTCCCTTGGCTCTCATGGCTGTACCTTTGCCGCACCATCCATAGCCCGCTACAACTACGATCTTACCTGCTACGATCAGGTTGGTGGTACGATTGATTCCATCCCACACTGATTGCCCGGTGCCGTAGCGATTATCAAATAAATGCTTACAGTCCGCATTGTTTACGCGAACCATGGGGAATTTCAACTCCCCTGCTTTATTCATTGCTTCCAGACGGATAATTCCGGTAGTGGTTTCTTCACAGCCGCCGATAATGGCCGGAATCAGCCCCGGCATCTTCGTATGCACCATATTTACCAGATCGCCGCCATCATCAATAATAATGTTGGGACCGGCTTCCAGCACATGGCGGATATGCGTTTCATATTCCTCCGGCGTACAGTCATACCATGCATGAACCTCAAGTCCTGCCTTTACTAATGCTGCCGCCACATCATCCTGAGTGGAAAGGGGATTGGAGCCTGTTACAAACATCTGTGCTCCTCCTGCCTTCAATACCAGGCAAAGGTAGGCTGTCTTTGCCTCCAGATGTACGGAAAGGGCAATTTTTTTACCCTCAAAGGGCTTTGTTTTGCCAAACTCTTCCTCAAGAGTGCGAAGCAGGTCGCAATTTCTCTTTACCCATTCAATCTTACGTTCGCCTGATTCGGCTAAATTAATGTCTCTGATTTCACTGCTCATTTTAAAAAACCTCCAATAAAATTAAGATATATTCAGCCGAATTTTTATTATAGTGATGGTCGTCTGTCCTGTCATCACTTTTTATTAATACACTTTTTTATCTAAACCCATGCGGGTTACGATCTCATTTACCTTTTGATACACCAGCTCTTCATCCATGGTCAGGATCTTCCTGTTTTCCATAGTTATTTTACCATCAATAATAACGGTCTCCACCTCAGACCCATTTGCCGAATAAGAAAGAGCCGCAATCAGATTATTTCTTGGTGTTAAGGAAGGTGTATTCAGATTGAGAATCGCTATGTCTGCCTTCTTTCCTGCTTCCAGAGAACCTGTTTCCTGATCCAGTCCCAGTGCCCTGGCACCGTTTATGGTAGCGATGCGCAAGCCCTCTCTGGCGCTGATACACTCAGGTATTTTTCCAACGCCCTTATGAATCAGGGTCAGCAGGCTCAGTTCATGGAACATATTCAGGCTGTTATTGCAGGCAACTCCGTCTGTTCCAAGACACACGTTAATTCCCTTTTCAAGCATAGCCGGAACAGGTGCAAAGCCATTGCCAAGCTTCATGTTGCTGGCAGGGTTGGTTACTACGCTGACCTTCTTTTTCTTTAAGATATCCATATCACTTTCTGTAACCTGAACGCAGTGAGCCGCTATGGCAGGCACATCAAACAGACCGTTTTTGTCTGCCATCTCTATGGGAGAACAGCCATATTTTTCTTTGATCTGCTGTATCTCGCTTTCGCTTTCCGAAAGATGTATATGGATTCCCATATTGTTCTTTTTGGCTTCCTCTGAGACGATACGCATATAGGCGTCGTCGCAGGTATAAGGAGCATGGGGCCCTAACAGAAAGGTCAGTCTGTCACAGTCCCTGGCAGCATCTCTTTCCTCGAAAGCCTGTTTTAACCTGACCTGTCCGGCCTCATCATTTCCGCTGCCAACAAGTCCCCGGCAGATTACTGCGCGCATGCCGGATTCCTTCACTGCCCTGGTCGTCTGGTGAATATTCATCTGCATATCATTAAAGCAGGTGGTCCCGCTTTTCATCATTTCAATAATACCCAGACAGGCTCCCCAATAGGCATCCTCATCTGTCATCTGCTGCTCAATAGGATCAATAGTTCCAAACAGCCAGTCCATAAAGCTTAAGTCATCTGCCACATTCCTCATAAAAGACATATAGGCATGAGTGTGACAGTTAATAAGGCCGGGAATAGCAAGCCTGTCCTTCCCGTCAATTACCCTGTCTTCCGAAAATCCCTCCGGTAGCTCGCCCACAGCAGCAATCCTGCTGCCTTCAATGTAAATATCCGTTTCTTTAATAACATCCTTCTCGCCTTCCGGCAGCAATGCCAGAATATTCTTTAATAAAATTCCCATGTTCTCTCCATCCTGTTTTTATTTTTAGCACCAGAAAAATCAAAGATTGACAATATTTCTGTCTTCCCCTTTAAGAAAGGCTTCGATATTTTTAAAAGTTTCCGAAACGCATCTTTTTCTGGCCTCTGTACTGGCCCAGGCCATATGAGGGGTAATGATCAGCTTATTACTGTCCTTAAGCTTACTTAAGGGGTTACTGTCCTTCATAGGCTCTGTTCCGGTCACGTCCAGACCGGCCCCGGCAATATATTCTTCCGTAAGGGCTGTATAAAGATCTTCATCATTTACTACAGGGCCTCTTGCCACATTAATAAGGATAGCGCTTTTTTTCATTTTTTTCAGCGCTTCCAGATCGATCAGATTTCTTGTCTTATCGCTTAACGGACAGTGCAGGGATAAGAAATCCGATTCCTTTAAAAGAGTATCAAAATCTACTCTTTCGTATTCCGTGCAGGTACTGTTGCCGGAAGCGGAATAAAAAATAACCTTACAGCCAAAGGCCCTGGCAATCTCAGCCACCTTCCTCCCAATATTTCCCATTCCCACGATTCCCCATGTCTTACCGGAAAGCTCTGTAAAGGGAAGGTCAAAATTGGAAAAACGATCCTGAGATGCATAGGCCCCTGATTTTACATAATTATCATAATGACAAAGCTTCTCAAGCACATAAAGGCAAAGGGCAAATGTGTGCTGTGCCACTGCATCCGTAGAATAATTAACTACATTTGCAACCTTAATCCCTCTGCTCTTGCAATAATTAATATCAACATTGTCATAGCCTGTGGCAAATTCACAGATCAGCTTTATATTGGAGGCGTCCTTTAAGGTATCCTCATTTAAGAGCGCTTTGTTTGCAACAATGATCTCTGCCTCCTTTATCTTTTCTGCCACATCCCCGGCTTTGGTATTGGGATATACCGTCATTTCTCCCAGTGTTCCCAGCTCATCTATTGAAACGTCCAGCCCTACGCTGTTTCTCTCCAAAACTACAATTTTCATTCTGACTTCTTCTCCTTTACGAAATTTACTTCTTCATCATTATATAACAAGAAAATCAACTTTAAAAGCGGTAATTGCTCCTTGCCCAATGAAATTTTATTGAAATGAACAATTATTTGCCCTATAATAAATCCATATTAAGTTTTATTTTGTCAAGGAGGAAAAGATGAATATTGTCTTACTGTCCGGAGGCTCCGGCAAGCGGTTATGGCCGCTATCAAACGACATCCGTTCCAAACAGTTTATCAAAATTTTTAAAACAGAAGACGGCAGCTATGAATCCATGGTGCAGCGCGTGTATCGTCAGATCCGCAAGGCTGACAAAAATGCCACCGTCACCATCGCTACCTCCAAAACACAGGTATCCGCAATTCATAATCAGTTAGGGGAAAATGTGGGTATTTCTGTTGAACCCTGCAGGCGGGATACGTTTCCGGCAATCGCACTGGCAACCGCTTACCTGCATGATGTTCTTGGAATTTCAGAGGAAGAATCCGTAGTCGTCTGTCCTGTAGACCCCTATGTGGAGGATGATTACTTTGAAAAAATAAAAGAGCTCAGCATACAGGCTGAGAAAGGCGAGGCAAATCTGGTACTGATGGGTATAGAACCTACCTATCCCAGCGAAAAATATGGTTATATCATTCCCGATGGCCCGGCGGAGATCAGCAACGTATCCTGCTTTAAGGAAAAGCCTGATATAAAGACCGCTGAAAGCTATATAGCACAGGGGGCTTTGTGGAATGGCGGCGTATTTGCCTATCAATTGAAATACGTCCTTAACAAAGCCCATGAGCTCATCGACTTTACCGATTATGAGGACTTATTTTCCAAATATGACACTCTGACCAAAATCAGCTTCGACTATGCTGTGGTTGAAAAAGAGGACAAGATCCAGGTAATGCGTTTTGCCGGACAGTGGAAGGACCTTGGCACCTGGAATACTCTGACAGAAGCCATGGAGGAATCCAGTGTGGGCGAGGCAATGATGAACGAAGAATGCCGCAATGTTCACATCATCAACGAACTCGATATTCCCGTTTTGGCCATGGGCTTATCTGACGTGATCATATCTGCAAGCCCTGATGGCATTTTAGTTTCAGATAAAGAACAATCCAGCTACATCAAGCCTTTTGTGGATCAGCTTGACCAACAGATCATGTTTGCTGAAAAGTCCTGGGGAAGCTTCCGGGTGCTCGATGTGGAATCCGGCAGCATGACCATAAAGGTGATTTTAAATGCCGGACATCAAATGAATTATCACAGTCATAAGCACAGAGATGAAGTATGGGTAGTCACCTCCGGCACAGGGCATACCATTGTAGACGGAATGGAGCAGGAGATCGGCGTAGGCGATGTGATCACCATGCAGGCCCTCTGCCGCCACACAGTTATTGCTGATACCGAATTAACATTGATTGAAGTTCAGTTGGGCAAGGAGATCAGTGTCCATGACAAACAAAAATTTGCGCTTGAATAAACCATTCTTATTAAGCCCCGCCGGCAAAGACTATTTATGGGGCGGCAGACGGTTAAATGATGATTTTGCCAAAGAAATCCCCATGGCTCCCCTGGCAGAAACCTGGGAGTGTTCCACCCATCCGGATGGCCCAAGCATGGTGGCAAGCGGTGAGCACAGCGGTCATACGCTTTCTGAGATATTGCAGGAGCATCCTGAATATCTGGGAACACATTCTGAAAGCAAAAAAGAGTTTCCCATCCTCATTAAACTGATTGACGCCAAATGTGACCTGTCCGTACAGGTGCATCCTGATGACGCCTACGCGGCAGCAAACGAAAACGGTTCTCTTGGCAAAACGGAAATGTGGTATGTGATGGACGCCTCAAAGGATGCCTGGCTCATTTATGGGCTTTCCCATGACACCAGCCGGGAAACCTTAAAAAGGAGCATTGAACAGGGAACGGTTGAAAAATATCTGCAAAAGGTTCCTATCAAAAAGGACGACATATTCTATATAGAGCCGGGGATCATCCACGCAATCGGTGCAGGCGCCCTTGTTGCGGAAGTACAGGAAAATTCAAATATTACCTACCGCCTGTATGATTATGACCGGATCGACAAATCCGGTCATAAAAGAGAGCTTCATATAGACAAAGCCCTTGAGGTTGCCAATCTTAAGGGAAGCGCTGCCCCAAGGCAAAATTTGCGTGTACTGAAATACCGGCAGGGCTGCGCCACAGAATTTTTATGCCGCTGTAAATATTTCCAGGTGGAACGGATGCTTATAAACACAGAGCGTCTCCGCAGTATGGTCAGCTTTCATACCACCAGCCTTTCCTTTGAGGTGTTGCTCTGTACCACCGGCTGCGGAAGCATTTCTTTTGAAAAAAACGAAATGATTCATTTTTTCAGGGGAGACTGTATTTTCATTCCTGCTGATTCCGTTACCATGAAAATCCATGGCAATGCACAATTTATAAAGGTAAGCTGCTGAAATTTTTGATTGACATTTTATTTTGGCAATGCTACTATATTATTCAACAAATAAATAACACCTAAACCGTTGAGGCGGAGATAAAGGTGATGATGCTCCCACAGAGAGCCCGGATAGCTGAGAACGGGCGGAAAACAAGTCATCAAATGGACCGCTGAGGGTGCAGTGAACAAT
>USJG01000015.1 GCA_900554925.1 uncultured Lachnospiraceae bacterium
ATATAATTGAAAACACCTTACATAAGTGGAGAGAAGATGAGAGAAAATAAGAGAGTTATATATTTAGCAGGCGCAATGTCCTGTTATGGATACAATGGGGAATATCCTAAAAAATGGAGAAAAGAGGTTGAGGAATACTTTGAAAAATATAGTGATTCTTTTGTTTGCATATCTCCGACTAACTACTATGAAATTGGTAAAAATTATCATAAGTCAGAGCGTGAAGTTATGCGATTTGATTTACGAAAAGTTAGAGAATCGGATATCGTCTTGGTGAATTTAAAGGATTTGGACAAGTCTATTGGAACATCAGATGAAATATTGTATGCCTTTATAAGAGGAATACCAGTTGTAGGATTTACTGAAAACGAAGATACTAAAAATATTCATCCATGGAAGATAGAACAGATGGACAGGATTGAAACTGGAACTGACGCAATGCAAAAGGCAATGGAATACATTAAAAATTATTATTACATATAGGAGGATTTGGAGACACGAGTTTTATTAGTACTGCTGGTTCTCTGATAAGAGAATTAGAGAAAATATTATATAGATATGGGGATGATTTCATAACTGTAAAAATCGAAGGAGACAATAGAGAATATATTATTGATAGTATTGGTCACGAGAAAACACATACTGATACAGAGATAACGCATTTTTGTCTGATATGCAGAGATGGTGGACAGGGGAATATAAAGAGATGAGAAGATGTAAAGGAAAATATTTTAAAGATAGTAAATGGTAGTGCTTTAAAGTCGGAAAATTTCATCAATGGACAACCGATTATGAATTTTTTAATGATAATGTGGTTGAATACACAGTTGGATTAGTTGAATTAAAAGACGGTAATATTATAAAAGTTTTACCCGAAAATATTACATTTTTGGACGGTATATGGTAATAGGAAATAAATATTATGTACGAATATATAACGGATTTGTTTAAGACTGGAGGAACGATAAGTATTGACTAAAGTTTTAAAAAGAGACGCAACATTAGTAGATTTTGATAAAAATAAAATTTCAATAGCGATTCTTAAAGCAATGAAAAATGGTTCCGGTATTGTAAAGTCTAAAATTGCTGAAGATATCGCAAGCGAGATTTTTGAAGAATGTAAAAACAAAGAAGAAGTAAGTATTTCTGATATTGAGAGTATGGTATATGACAAACTGATTAGTAAAAAACAGAGACTTACAGCTAAAGCATATGAAGGATATAGAAGTATACGAGAATTTCAGAGAGAAAACAGTAATACAACAGATGAGCAAATTGAAGAACTTTTAGATGGCACAAGTGATTATTGGAATAATGAAAATTCAAATAAAAATGCTAAATTGGTTACAGTGCAAAGAGATTATATGGCTGGAATTATAAGTACAGATATTACAAGAAGATACTTATTATCACCTGAAATTGTACAAGCACACGATGAAGGAATAATTCATTTTCACGATGCAGACTATTTCGGACAAAATGCGTTACATAATTGCGAATTGATTAATCTTGAGGATATGCTGCAAAATGGAACAGTAATTAATAATGTTCAAATTGATAAGCCACATAGATTAATTACAGCAGTTACAATTGCAACCCAAATAATTACAGCGGTAACATCATCCTCCTATGGTGGAGCAACCATTAATCTTACTCATTTAGCTCCATTTGTAAGAAGCAGTTATAATAGATATTTAGAGAAATATAGAAATAGAAATCATAATGAGGAAGATTGTGTAAAATTCGCTAAAGAAGATTTGGCGAAAGAAATAAATGATTCAGTCCAGACATTTAACTACCAATGTAATAGCATGACAAATACGAATGGACAAAGCCCATTTTTGAGTGTATTTATGTATCTCAATGATACTAATGAATACAAAGAAGAACTTGCTATGTTAATAGAAGAGTTTTTAAAACAACGTATTCAGGGATTAAAAAACACAGTTGGAGTATATGTGACACAGGCATTTCCTAAATTACTTTATGTTCTTGAAGAAGATAATATCACAGAAGACGGTGAATATTGGTATTTAACCAAACTTGCTGCACAATGTACAGCGAAAAGATTAGTGCCGGATTATATCTCTGAGAAGATTATGCTTGAAAGTAAAGTAGATAAGAACGGAAACGGTAATGTGTATGGATGTATGGGGTGTAGAAGTTTTTTAACACCATATGTTGACGAAGACAATAATCCCAAATATTGGGGACGTTTTAACCAAGGTGTTGTTACAATTAATCTGCCAGATATTGCGTTTTCAGCAGAAGGAGATTATGAAAGATTTTGGGAAATTTTTGAAGAACGGACAGAATTATGCCACAAAGCATTAAGACTTAGACATGAGAGATTGGAAGGAACATTTTCTGATGTAGCACCTATTTTATGGAGATATGGAGCATTAGCAAGATTAAATAGTGGGGAAACAATTGATAAATTACTTCACAATGGTTATTCAACAATTTCGCTTGGATATGCCGGATTATATGAGTGTGTAAAATATATGACTGGAAAATCTCATTCTGATGGTGGATGCGGAGAAGAATTCGGATTAAAAGTTATGAAAGCACTTAATGATAAATGTAATCAGTGGAAAGATGAAGAACATATTGATTATAGCCTATATGGAACACCTATGGAATCAGGAACATATAAATTTGCAAAATCATTAAAGAGGCGTTTCGGAGAAGACATATTTATCAATGTGGATGGTGCAGATAGAGATTATATCACAAATTCTTACCACATCCCTGTATTTGAAAAAATTAATCCGTTTGAAAAACTAACAATTGAAAGTAAGTTTCAAAGACTTAGCCCTGGTGGAGCAATATCATATATAGAATGTGCTGATTTAAGTAAAAACTTAGAATCAGAATTAGAAGTATTTAAATTTATCTACAATAACATTATGTATGCAGAATTAAATACAAAAAGTGATTATTGTCAAGCTTGTGGTTTTGACGGAGAAATAAAAATTATTGATGAAAACAATAAACTTATTTGGGAATGTCCTAACTGTGGGAATAGAGACAAAACCAAAATGAATGTAGCAAGAAGAACTTGCGGATATATTGGAACACAATTTTGGAATCAAGGACGCACAGATGAAATCATGCATAGATATGTGCATTTAGATGACCATGAATTGAGAGAAGGTGAATAATATTCGATACGCTTCAATAAGGAAATTAGATATCAGTAACGGAGAGGGTATAGGAGTTGCCCTTTTCGTTCAAGGATGTCCGTTTCATTGCTATAATTGTTTTAATCCTGAGACTTGGGATTTTAACGGTGGAAAAGAATGGACTGAAGAAATAGAAAAGGAATTTTTATCTTTGATTGACAGACCATATATTAAACGTATTTCTATTTTGGGTGGTGAACCTTTAACAGAACAAAATCTCGATGAAATCCTAGAATTAACCAATAAAATCAGTGTTTTATTTCCTGAGAAAACAATATGGTTGTATACGGGATATACATGGGAACAAATAAATACAAAAAATTTAAGTTCATATAAAGACAGTAACAATATTATAAGAAGAAAAATAGTTGCATTATGTGATGTTTTAGTAGATGGCAGATATATAGACTCACAAAGGGATATTACGCTCAAATGGCGTGGTAGTAAAAATCAAAAAGTGATTGATGTACAGAAATCCTTACAGAACGGAGAAATTGTGTTATGGACAGAATAAGTGAAAGGAAAGTGAGAAGATACATATATGAGAATAAATATAAAGAAATTAAATGATAATGCAGTAATTCCCACTAGAGGAAGTGATGAAGCGGCAGGATATGATTTATATGCATGTTTATTATCATCTGCTTCATTAGATGGATATATAATTATTGATCCACACAAAACAGTAAAAATCAGCACGGGATTATCAATTGAAATACCGAAAGGTTACTTCGGAGGAATCTTTGCGAGAAGTGGATTGGCTACAAAAGATGGTCTAAGACCTGCAAACTGTACAGGAGTTATTGACTCAGACTATAGAGGCGAAATAATCGTTGCACTACATAATGATACAAATAGTCCTCAAGTTATTAATCATGGTAATAGGATTGCGCAACTTATAATTATGCCATATTTAAAAGTTGAATTTAATGAAGTTGAAGAATTAGCAGATACACAGAGAGGTGATGAAGGGTTTGGAAGTACAGGGGAATAAGCAAGATAATAGAAAATACTATGTAGTACCTGAGTTTGATGGGAAAAATATACCGATTACAGAAGTTGCAAAACTTATGGGAAAAGACCAACAGTTTATAAGGCAAGGAATTATTAATGGAAAACTTCCAATAGGAACTGCTTTCAAGAAAAAAATAACAGACCCAAAATGGAATGATAAAAAGGAATCATCTCAATATGATTTTTATGTCAGCCCTAAATTATTATGGGAATATACGGGAATAATTTACAGTAAAAAGTGAATAATTATATAGGGCAAGTCCAACACTTGCCCTTTTTCTGTTGTTATGATAAACTGTACGGGTATTATTGTAGGTAGTTTAATTGTTTGTTTTGATTTGCTTTGATTAGTGTTTGGAAAGACGCAATGTAAGACGCATTTTAGTAATAAATAGCGAAAATACAGTTATTAAAAGCAAAACGGAATTAATGTTACTATTAGAAGGGAAATGGGAAGAGATATTGACGGTGCCTGCGGACAGCTAAGGAGAAGACAAAAGGCATTGCAATAGGAGGTAAAACCGTGTTACGATCCTTTTCTGTAACAGATATAGGGAAAAAGAGAAAACTGAATCAGGACTTCGTATATGTGTCGGAGGAGCCTATAGGGAATCTTCCCAACGTATTTATTGTAGCTGACGGTATGGGAGGCCATAATGCGGGAGATTATGCTTCCAAGTGTACGGTGGAAACTGTGATCAGGGAGATCAGAGGATGCTTTGAAAAGAATCCCGTAAGGATATTAAGCAAGGCGATCCGGGTAGCCAATGATCAGATCAGGCGGCGTTCAAGGGAAGATAAAAGCCTTTACGGCATGGGAACCACGCTGGTGGTAGCCACCTGCCTGGGACATTATTTACAGGTTGCCAATGTGGGCGACAGCAGACTGTACATTATCAACAATGAAATCAGACAAATTACGAGAGACCATTCTCTGGTGGAAGAGATGGTGCGAATGGGCGGAATTGACCGGGAAACGGCAAGAAATCATCCGGACAAAAATATTATTACCAGAGCCATTGGAGCGTTAGATACAGTGGAGATCGACTTTTTCCACGAAGAGTTAAAACCCGGCGACCTTGTTCTTATGTGTTCTGACGGGCTTACAAACATGCTTGAGGATAAAGAAATCTGTGAGATATTAAAAGAGCGGATTTCCATTGAGGAGAGAGCTGAAAAGCTGGTGGAAGCAGCCAACAATAATGGCGGAAAAGATAACATTGCAGTGATATTAATTGATGCATTCGCCAAAGAATGATGATTTAAGAGGTAAATATGATTAAAATAGGAATGATAATCGGGGATAGATACGAAATACTGGAAAAGATAGGCACAGGCGGTATGTCTGACGTATATAAGGCTAAGGACCATAAACTGAACCGACTGGTAGCGGTAAAGGTGTTAAAGCAGGAGTTCAGCGAGAATGCTAATTTTGTATCCAAATTCAGGATCGAGGCCCAGGCAGCAGCAGGCCTGATGCATCCCAATATTGTCAATGTGTATGATGTAGGGGAAGAAAATGGAATTTACTACATTGTTATGGAGCTGGTAGAGGGAATTACCCTGAAAAAGTATATTGAAAAGAAAGCCAGGCTTTCCGTGAAGGAGGCTGTCAGCATTGCCATCCAGGTATCTATGGGGATTGAAGCTGCTCATAACAATCACATCATCCACAGGGATATTAAACCTCAGAACATAATCATTTCCAAGGAAGGCAAGGTAAAGGTAACTGACTTTGGTATTGCAAAGGCGGCTACCAGCAACACCATCACTTCAAATGTAATGGGTTCTGTCCATTACACTTCTCCGGAGCAGGCCAGAGGAGGCTACTCCGATGAGAAGAGCGATATATATTCTCTTGGTATTACCATGTTTGAAATGCTTACCGGCCGCGTACCCTTTAACGGGGAGACGACGGTAGCAATCGCCATTAAGCATATTCAGGAGGAAATGCCTTCGCCCAGAGAGTACATTTCCGAAATTCCAATCAGCGTGGAACAAATTGTATTTAAATGTTGTCAAAAGAGCCCGGACCGCAGATACCAGTCCATGGGAGAACTGATTACGGACTTAAAGCGTTCTCTGATGACGCCGGACGAGGATTTTGTAAAAGTGGTCGATCCGGAGGAAGAAGGTTCTACTAAGATGATCAGCGACAGTGATATGGAGCGTATCAAAAAGCAGACCGGACGCAGGGATAGTATGGAGGAAGCAATTCATCTGCGCAAGGAAGCAGATGTCAAGAAGAGCGTCAGGAAAAAGTACGAAGCCGTAGAAGAAGAGGATGAGGAGGAAGAGGACGATTCCGAATATGAATATTATGAGGAGGATGAGGAAGAAGGAGAGGATTATGATCCCAGGATGGAGCGGATCACAACTATCCTGGCAATCGTAGCCGCCATCTTAATTGGCTGTATCGTGCTTTTCTTAGTGGGAAGAGCATTTGGAGTGTTTGATTTTGATATTTTTGGAAAGAATGCTGACCAGGCTAAGGAGCAGGAAGTAACTGAAAAAGAAATGGTTGAGATGATAGAAGTTACAGGCAGGAATGTGGATGATGTAAAGGTGGACCTGCTTAATCTTGGACTTACGCCTGAAATCGAGTATCAGGAGAGTGCCCAGTACGATCAGGGTATTGTTATGTCAGCCAAGCTTGAAGATGGAACCGCAGTAGCGGCGGGAACCATGGTAGAGGAGGGCAGCAACATTGTCCTTACAGTAAGCGCAGGGTCAGAGGGCGTGGAAGTTCCTGATGTGGTAGGCATGACGGAAGCGGAAGCAGTTGCTGCGCTTAGCCAGAAGGGCTTTGCAGTTAATAAGACAGAAGGCTATGACGAATATATCAAGGAAGGCAATATCATTACCCAGTCGCCCTCAGCAGGCTCCAAAGCACCCAGCGGGACGACAGTGACCATCCGCATCAGTCAGGGGGCTGAAAATGCCAAGGTCAGAGTACCGGATCTGATTGGTAAGGATGAGTCGGAAGCCATGGCACTCCTTGTAGAGGCGGGACTTCAGATGGGGGTAGTATCTGAGGTAAACAATGAAAATGCGGAGCTGTCAGGACTGGTATGCTATCAGAGCTACTCCGTAGGCTCCTATGTGGAGGCAGGTACGCTGGTGGATATTAGTATCAGCTTAGGGCCGATTCAGGCCACTTATAAATTTACGGACACCATTTCGGCACCTACGCCTGAGGAGGATCCTAAGTACCGGTCAGGCACTATGGTGACGGTAACACTGATGGCCGATGATGGAACACTGCTTCTGAGCACACAGACAGCCTCCTTCCCCATACAGCAGCAGAATATTACCGGAATTAAATGTGAAACAGGATATATTCTGTTTCAGTATGTAAATACTACAGAAGCCACCACCGTCACCAATGAGGACGGAACGGTGACCACCATAGATGCCTCTGTGGAGAATAAGGAAATCAGAAGAGCAGTGCAGTTTATTGCGGAATAAGGATAATGGAAAGAATGCAGGGGAAGATAATAAAGGGAATTGCGGGCTTTTACTATGTGCATACTGCCGAAGGACTGGTGGAATGCAAAGCCAGGGGGATTTTCAGAAAAGATAAGATCAAGCCACTAGTAGGCGATAATGTAGAAATTGAACTTGGGGATAAAGAGGCTCTTGTTGGAAATATTATCAGGATACTTCCAAGAAGCAATGCCTTAATAAGGCCGGCATCAGCTAACATCGATCAGGCACTGGTAATCTTTGCAATCCTAAAGCCCAATCCCAATTATAATCTTCTGGATCGTTTCCTCATCAATATGGAAAGGCAGTTTCTTCCGGCAGTGATCTGTTTTAATAAGAAAGATATTGCTACCGATATGGAGCTTAAAGAATTAAGTGAGGCTTACGGAAAATGCGGCTATCAGGTGCTGTTTGCCAGCGGAGTAAAGGAACAGGGACTTGAAGAAATACGTAAGTGCCTTAAGGGAAAGACTACCGTGGTAGCAGGGCCCAGCGGCGTAGGCAAATCAACTATTATCAATGCACTTTACCCGGAGGCTAATATGGAAACCGGAGAAATCAGCCATAAGATAGAGCGCGGGAAACACACTACCAGACATGCGCAGTTGTTTGCTCTGTCGGATGACACCTTTATCATGGATACGCCGGGCTTTACTTCTTTAAGTCTTGGAGATATGGAAAAAGAGGATTTACAGGAATGCTACCCGGAATTTGCACAATACGAAAAGTACTGCCGCTTTGGGGGCTGCGCCCATATAAGCGAGCCGGGGTGCGGCGTTAAGGAGGCTCTTTCGGAGGGCAGGATCAGCAAAGTGCGTTATGATAATTATGTTACATTATATGAAGAACTGAAAAACAGAAAAAAGTATTAACTGGAGGAAAAGATGAAACTTGGAATCGTGGGACTCCCCAATGTGGGAAAGAGTACATTATTTAATTCACTGACAAAAGCAGGTGCTGAATCGGCCAATTATCCCTTCTGCACCATCGACCCTAATGTGGGGGTGGTGGCAGTGCCGGATGAGCGGCTAAAGCTTTTAGGAGACATGTATCACTCCAAAAAAGTTACCCCTGCGGTCATTGAGTTTGTGGATATTGCCGGTCTGGTAAAGGGGGCATCCAAGGGAGAAGGATTGGGGAATCAGTTCCTCAGCAATATAAGAGAAGTGGATGCAGTGGTACATGTGGTAAGATGCTTTGAAGATGCCAATGTAGTCCATGTAGATGGAAGCATTAATCCCTTGCGGGATATTGAAACCATCAATCTGGAACTGATTTTTTCAGATATTGAAATATTGGAACGCAGGATTGCCAAGACAGGCAAGGCAGCCAGAATGGACAAGTCCCTGGCAAAGGAGGCGGCTCTTCTGGAAGCGCTGAAAGCGCATCTGGAGGAGGGCAGGCTTGCAAGAAGCTATGTTACAGAGGATGAAGATGAACTGGCCCTGTTAAATTCCTACAATCTTCTGACCTATAAGCCGGTAATCTTTGCAGCCAATGTAGGAGAAGAGGATCTGGCAAATGATGGAGCGGATAATGAGAAAGTGGCGGCAGTACGCAGCTTTGCTGCCGAAACAGGCAGTGAGGTGTTTGTGATCTGCGCCCAGATCGAGCAGGAAATTTCTGAGCTGGATGAGGAAGAAAAGGCAATGTTTCTGGAGGATCTGGGGCTTAAAGAATCAGGACTTGAAAAGCTGATCAAGGCAAGCTATCGTCTGTTAGGGCTTCACAGCTTCCTGACAGCAGGCGAGGATGAAACCAGAGCATGGACGATTAAAGTGGGTACGAAAGCTCCCCAGGCAGCAGGAAAGATACATACTGACTTTGAGAGAGGTTTTATTAAGGCAGAGGTTGTAAATTATAAGGATCTGCTGGAGCAGGGTTCCCTGGCAGCCGCCAGAGAAAAAGGACTGGTTGGTATGGAAGGCAAGGAGTATGTGGTAAAAGACGGAGACGTAATTTTATTCCGCTTTAACGTATAACAGAAAGCGTTTGCCTTAGACTGGAGGTTTTGCATGGATTTAATGGATATAGATTTTCCCAATCTGGGAATTTACCTGAGGAATGTACCTAAAGGTTTTAGTATATTTGGCTTTGAAATTGCATTATATGGCGTAATCATAGGAATAGGAGTTCTGGCAGGAATCCTGATTGCGGCAAGATGGGCGAAGGTGACGGGACAGGACCCGGATATGTATTGGGATTTTGCCATATATGCAGTTATTTTCTCTATTATTGGCGCCAGGATTTATTATGTGATTTTTCAGTGGGATATGTATAAGGATGATCTGCTGAGCATATTTAACATCCGCCAGGGAGGTCTTGCAATTTACGGCGGTGTGATCGCGGCTTTTGCCACCTTATTTATTTACGCCAGGGTAAAAAAGCAAAATGTGCTGCGGATGGCGGACACGGGCGTACTTGGGCTGATTCTTGGACAGGCAATCGGCAGATGGGGAAATTTTACCAACAGAGAAGTGTTTGGGGAGTATACGGACAGCCTGTTTGCCATGCGGCTTCCCATTGATGCCGTGCGCCAGAGTGATATTTCAGAATCTATTGCTGCTCATATTACAGAGGGTGTGAACTATATACAGGTGCATCCCACATTTCTATATGAAAGCCTTTGGAATCTGTGCCTTTTGATTCTGATGCTGATTTACTGGAAGCATAAGAAATTTGAAGGTGAAATTGCACTTTTATATTTGGGCGGCTATGGACTTGGAAGAGCATGGATCGAGGGAATCAGAACCGATCAGCTTTTTATTCCGGGAACCCATATTCCTGTTTCCCAGGTACTTGCAATTGCATTGTTTGCAGCCTCACTTATCTGTGATATTATTGTCAGGGTCAGGTGTTCGAAAGAAAAAAAGGAAACATAAAAAATAAATATGAAATAAAAAATTTAGATTTATTTAATTCTGATAGTCACAATATATAGTGCGATTATCTTGAATGTTATACTAGATATGGTGTGACGACGTGTTGTTTTGGAAAAATCCAGTATTTATGCGCCTTGCAGGGAACTGCAAGGCGCATTTTTTGCTTGCGCTCACCCTGAAATTGAGGTAGAATGTACATAAAAGTGGTGGAAAGTGGTAGAAAGTGTATCTAAAGTGGGTTAAAGTGGTATACAATAACCTCAAAGCTTTTCGTGGCAGACCGCTTTTGAAACAACAAAGGCAGGATTGGGAACAGGTGAATGCATATGTTTATGGGGGAATACAACCATACAATAGATGCTAAGGGCAGACTGATCATTCCTTCTAAGTTCCGCGAAGTGTTAGGCGATGAATTTGTGGTGACCAAGGGGATGGATGGCTGTCTGTTTGTGTTCGATGATCCTGAGTGGCAGGCTTTTGAAGAGAAATTACGTTCATTACCAATGATAGATAAGGAAGCAAGGCAATTTACACGTTTCTTTCTGGCGGGTGCAGCCAGCGTGGAGGTGGACAAGCAGGGAAGAATCCTTCTGCCCGCAGTTTTACGTGAATTTGCCGGAATTACCAAAGATACGGTACTTGTAGGTGTGGGAAGCAGGGTTGAAATCTGGAGCAAGGACAGATGGGAAGGCACTGTTACCTATCAGGATATGGAAGAAATTTCCAGACATATGATCGAACTGGGAATTGGAATTTGATTTAAGGAGCAGCAATGGCGTTTAAGCACACATCCGTATTGCTTGAAGAGACAATTGAAGGATTAAAAATTAAGCCGGAAGGCATTTATGTGGATGGAACCTTAGGCGGCGGCGGTCATTCCTGGGAAATTGCCCGAAGATTAGGAAAAAGCGGCAGGCTCATTGGAATTGATCAGGATGAAGCGGCTATTATAGCCGCAGGTAAGCGGTTAGAGGAATTTGGTGATAAGGTAACTATTGTCAGAAGTAATTACCGCAATACAAAAGAGGTGCTTTCTTCTCTGGGGATTGCAGGAATAGACGGGATGATGTTGGATCTTGGCGTATCCTCCTATCAGCTGGACACCGGGGAGAGAGGTTTTTCCTATCGGTTCGACGCACCTTTAGACATGAGGATGGATTTAAGGCAAAGCTTTTCTGCCAGAGATATTGTGAATGATTATGATGAAAGGGAGTTATATCGGATTATTCGTGATTATGGAGAGGATAAGTTCGCGAAGAATATTGCCAGGCACATTGTAATGGCCAGACAGAAAAAGCCCATAGAGACCACGGGAGAGCTAAATGATATTATAAAGGCTGCAATTCCGGCAAAGATGCGCACAGAAGGCGGACATCCCTCGAAACGCACCTTTCAGGCTATCAGGATCGAGTGCAATAAGGAGCTTGAGGTGCTTAAGGAATCGCTGGATGGGCTGATCGAGCTTTTAAACCCCGGCGGAAGGCTTTGTGTAATAACCTTTCATTCTCTGGAGGATAGGATAGTAAAAACTGTTTTTAAAACAGCGGAAAAGCCCTGTATATGCCCGCCCAGCTTTCCAGTATGCGTTTGCGGCAGGATAAGCAGGGGAAAGGTGATAACAGGTAAGCCGATTTTGCCAGGTGAGGAAGAATTAAGGACAAACACAAGGTCCAAAAGCGCAAAATTAAGGATTTTTGAAAAATTAAATTAAGTCAGGAGATTTTAATTATGGCAGTAAACGCAAGAGAGAGGAGAAAAACTGCATATAGGAACAGTGTTTATGTGCAGGGAAATACTGCCAGAAGATTACAGGCAGTGCCTGATATACAAAAGACGCCGGTAAGAAAGGTAAGCACCAGAACCCGGAAAAACAGGGAGAAAGCTTCCCACATGAATATTGGTTCCGTGCTTTTTATGGCGGCAGCTATGGTTGCGGCAGGTTTTATTCTTACATGGTACCTGACCTTACAGTCTGATATAACCAATAGCATTAAACATATTTCCGCTTTGGAGAGTGAATTAAATTATTTAAAGCTTGCAAATGACGAAAATTATAGTAGAATAACAAGTAGCGTCAACCTGGAGGAAGTAAAGCGGGTTGCGATTCAGGAACTGGGTATGAGTTATGCCAAGGAGGGCCAGATTGTAACATTTAATGGCGAGGGCAGCGATTATGTGAGACAGACGGGCGATATACCCGATTAAAGCAGGTGTAAATTTGGACAGCAGAAAGAAACAAATTAAATTCACAATTAAAATGCAAAAGAAGCTGGTAGTATTATTTTTTATAATATTACTGGCTTTTGTGGGATTATCCTATCGATTGTTTGCGATTACGCGGGATAATGGAGAGCAATATAAAAAGCAGGTGCTGTCGCAGCAAAGATATGACAGCACCGCTCTTCCTTATAAGAGAGGCTCCATACTGGACGCAAACGGAAGCATACTGGCTTCCAGTGAAAAGGTGTATAATGTTATTCTGGATGCTGTGGCAATTTCAGAAAAGGAGGAATATCTGGAGCCTACCCTGAACGCCCTTAGAAGTCAGCTTGGGATCGACACTTCCAATGTGCGTTCTTACATAGAGGCAAATAAGGAAACCTCCCGTTATTATGTGCTGGCAAGGCGCCTTGAATATGAGCAGATAGAAGGATTCAAGGAGCTGCAAAATGAAACGGACTCCCTGATCAAAGGCATCTGGTTTGAGGAGGAGTATAAGAGAGTTTATCCCGGAAACAGCCTTGCCTGTGATGTAATTGGTTTTACTACCAGCGATAATGTAGGCTCTTATGGACTGGAGGAATACTACAATGATATTTTATCCGGTACAGCGGGAAGAGAATACGGATACTTAAATGATGATTCTAACTTGGAGAGAACCACCATACCGGCGGAGGACGGCAACAGCATTGTAACTACTATTGATGCCAATATCCAGAGTATTGTTGAAAAGTATTTACGGAAATTTGATGAGCAGTATAAGGACAATGCCCATGAGGGATACGGAGCCAATAATGTGGGATGTATTATCATGGAGGTAAACAGCGGAGAGATTCTTGCCATGGCAAGCTATCCTTCTTATGATCTGAACGACACCAGAAATACAGACGCGCTGATAGGCATGCCGATTCTTGATGAAGATGGGAAGCGTACCGGAGAGTATATCAATGAAGAAAACATCAGCACCATCAGCGATGACCCGGACGTGTTTTACAGGCA
This sequence comes from uncultured Lachnospiraceae bacterium, assembly GCA_900554925.1. Classification (GTDB taxonomy): domain Bacteria; phylum Bacillota; class Clostridia; order Lachnospirales; family Lachnospiraceae; genus Suilimivivens. The sequence goes on from USJG01000015.1 coordinate 13,787, forward strand.
TCTGAACGCATTGTGGAAGAACTTCTGCATTAACGATACTTATGAACCGGGGTCGGTATCAAAGCCCTTTACGGTAGCCGCAGCCATTGAAAGCGGAAGCATTACGGGAAATGAGGGCTATACCTGTAATGGCCGCCTTCATATAGGTGACCATGATATTAAGTGTCATAATGTATATGGAGATGGTTATCTGACGGTGGCAGAGGGTGTGGAGCGTTCCTGCAACGTGGTTATGATGCATGTTGCCAATGCCACAGGTGTAGATACGTATACGGAATTTCAGCATATTTTCAACATGGGCCTTAAGACCAATATTGACCTGGCAGGAGAAGCCAGAACGGTAAACGTTATTTACAACAAAGATACTATGGGTCCCACGGAACTGGCCACCAACAGCTTTGGACAGGGTTATAACGCAACCATGATTCAGATGATCACAGGCTTCTGCTCACTGATTAACGGAGGTTATTACTACGAGCCTCATATGGTAAGCAAGATCGTCAGTCCCACCGGAGCTACGGTGCAGAATATTGAGCCAAGAGTGCTTAAGCAGACCATATCAGAAAGTACTTCCGCTAAGATACGGGAAATGTGCAATCTGGTAGTTTCAGGAGAAAATGGTACCGGTAAAACCGCAAGACCTGCGGGCTACATGATAGGCGGAAAGACAGGAACAGCCGAAACGCTGCCTCGTGGTAACAGAGAATATGTGGTGTCCTTTATGGGATATGCACCGGCAGACGACCCTCAGATTGCTATTTATGTGGTGGTGGACAGGCCCAATGTACCCGGCGCCATCATGGACGATGCAAAGTTTGCCACAAGGATCGTAAGAAGCATACTTACAGAGGTACTGCCTTATATGGGTATTTTTATGACGGAAGAGCTTTCAGATGAGGAGAGGGCAGAACTGGAGGCTTTGCAGATTGAGATAATGACGCCGGTTATCACCGAGGAGGAGCAAGAAGAGGTGCCCGAAGGAGAAGAGGGCGAAAACCAGACAGATGAAAGCGGGCAGGAGAGCCCTGAAGATGGTGAAGGTGAGGAAAATATCCCCAGTGAGGTGTGGAAGTCATTTCCTATTGATCCTGCTACAGGATATGCAATAGACCCTGATACGGGAAATTACGTGGATCCCGAAACGGGAGCAACCCTTGGCGGAACCTATGAAGGCGGAGCAAGCACTGAAACACCTGATACGGGTGAAGAACCGGAAGAAGAGGAAGAATAAGGATAATAAAGAATAACCTCATGGAAAAGGTAATAGATTGTAATAACTTTTCTGTGAGGTTTTTTGTCGCATAGGATTGGGGTGTCAAAAGGTGCTTTTAGAAAGTGATCTGGCAGATTGCCCAAAAGGAATTGCACGCTGTCAGTTTCTGAAAATGGACATAGCGGACTTTTCGGAACATCCATGTCCCGAAATTGCTGCTCTACTTAAGACCATTAAGAAAATCTCATTTTCCTCCACAATGACAGCTTAGCAATTCCTTTTGTGCAACCATCCGATTCCAAATTTATTAAGCACCTTTTGGCACCCGAATCTTCTTAATACAAAAAACCAGTCCACATGACGGTATGGACTGGTTAAATTTTGTTCTTCATTCTATTGGAAAAATTAAGCCATCTTGTTTACTGCCTGAGCTAAACGTGATACTTTTCTGGATGCTGTGTTTTTGTGATAAACACCCTTGCTGGCAGCTTTATCGATAGTAGCTGTAGCAGCAACTAAAGCTTCTGCAGCAGCAGCCTTATCATTTGCTTCAATAGCAGCAAGAACTTTCTTTACAGAAGTCTTAACACCAGACTTGATAGCTTTATTTCTTTCAGCCTTGGTTCTGTTTACTAAAATTCTCTTTTTTGCAGATTTAATGTTAGCCACGATGTACACCTCCTATTATAATCATCAGTTTCCATGATGTTTCATTAAAGCCGGAGACACGGACGTCTTAATGTAAACACACGCATATTATTTTAGCCAGAAAAAGGGTATCTGTCAATACATAATTGAAGAATATTTGGAAAATACTGTGATAAGGAAACTTTCAATTTACAGATAAGGCGGTAAGGAAGATGATGAACAGTTTTAAGGTAAGGACAGATTTAGCCCTGGAAGTAAGGGAAAGTATGGAGGAAAGTGCCGGAGAGTGCAGAGGCGTTTTAGTAGAAGAGGAATATAAGGAGGAAAGTGAGATCAGGATCACCAGCGTAGTCATTGAAACCATGAATGGCGCTAAGGCAATGGGAAAACCTGTAGGCACTTATATTACCTTAGAGGCGCCTGCCATGGCCCAGCCTGATGAGGATTATCACAGGGAAATATCGGAAGAACTGGCAACACAGCTAAAAAAGATTCTTCCGAAAACTGATCAGGAATTTTCTGTTATGGTGGTAGGGCTGGGCAACAGAGATGTGACGGCTGACGCCTTAGGACCTAATGTGGTAGATAACCTTACCATAACCAGACATATGGTAAAGGAGTATGGGAAGGCAGCCTTTAATAAAAAGCAGATCCATATGGTAAGCGGCCTTATTCCGGGGGTTATGGCAAAAACAGGAATGGAGTCCCAGGAGATCATAAAGGGGGTAGCCGAAAGAACAAAGCCTGATGTGGTAATTGTAGTAGACGCGCTGGCGGCCCGGTCTACCAAACGCCTTAACAGAACCATACAGATTACCAATACGGGGATTCATCCCGGCTCCGGCGTGGGAAATCACAGAAACGCAATTACCCAGGAAACCCTTGGAGTTCCGGTAATTGCCATTGGAGTACCCACAGTAGTAGATGCGGCTACTATTGTCAGTGATGCTTTTGAAAAAATGATGCGTCAGGCCGGGGAGGAACCCATTGATATTCAGGATGATCTGCTTTCCGGTCTTGGAGAGCTTTATAATATGTATGTAACGGGCAAGGATGTGGACTATGAAATCAAGCAGATCAGTCATATTATCTGCAATGCTTTAAACAGTACCTTTGAATGAATGTCCAAAAGAAAGCATATACTTCCGTAGTGGGGTGCTTGCTTTGATAATAAAAAAGTGGAAACAGATCATAAAAAAATGGGGCATATGGATAATGCTGCTGGTATGTGCTGTATGCGGAGTCATCAGCTTTATACAAAATAAGGAGACCGGCAGCACAGAAGCTTCCAACTGGCAGCATAAGGTGGGCGCTTTTTTGGGAAATCAAATGGAAAGAGAATATTTTCAGATTCCAAGATACCTGGAGGAGGGGGAAGAAATTTCCGGATCTAAGAGGGGACAATTTGTGAAGGGCCAGCTCCTTTTGCTTTCTTATATGGCTATGCAGGAGGAATCTGAGGAAAATGAGGATGCACTGATGGCGGAACTGATCCGCTTAAGGGAAGGCACAGATGAGGATATTAAGGATATAGATGAGGATAATTTAGATTACAATGAAAATGCGCTTCATATTGAAAACAGTGTACTTGAAGAGATGGAACGGGAAAACAGTTTACATAACACAGAAGGAAATACAGCGGAAGAGGAAACAGGCAGCGGACAGGGCGTAGAGGAGGATACCGGTACTGTTGCAGAAGGGACTGAATTTGTGGCGCCGCAGTATCCGGCTTATACCTATGACTGGTCAGAAACATGGGATTATGAGACTCTGACAGATAACTTTTACGCAGTGGATAATTCCACCTTTCTGAAAGAAGAATATGTGGGATTAAAACAATTGCTGGAGCCGGATCTGACAGTGAACAAGGAATCAGAAGGGCCCCAGATCCTGATCTATCACACCCATTCCCATGAGGATTTTGTTGATTCCGTACCGGGAGATGTATCCACCACCATTGTGGGGGCAGGGGAGAAGCTGGCAAAGCTTCTTGAGGAGGAATATGGCTTTCAGGTGCTGCACCATACGGGAGTGTATGATGATGTTAGGGATGATGCCTATAATAAATCCCTTCCTGCCATAGAGCAGATATTAAAGGAAAACCCTACCATTGAGGTGGTGATCGATCTGCACAGAGATGCGGTGAGCGGCGACAGGAAGCTGGTTATGGATCTGCAGGGGCGTCCTACTGCCAGATTCATGTTCTTTAATGGCTTAAGCTACAGTCGTAAAAGCGGTGACATTGCTTATCTGGAAAATCCCTATATCCAGGAAAATCTTGCTTTTTCTTTTCAGGCCCAGGTTGCGGCAAATGAATATTATCCGGGAATTGCCAGAAAAGTATACCTTAAGGCTTACAGATTTAACATGCATCTGATGCCCAAAAGTATGCTGATCGAGCTGGGGGCCCAGAACAACACGGTAGAAGAAATTATGAACGCCTGCGATCCTCTGGCCCATATCCTCGCCATTGTGCTTGGATAAATAATGTGTTAAAATACGAGAGAATAATGCACAGGAGGTACTATGCATACATGGATCAGAGTAAAATCAGGAATTTTTGTATTGTGGCGCATATTGATCATGGTAAGTCCACTTTGGCAGATAGAATCATAGAAAAAACCGGACTTCTCACCAGCAGAGAGATGCAGGCCCAGGTACTTGACAACATGGAACTGGAGAGGGAAAGAGGAATTACCATTAAAGCCCAGAGTGTCCGTACCATTTACAAGGCCAGAGATGGGGAGGAGTATATTTTCAATCTGATTGATACTCCGGGGCACGTGGATTTCAATTACGAGGTCAGCAGAAGCCTGGCGGCCTGTGACGGCGCCATTTTAGTTGTAGACGCAGCCCAGGGCATAGAAGCCCAGACTCTTGCAAATGTTTACCTTGCACTGGACCATAATCTGGAGGTTTTTCCTGTCATCAATAAAATCGATCTTCCCAGCGCGGAGCCGGATCGGGTAAAAAATGAGATCGAGGACGTCATTGGGATAGAAGCCCAGGATGCTCCCCTTATTTCCGCTAAAAACGGTATTGGAATCGAGGAAGTATTAGAAGCTATTGTGAAAAAAATTCCGGCGCCGAAAGGCAGCCCGGATGATCCCTTAAAGGCCCTGATATTTGATTCCATTTATGATTCCTACAAGGGAGTTATCGTGTTTTGCCGTATCATGGAGGGCAGGGTTTCCAAGGGAACCAGTATTCGCATGATGGCTACCGGTGCTACTGCAGAGGTAGTGGAGGTAGGATATTTTGGGGCCGGACAGTTTATCCCCTGTGAAGAATTATCAGCCGGAATGGTAGGCTATATCACAGCTTCCATTAAGAACGTTAAGGACACAGCGGTGGGAGATACAGTGACTGACGCCCAAAATCCATGCGCAGAGCCTTTGCCCGGATACAAAAAGGTAAACTCCATGGTTTACTGCGGCGTATATCCGGCAGACGGGGCCAAATACCCCGATCTTCGGGATGCCCTTGAAAAATTGCAGTTAAACGACGCTTCTCTTCACTATGAGCCGGAAACCTCCATTGCTCTTGGCTTTGGGTTCCGCTGCGGATTCTTAGGGCTGCTCCATCTGGAAATTATACAGGAGCGTCTGGAACGGGAGTATAATCTGGATCTGGTGACCACTGCGCCGGGGGTTATTTATAAAGTGCATAAGACAGACGGTGAAATAATAGAGCTGACCAATCCCTCCAATCTTCCCGATCCTTCGGAAATTGAGTACATGGAAGAGCCGGTGGTGTCGGCGGAAATCATGGTGACTACGGAATTTATCGGCCCCATTATGGAGCTTTGCCAGGAACGCCGGGGCAAATATCTGGGCATGGAATACATGGAAGAAACCAGGGCCCTTATCAAGTATGAACTGCCTTTAAATGAAATTATCTATGATTTTTTTGACGCTTTGAAATCACGCTCCAGAGGCTATGCGTCTTTTGACTATGAACTAAAGGGCTATGAGCAGTCAGAGCTTGTGAAGCTGGATATCCTCATCAACAAAGAAGAGGTAGATGCTCTTTCCTTCATTGTCCATAAGGACAGTGCCTATGAGAGAGGAAGAAAGATGTGTGAAAAGCTGAAGGAAGAAATCCCAAGGCATTTGTTTGAAATCCCCATTCAGGCGGCTGTAGGCGGAAAGGTCATTGCCAGAGAGACGGTCAAGGCCATGCGCAAGGACGTGCTTGCCAAGTGCTATGGCGGGGATATTACCCGAAAGAAGAAGCTTTTGGAGAAGCAGAAGGAAGGAAAGAAGCGCATGCGTCAGATCGGTAATGTGGAGATACCTCAGAAAGCCTTTATGAGCGTTTTGAAGCTGGATGACAAATAAATTGAAAAAGCTTGCCATTTATATCCATATTCCTTTCTGCATCCGCAAATGCCTGTACTGCGACTTCCTTTCAGCCCCGGCAGGGGAGAGTGAAAGAAAAAATTATGTGGAGGCTCTTTGCAGAGAAATCGCCTGGGAGAGCCAAAGTTATGTAAACTACCAGGTGTCCACAATCTTTATTGGGGGAGGAACGCCCTCCCTTCTTTCGGGAGAGCAGATAAAGCAGATCCTTGGAAGCGTTTATGAACATTACAGGGTAGAAAAAAACTGTGAAATATCTCTGGAGGCCAACCCCGGAACCCTGACCCTGGAGAAATTAAAATATTGGCGGGAAGCCGGAGTAAACAGACTAAGCATTGGCCTTCAGTCTGCCATAGACAGTGAACTTAAGGCTCTGGGGAGAATCCATAACAGCAGCATGTTTTTTCAATCCTATGAGATGGCAGTTAAATCTGGATTTAATAATATTAATATTGATTTGATGTCAGCCATACCCGGACAAAGCATTGAAAGCTATCAGGAAACATTGCATAAGGTGACCGGACTAAATCCTCCGCCGTCTCATATTTCCGCCTACAGCCTGATCATTGAAGAGGGAACTCCTTTCTATGAAAACACACCTAAGTTGCCCGATGAGGACAGCGAACGGGAAATGTATAAAATAACCAATGATATTTTATCCCGGCAGGGATATGTCCAGTATGAAATCTCCAATTATGCCAGGCCGGGCTTTGCCTGCAGACATAATCAGGTTTATTGGAGAAGAGGAAACTATGTGGGATTTGGAATTGGCGCCGCCTCCATGGTTGAGAATGTGCGGTTTAATAATATCAGAGATTATGCAAGTTATGTAAACCATGATAAAAATGTGGCGATAAAAGAAAATATCAGGCAGCTTTCCTTACAGGAGCAGATGGAAGAATATATGTTTCTGGGCCTTCGTATGACAAATGGCGTCAGTGAGGAGGAATTTCTGAAAAATTTCGGGTCTGCCATCGATCAGATATATCCGGGGATCGTGGAGGATTTCTGCCAAAAAGGACTTTTGAAGCGAGGTGTGGAAGCAAAAACAGGGGAACATAGGATTTTTCTTACCAGATATGGTATCGATGTAAGCAATGTGGTAATGGCGGAATTTCTGTTAACCTGTTAAGCAGTTGCCATTTGATGGGTAAATTTGTATAATAAGTTTGTTGGAAAGGCACTATGGGGCCCGGCAGGTCATATGATAATAAAAATGACTTTGGGGGCGCCCTTTGAAAACCTTTCAAAAACCTTTATCAGCATCGGAAGAGGCCCACTATTTACAGGTGTTGCAGAAGGGGAACAGCGACGAAGCTGCCCGGGCAAGAGACATACTGATTGAACGGAACCTGCGCCTGGTAGCCCACATTGCCAAAAAATATCAAAATGTTGATGAAGATATGGAGGATCTCATATCCATAGGAACCATCGGTCTGATCAAAGCAATATCCTCCTTTGATGCAGGAAAAGGGAAACTTAGCACATATGCTTCCAGATGTATTGATAATGAACTGCTGATGCTGCTTCGCTCCAAAAAGAAAACAAGAGGAGAGGTGTCTTTGTTTGAACCCATAGGAACAGACAAAGAAGGCAATGAAATTAACCTGCTGGACATTATGGAGCATGAACAGGAGGATGTTACGGAGCAGATAGAGCTGTACGAGAACACCAAAAAGCTGGTAAAGCTTTTGGATGAAGTGTTAAATGACAGGGAGAGGGAAATTATTTTTCTGCGTTACGGTCTGGCAACAGGAAAGGAAGTAACTCAGAGAGAAATTGGGGAAGCACTGAATATATCAAGGAGTTATGTTTCCAGAATAGAAAAGAAGGCATTACTGAAGCTGAGAGAAGGATTTGCAACATAACGGGGGTACAGAAAGATGCTGTATAAAAAAACAGAAGAATTAAAGACAGGAATGAGATTGGCCCGTCCCATTTACAACAGGGATGGAGTTTTGCTGTATGAAAGAGACTATAAGCTTACACCGCAGAGCATTGCCAGTATTAAGAATTTCGGGCTGATCGGAATTTATATCTTAGAGCCGGCAGAGCCGGTGCCGCCTATGAGCGCCGAGGACATTGAGTTCGAGAGATTTCAGGCCATTAACGTATTTGCTATTATGGATGAGTTGGAACGGATCATTAATACCGGCAAAAGCGGTAAGCTGCAGATAATTGTTTCTAATATCATTAAAAGCTATGGACATCTGGAGAAGAAGATTAATTTTATCCAGAATTTAAGAAGTCACGAGGACTATAAATATAAACATGCGTTAAATGTGGCAATTCTTTGCGCTATGATCAGCAATCAGCTGAACCTTAAGGTGGAAGACAGGCTGGATCTGGTTTGCGCCGCTCTGCTCCATGAATTAAACAATTATGAACTGATTGAAAAGATTTTTTCTGCTAATCCCAATGTAAGGCGCTTTGGGCAGCAGGCAGATAAGATTATCGAGGCGGCAGAGAATGGAAAGCCGGACACCTCCATTAAGCTGAAGGAGGGATCCAAAATTCTTGCGGTTGCACAGGTTTTTGATAACATGACCGCAATGAGCCTTGATAAGACCCCGGAGTCGGAAGTGTCGGCAATCAGATATTTGCTGGCTGGGAAAGAGTTTTATTCCACTGAGGCTGTAAATGCTTTAATAAATTCTATCAACATCTTAAATCCCGGAGTCTGCGTAGAATTAAATACAGGGGAAAAAGCGCTGGTGCTGTCTGAAAATACCCATGATATTTTCAGGCCCATGGTGCTGGTTTTCTCGGATAATTCCATTATCGACCTTGGAAATAAGTTCGTCTATGAGGATGTGGAGATTGCGGACATTATGAAGACCATGGACAATCGTTATATGATGGACACAGAAATGCTGAAGAAATTTAATCCATCTAATCAGATTTAATAAATTTTTAATTGATTTTTCGGATCATTTCCAGTACAGTAGACATATCAGGAGCAGATGTGTCTGCTGTCTTTTTTTATCGTTTTTTTCTGTCGAAAATTTTCCCAATTATTTAAAGCAAAGCCTGCAAATAAAAGTCAGGGGAAAGGAGAAAGGATTGTTCAGCACAGTTTTATCAGGAGCCATTTATGGCATTGAGAGCTATCTGGTTCATGTGGAGGTGGATTTGTCTTCAGGGCTTCCATGCTTTGTTATGGTGGGAAGTCTTGGCAGCGAAGTGAAAGAGTCTGCTGAGCGGGTAAGGATCGCTCTTAAAAATACCGGGATTTTTCTGCCGCCTATGCATATTTCGGTGAATTTCTCTCCGGCAGACATAAGAAAAGAAGGAACAGGTTTTGATCTGCCTGTAGCCCTTGGTGTTTTAACTGCCATGGGAAAGCTTCCATCAGACTGCACCCAGGGCATGCTGGTTTTGGGAGAACTGGGATTAAACGGGGAAGTCAAACCGGTAAGGGGAGTGCTTCCTGCTGTCATTAAAGCCGTAAAAGCCGGAGTTACCAAATGTCTTGTGGCCAGAGAAAACGTAAGGGAAGCCGCTGCGGTTTCCGGCATGAAGGCAGTAGGATTTGAAAATCTTTTGCAGATCATTGAATATTTAAGATGCCCCATAAGAGAGCGGGATAATATGCTTTTGCCGGAAACAGCCGACAGGAGGGTGGGGCAGGGCTGCCAGGAGAAAAGTAAAACAAGAGGAAAAGTTGATTTTGACCAGATCATAGGGCAGGAAAGTGTGAAGCGGGCGGCTCTCATTGCCGCGGCAGGCTTTCACCATATGCTGATCATGGGACCGCCGGGGTCGGGAAAGACTATGGTGGCCAGGCGGCTTCCTACGATTCTTCCGCCTTTGTCAGAGGAGGAAAGCCTGGAGGTTTCTTCTATTTACAGTATTTCCGGAAGACTGCCGGAGGGAGGCTGTCTTGTCAAGGAGCGTCCCTTTTTAAATCCCCACCACACAATTTCCCCTCAGGCTCTTTCAGGGGGAGGCAGGCTGCCAAGACCTGGTGTTATCAGCCTGGCACACAGGGGCGTGCTGTTTTTAGACGAGCTTCCGGAATTTAAACGCCAGACACTGGATCTGCTGCGCCAGCCGCTGGAGGACCGTAAAATACAGATTTCACGAAACAGCGGAACCTTTGTCTATCCGGCGGATCTTATGCTGGTGGGCGCCATGAATCCCTGTCCCTGTGGATATTATCCGGATTTAAACAGATGCCGCTGCACACCCCATGAGATACATAATTATTTAAGCCATATATCAGGGCCGATTTTAGACAGAATCGATCTGTGTGTGGAGGCGCCGGTGGCAGAGCTGACTCCCAATCGGCTTTATGCCCCATCAAAGTCAGAAGGAAGCGAAAGCTTAAGAAAGAAGGTTCTATCTGCCAGAAAGAGACAGGAAAAAAGGTATCGGGGGACGGATATTCGGTTTAACTCAGAACTGGAGACGAAGGATATGGAAAAATACTGTTATCTTGAAAAGGAGGAGGCAAAGATGGCGGAGAGGCTGTACGCTTCCCTTAATTTAAGCGTGAGATCCTTCAAAAAGCTGCTGGTGGTGGCAAGAACCATAGCGGATCTGGAGGAAAGCGACAAAATAAGCACAGGACACCTGGCGGAAGCGGCATGCTACCGGGCAGGAGATAAGCTGTGCAGGTGATGGGTATGGAAGACGAGAAAGCATATCAGTACTGGCTTCATAATCTTCCGGAAGTGGGAGACAGAACCATTGAAATCCTTCTGGGGGCATTTGGCAGCGCCAGGCAGATATATAAGGCCGATCTCAGGGAGCTGAAACAAGTGATAAACGTAAGGAAGGCAGAAAAAATAAAAGCGTTTTCCCGAAGCTGGGAGCCGGAACGGGAGTATGAAAAACTAAGACGCCGCCATATCCTGTTTATTCCAAGAGGGGATGAAAGCTATCCCAAAAGACTTGAAAAACTGGAAATACCTCCCTTTGCCTTATATTGTCTGGGGTCTTTGCCAAGGGAACAGACTCCGGCGGCAGCGCTGATTGGGGCGAGGGAATGCTCCGAATATGGAAGCCATATGGCCCAGGCCTTTGCAGGCAGGCTGGCCCAGGCAGGAGTGGCGGTAATAAGCGGCATGGCCAGAGGGGTTGATGGGATCGGCCAGAGAGCGGCCCTTCAAAACGGTGGCAGAACTTATGCAGTTTTAGGGTGTGGAGTGGACGTCTGTTATCCGGCCTCCAACAGAGGGCTTTACGAGGAAATCATTGAAACCGGCGGCGGAATATTATCCCCTTTCCAGCCGGGAGCAAAGCCCATAAAACAGCACTTCCCCCAGCGCAACCGGATCGTGGCAGGACTGTCGGATCTGGTTTTGGTGGTGGAGGCAAGATTAAAGAGCGGTACCTGGATCACGGTGGACATGGCGTTGGAGCAGGGCAAAAGTGTGTATGCGGTGCCGGGAAGGCTTACAGACCGATTAAGCGACGGGTGTAATTTATTGATCCGTCAGGGAGCGGGCATTGCCCTTACGCCGGAGGATATTCTTGCGGAACTGGCTGTGCTCCAAAACCGAAAGGGCCCTAAGGAGCAAAAGCGGGGAACTGGTCAGAATACGAAGGAGATGAATAAGGAAGATAAGGAGATGGGAGTTTTGGCTTATCTTGATGAATACCCCAGACCGGCCGACGAAATTCTAGAGGCTATGAGACAGAAGGGCATTTCCATGGAGCTTCCCCGGCTTTTGGAGGAATTGATCTGCCTGTGTATGGAAAATAAGGCCCGGCAGGTGGGCGGCAGTTATTTCAGTAAGGTTTCTTTCCCTGAGGACAGTATTGTGCTATAATGCTGTAAATATATTATAAACAGGAAATAGATTCGGGTGTCAAAAGGTGCCTGGTAAATTTGGAGTCGTCAGATTGCATAAAAGAAATTGCTAAGCTGTCATTGTGGAG
>USJG01000016.1 GCA_900554925.1 uncultured Lachnospiraceae bacterium
GACCATTAAGAAAATCTCATTTTCCTCCACAATGACAGCTTATCAATTTCTTTTGTGCAATCTGGCGATTCCAAATTTACCAGGCACCTTTTGACACCCGAATCTTTATATGTAATTAAAATATATCAATTTTTATATATTTTGTCTATAATCATAATCTCATTAGTAAAATATATAAAATTATTAACAGCAAAATCAAAAACCCTGATCAATCAATTACGAGAGTTATCTTGTATGTTATTAATAATAATCCAATAAATAAATTGATTTGAATGTATAATATGTACAATTCAGAATATATAAAAATCCCTTTTTATAAAATTCTAAAATAAAGCAATATTTCTAAAATATCAAGCAACAATAATATTGATACCCGGCAATGTATTCTTTATACTTAAATCACCAGCAAGAAATGCAATTAATTATCATTAACATTCATATCATTTAAGGAGGAAAATTGTTATGAAAATGAAAAAAGTTATTTCCGCTTTACTTGCAACCACAATGGCCGCATCCCTGCTGGCAGGCTGCGGCGGTTCCGGAGATTCAGCTGAAACCTCACAGACAGATACTTCTGCTGATGCTTCTCAGACAGAGGAAACAGCAGGAACAGAAGAAACAGAGGAATCCGCAGATGCACCGGCTGTGGAAGAGCAGGTACTTAAGGTAGCAGCCTTTGAAGGCGGTTACGGTGCGGATATGTGGTCAGAAGTAGTTGCTGCATTTGAGGCTTCTCATCCCGGCGTTACGGTAGAGCTTACCGTTGACAAAAAACTGGAAGATGTGATCAGCCCCAGCATGAAAGCCGGCGATTACCCTGATGTTGTACATCTTGCAACAGGACGTGAAGCAGCCCTTACAGAAACACTGACCAAGGAAAAGGCTCTTCTTCCCCTGACAGATGTTCTTGAGATGACAGTTCCCGGTGAAGATGTTAAAGTTAAGGATAAGATCATTCCTGGTTTCCTTGACACACTGGCAACTAACCCTTACGGAGACGGTGTAACCTACTACGCTCCCATGTTCTACAGCCCCTGCGGTCTGTTCTATAATGCAGGACTTTTTAAAGAAAAAGGCTGGGACGTACCTACTACATGGGATGAAATGTGGGCATTAGGCGATATGGCAGCTGAGGAAGGCATCGCACTTTTCACCTACCCTACAACAGGTTACTTTGATGCATTTACATATGCAGTATTATCTTCAGCAGGCGGTTCTGATTTCTTCAACAGCTGTATGACTTATGAAGATGGTATCTGGGAAAGTGATAACGCTACAAAGGTATTTGAATTGATTGGCAAGCTGGCTGATTACACAGAAGGCACAACAGTTGCAAATGCAAACAACGACAACTTTACAAAGAACCAACAGCTTATTCTTGATAACAAAGCCATCTTCTGTCCTAATGGTACATGGCTGCCCGGCGAAATGGCAGATGCTCCCAGAGCTGACGGTTTTGAATGGGGCTTTATGGCAATTCCCGCAGTAAATGAAGGCGGTGCAGGATGTTCCTTCTGCTGGTTTGAACAGATGTGGATCCCTGCTGCAGCACAGAATCAGGAAATGGCAAAAGAATTTGTAGCATATATGTATTCCGACGAAGCTGCTGAGATTTTTGCAAAATCTACAGCAATCCAGCCCATTGCAGGCGTAAGCAAATATCTTGAAGGCGATAACCAGATGTTCTACAGCATTTATGATAATGGCGCAAGCGCAGTTATGGGTGGATTTGCTGCAACAGCTCCCGTAGAAGGCGTTTCCATGGCAGATACATTATTCGGAACCGTAAACAGCATTGTCAGCGGCGACAAGACCGTTGAAGATTGGCAGGCATCGGTAGAAGAAGTAAGCGATAAGTTAAGAGCTGCAATGGAATAATATTACAAGGGGTGCTCCAGAGGTTTTCACCTTTGGAGCATTCTTTTTTAAGCAGGAAATGGAGGTATGAACGTGAAAAAGGGCAGAGCAAGAAGTGTTTTTATCGGGGTGTGCGTGGCGCCGGCAGTCATATTGTTTATCATTTTTATGCTGATACCCACCTTTAATGTATTTAAAATGTCTCTTTACAAATGGGGCGGCTATTCCAACACAAAAGAATTTGTAGGTCTGAATAACTTTAAGATCTTAATGGAAGACACAAACTTTTTCCGTTCCTTCCAAAACACAGTCCTTTTGGTTGTCTGCGTTACCATTGTAACAATGGCGCTCTCACTGATATTTGCCGCAATCCTTACAAGAGAAAAGATTAAAGGGGCAAATTTTTTCAGAGTAATATTTTATATACCTAATATTTTATCCGTAGTAGTCATATCCGCTATCTTTTCAGCGATTTATGACCCTACCAATGGTCTTTTAAACAGTATTATCGGCTTATTCCGGGGAGATGACAAATCTCCTATCCTATGGCTGGGCAACCAGCAGATCGTTATATACAGCCTGGTGATCGCCATGATCTGGCAGGCCATCGGTTACTATATGGTCATGTACATGGCAAGTATGGCAAGTGTACCTGAAAGTCTTTATGAATCAGCAAATCTTGAGGGAGCCGGAAGGATCCAGCAGTTCTTTTCCATCACTCTTCCTCTTATTTGGACCAATGTAAGAACCACTTTAACATTTTTCGTAATCAGTTCCATCAACTTAAGCTTCTTATTTGTAAAAGCCCTTACCAGCGGCGGTCCCGACGGGGCAACAGAAGTCTTCTTAAGTTATATGTATAAACAGGCTTATACCAACTCCTCCTACGGATATGGTATGGCAATTGGTGTTGTTGTATTTATATTCTCCTTTGGCTTATCGGCACTGGTAAATCTGGTAACCAAACGAGAACCCCTGGAATTTTAAGGAGGTGCGCACATGAAAAAAAGAAAAGAAATGAGCTTTGACACCCTGTATAAACTCTTTATATATGTTGCGCTGCTTACACTGGCTATCAGCATTATCGTGCCGGTGGGCTGGGTATTTCTTGCTTCCATAAAAGAAAATTCTGAATTTTACGGAAATCCCTGGACTATGCCTAAGGGCTTTTATTTCCAGAACTTTATAGATGCTTTTGAAAAAGCAAAAATGGGCGATTATTTTATGAATTCCGTGCTGGTAACAGCACTGGCCCTTATCATGCTGCTCGTTGTAGCCCTTCCTGCCGCTTATGTACTGGCACGGTACCGGTTTAAGGGAAGCAAACTGATTAATATTATGTTTATGGGCGGCCTTTTTATCAATGTGAATTACATAGTAGTACCTATTTTCCTGATGTTTGTAGATGCAGATAAGTTTTTAAGAAACCTTGGGGGCGATGGATTTTTCCTGAACAATCTTTTTATTGTAGCCCTGGTATATGCGTCCACCGCACTGCCCTTTACAATTTATCTTCTGTCCGGCTTTTTTGTTACCATACCAAGAGATTATGAGGAAGCCGCATATGTAGACGGCAGCGGCTATTTCAGAACCATGATCAAAATCATGATGCCTATGGCTACTCCCAGCATCATCACGGTAATTTTATTTAACTTCCTGTCCTTCTGGAATGAATATATCATTTCCATGACTCTGCTGACAAAGGATGCCAAAACCCTGCCTGTAGGTCTGATGCAGCTGATGCAGGCTCAGAAAGCTGCTGCCAATTACGGACAGCTTTATGCAGGCCTTGTAATCGTTATGCTTCCTACTTTGATTTTATATATTGCTGTTCAGAAGAAACTGACTCAGGGTATGAGTCTTGGCGGTTTAAAGGGATAACAGGAGGAAACACTATGAAATGGTTGATCAGATTATTATATTTAATTATTTTTATTGTGAGCATGACGCTTATTGTAACAGGACAGCGAAACGTCGGCCCTACAGACCTTTTCGTTATGCTGATAGGTCTTGGTGGGATTTTGCTTCTTCTGTATCTTTATAACAAAAAATTTCAATAACAGGAAAAAAGCTATGGAGGTAACTATAAAATGAATTCGGAGAACACAGGAAGATTGACGCTCCCCACAGATGTAGATATGGTCGAGGAAACAATTCGTTTAAAAGAATTGCTGAAAGCAGATGCCTTAAGGGATTGCGACGGTACCACTATGCCGGAAGAGCTTTTAAGTCAGGATGCCAAAATATATGCCACCTATTACACCACCAGAAAAGATAATGACTGGGCAATGAAACATCCGGAGGAAATTCAGCAGGAGTATCTGATCAGTGACCGTGTTACTGCTAAAGATGACAAACTCCGCATCGAACTGATGAAAGGCTTTCACACACAGCAGCTTAAGGTCAATACCATTGATTCCCCTAAGCGCTGGTGGGAAGTAATTGACCGGACCACAGGTGAAATAGTTCCCACAGATCAATGGGAATATGATGAAGCTACAGGAGAGGTAGTTATAAACTCCATTCCCTATCATCAATATACTGTAAGCTTTTTAGCCTTTTTAATCTGGGATCCGGTACATATGTATAATTACATTACAAATGACTGGAAGGATGCTCCCCATCAGTTGACTTATGATGTAAGGCAGCCTAAGACACAGGCATATGTGAAGGAAAAGCTGAAAAAATGGTGTCAGGAAAACCCCCATGTAAACGTAGTGCGTTTTACCACCTTTTTTCATCAGTTTACACTAACCTTTGATGATAAAAAGAGAGAAAAGTTTGTAGAATGGTTCGGCTACAGTGCCAGCGTAAGCCCATATATTTTAGAACAGTTTGAAAAATGGGCCGGCTATAAATTCCGTCCGGAGTTTATTGTGGATCAGGGCTACCACAATTCCATTTTCCGGGTACCTTCCAAAGAATTTTTAGATTTTATCGAATTTCAGCAGATAGAAGTTTCCAAGCTGGCAAAAGAGCTTGTAGATATTGTGCACAGCTATGGAAAAGAAGCCATGATGTTCCTTGGTGATCACTGGATCGGAACAGAGCCTTTTGGCAAATACTTCGCAAATATCGGCCTTGATGCAGTGGTAGGTTCCGTAGGCGACGGGGTCACTCTCCGTATGATTTCCGACATCAAAGGCGTTAAATATACCGAAGGCCGCCTGCTCCCTTATTTCTTCCCTGACGTATTTACCGAAGGGGGAGACCCTATTGGAGAAGCACAGGATAACTGGATGAAAGCAAGACGTGCTATCCTGCGTTCTCCCTTAGACAGAATTGGATACGGAGGATACCTGAAGCTGGCAAGCGAATGGCCGGGATTTATAGACCAGATTCAGAAGGTTGTAGACGAATTTCGCCAGATACACCAAAACATACAGGGAACAAAGGCATATACCGCACCTTTCAAGGTGGCTATTTTAAACTGCTGGGGCAACTTAAGAAGATGGATGGCCAATCAGGTACATCACGCTCTCTGGTACAGAGAAATTTATTCTTATGTAGGTGTAATTGAATGCTTAAGCGGAATGCCCATTGATGTGGAGTTTATTACATTTGATGAGGTACGAAAGGGCATTGATCCTGATATTAAAGTCATCATCAATGCAGGAGATGCTTACACCTCTTTCAGTGGCGCGGAAAACTGGAAGGACGAAAAGGTGGTATGTGAAATCCGCAGGTTTGTAGATGCCGGCGGCGGCTTTATCGGTGTAGGCGAACCCAGCGCATATCAATACCAGGGACGCTTTTTCCAGCTCAGCGATGTACTTGGGGTGGACAGAGAGTTAGGTTTTTCCATGAGCACCGACAAATATAACGAACTGGACAGCAATCATTTTATTTTAGAGGATACTCCCGGAGAAATTGATTTTGGCGAAGGCAAAAGCCGGATTTACGCTCAGGGCGAGCATTATCAGATTTTAAATATGGATGGGAAATACAGCCGCCTGGTAGTGAATGAATACGGAAAGGGAAGAAGCGTTTACTTTACAGGCCTGCCTTATTCTCCGCAAAACTGCCGGATCCTTCTGCGTGCCATCTACTATGCTGCGCACCAGGAAAATGAAATGAAGAAATTTTATGTTACAAATGTTGATACCGAACTTGCCGTCTTTGAAAAAACCGGGAAAATTGCAGTTATAAATAATTCCAAAG
Source organism: uncultured Lachnospiraceae bacterium (assembly GCA_900554925.1). Taxonomy (GTDB): domain Bacteria; phylum Bacillota; class Clostridia; order Lachnospirales; family Lachnospiraceae; genus Suilimivivens. Next base: position 6,019 of record USJG01000016.1, read on the forward strand.
AACCAAGACAGACCGATCTTTACATATACGGAGAGTTAAAACAGCATATGGACATGGCACCCATGGAAATGCGATGGGTAGATTATTGATACCGTCCTGCTTGCGACAGACACTACGCGCAAGAGCGGATACGTATGCATAATTACCTCTGGGCGAGCTGCACATCCCGCCCAGAGGGTTTTGTTTATAACCATTCCTGATTCTGTCCGTCTTTTAAAAGAATCTGCTGCATGGCAGAAAGCAATTCCTCCGTAAAATTAAGCAGCATCTGAGCATCTCGCTCTACCATACCGCACTTTTTGTACCGGAATAGAAAAAACGGTGTTCCTTTATGGTTAAATGATAATTTTTCATATTTTTTTAAAAGCACAGGAATCTGCTCCGGCAAAATTCCAGCGTCCGGTTTCAGCAAAAACTGAATTTCTCCATTCCTTCCCTTTACATCCGTCATATAAAGCCTGTGGGCATTTACGCGTATCATGGAAATTCTGAGAAGATTTTCCACCGCTGTGGGAATTTCTCCAAACCGGTCCAAAAGCTCCTCCCGCATATCGTCACATTCACTTTTGTTTTCCACTCCTGCAATACGCTTGTAGATATCCAGCTTCTGCACTTCATTTACAATATAAGCAGGCGGGATAAATGCGTCCACATCCAAATCTACCGATGTGTTAAAGTCTTCCACGGTACTGATACCCTTCAGGCTCTTTATGGCCTCATTTAACATCTTGCAGTACAGATCATATCCCACTGCCTGCATATGTCCATGCTGCCTGGCGCCTAACAGATTGCCGGCACCACGGATTTCCAGATCACGCATGGCAATTTTAAATCCGCTTCCCAGATCCGTAAATTCCTTAATTGCCGCCAGCCTTTTCTCAGCAACCTCCTTCAGCATCTTATCCCGTTTATACATTAAAAACGCATAGGCGGTGCGATTGCTCCGTCCCACTCGTCCACGCAGCTGATATAACTGCGAAAGCCCCATATTATCAGAATCGTGGATGATCATAGTGTTGACATTGGAAATATCAAGTCCGGTTTCAATGATTGTGGTGGAAACCAGTACATCAATTTCTCCGTTGATAAAATCATACATGATACGCTCCAGCTCCCGTTCCTGCATTTGTCCATGCGCAAATGCCACCGTTGCCTCAGGCACCAGATTTTGTATGGAAGCAGCCACATCCGCAATATTATTTACTCTGTTATATACATAGTAGACCTGCCCATCTCTGGACAATTCCCGGACAATTGCCTCTCTTACCATCTCTTCATTATATTCAAGTACATAGGTCTGTATTGGCATCCTGTCGTTTGGCGCCTCCTCAAGTACGCTCATATCCCGAATACCGATAAGGCTCATATGCAGGGTTCTGGGAATAGGGGTTGCCGTTAACGTCAGCACATCCACATTCTCTTTCATTTTCTTGATTTTTTCCTTATGTGCAACGCCAAACCGCTGTTCCTCATCAATAATCAAAAGCCCCAGATCCTTATAAGCAACATCCGCGGACAAAACTCTGTGGGTACCAATTACAATATCCACAAATCCCTTTTTCAAATCCTCTACCGTCTTCTTTTGTTCTGCACCGGTTCTGAACCTGGAAAGCAGATCCACCCGTACCGGGAAATCCTTCATTCTCTGAACAAAGGTATTGTAATGCTGCTGGGCCAATATGGTAGTTGGCACCAGATAAACCACCTGTTTTCCCTCCTGCACCGCCTTAAAGGCCGCGCGTATGGCAATTTCTGTCTTGCCATAACCTACATCTCCGCAGATCAGGCGATCCATGATCTTGGTGCTCTCCATATCCTTTTTGGTAGCTGCTATGGCTGTAAGCTGATCCTCCGTCTCCTCAAAGGGAAACATCTCTTCAAATTCCTTCTGCCAGACAGTGTCTTTTCCATACTGAAAACCGTTCTTCTGCTGGCGCAGGGCATATAATTCCACCAGATCTTTTGCCACCTCTCCGGCAGCCTCCCTGACCTTGCTCTTGGTCCGGTTCCATTCCTGGGTTCCCAGCTTATTCAGTTTAGGACGTTTGGCATCGGCAGAAGCATATTTCTGAATGACGTCCAGTCCTGTTGCCAGCACATACAGGTTTCCACCGTCCCTGTATTCAATTTTAATATAATCCTTTACTGCCTTATCTACCTCTACCTTTTCAATTCCCCGGTAGATGCCCAGGCCATGATTTTCATGAACCACATAGTCTCCTATTTTCAGCTCATTGAAATCATTGATCTTACGCCCTTCATAAGTCTTTTTCTTTTTTTTCTTCTTTTTGTCCGCTCCAAAAATATCGCTTTCAGAAATAACCGCAAATTTGAGCATAGGGTATTCGAAGCCTTTTAACACTCTGCCGTAAAAAGTCATGATTTCCCCGCTTTGCAGCTCTCTGTCAGGGTCCTCCGTGTAAAAAGCTGTCAGTTCCTGATCCCGAAGATCCTCTGCTAACCTGGATGCTCTGGTCCTGGAACCGGACAAAAGCAGCACCCGGTAGCCATTTTTTTTATAACGCTTCAAATCCTGCACCAGGGCTTCAAAGCTATTATTATAAGAAGAAATACTCCTGACGGAAATATCTGTCTTTTTATCTACTTTAAACAGCGTGTTCTTTAATTCCAGGGCCGCCAGCGTCAAGATCCGCCCTCTTGCCATTTTGGCCGCCACTTCATCTACGCGGTATAAAAGGTCCATTTGCCCCGGCAAAATATAACCCTTTTCCACACGGTGCATCATGCTTTCCCTAAACTCCAGCTCCACCGCTCCTGCATGTTCTTTGACCCTTGCTGGCTCATCCACAAAAATACAGGTTTTTTCTCTGTCGAATAATTCCAGGAAGGAAACTGTATTCTCGTAAAAATAATGTACGTAGGCGTCCAGATTCACAAGATTCTGAAACTCATAAACCTCTTCCTTAAGTTCCTTGATCTGCTTCTCCACACGGTTAGCTTCCTCTGTATGAAAATCCTTTCGCAGTTTTTCTGAAAAAGCTTTTCCTTCCTTTTCGATTTTCTCCATGCCCTTTTTTAGCTGCTGCTTTGAAAGAAGCATTTCACCAGCCGGATAAATGGTAATTCCGGACAGCTTTTCGATGGAACGCTGACTTAAAACATCAAAGCTGCGGATAGATTCTACTTCATCTCCCCATAACTCAATGCGGTAGGGATTTTCCTCCGTCAAATCAAAAATATCCACAATGCCGCCCCGGATGCTGAACTGCCCCGGCGCTTCCACCTGATAATTTTTTTCATACCCCATTTCAACAAGGCGTTCGGCCAGCTTTCTTTCATCTATCTGACTTTTTCCATTAATTACAAGCAGATGCTCCCTCCAGACGGAAAGGGGGATTTGCGGCGCCATAAGGCTGGAAAAGGTGGTAATTACCGTAACCGGCTTTCCCTCCAATATGCGTCTTAAACACTTGATCCTTTCCGTTATCAGTTGATTTCCATGAATATCTGCCTGATAAAAAATCAGATCCTTGGCAGGATAGGCTGTGACGTTCCTGTCATAAAACCGGTAGTCCTCCAAAAGCTCCTTTACTCTAAGGTCGCTAAAAGTAACGATAAGCTTATTCTTAAACTCATCGCCAAGTCCATAAACCATATGAAGCTTCTGGGACTCTACACAGCCCGTAAATGCTGCGCAAAAGTGCTCCCCCCTCAGCTTTCTTTTTACCTCTTCAAATTCTCCCAGTTCATTAAGGGGTGCTGTAAGCGCTCTCATGCAAACCTTTTCCTTTCAACCTCTAACTCGAAACCTTCCGGTTAAATTCATTCATTGCCTGATCTGTATTTCCCGTCACCATCAATTCTATGGCACAGATCGCTTTTTCGATCCCTTCCTGCATAAGCAGCTTCTCTTCTTTTGAAAATTGTCCCAACACATAATCTGCCAGATCATATCCCCTAGGCTTTTCCCCTACTCCGATCCTGATTCTCTGAAAGCCCTCACTGCCAAGCTGCTTAATAATATTTTTAAGCCCATTATGCCCGCCGGCACTTCCCCGTTTTCTTATCCTGATCTGCCCCGGAGGCAGGCTGATGTCATCTGACAGGATAATCAATTCTGTTTCCACATCAATCTTATAATAATCTGCAAGGGGCCGAATACTCTCTCCACTTAAATTCATAAATGTAAGGGGCTTTGCCAGAATTACTTTTTGCCCGTTAATGACTCCCTTTCCGATCATTGCCTTATTTTTTATGTTCATCACAGAAATATGATACTTATCTGCCAGCGCATCAATTGCTTCAAAGCCAATATTATGTCTGGTATTATCATATTCCTTTTTGGGATTTCCAAGTCCTGCTATTATAAACATTTTACCTCATTTCTGCGCTGCTCTATCGCACATACCAATTATCTCAGCCTTCTATTTTCATACAAAACATTATTTTTCATAATAGCATATTTTATGTTTACAGGAAAAGAGGTTTTAGAAATTTCCTGTTATATCAAAAGAGGTCATCTCCCGATGACCTCTTACTCTCAAACTTCTTCGTCCGTTTCTAACAATGCCTTCTGGTAACCATCCAGAATAATCGCCTGAATCTTTTCTCTGGTAGATGAATTGATGGGATGTGCAATATCCCGATATTCACCATCCGTCGCCTTTTTGCTGGGCATTGCAATAAATAACCCCTTATCTCCTTCAATCACTTTGATATCATGAATGACAAACTCCTCATCAATGGTAATTGAAACGATGGCGCGCATCTTTCCTTCTTTAGTGATTTTCCTCACCCGTACATCTGTAATTTGCATATTCCGTCCCCCTAATCAGCCTTAAATAACATATCTGTCGCTTCTCTCAATTACTATCTTAATGCCATCGGTACCGGCATGATAAGAATTTGCCCTGATTGTATCGCGGCTTTCAACAATACAGTTTTCAATATGAGTGTTGTCCCCAATATACACATCATTTAAAATGATAGAATTTTTAATGTAACAGTTATTTCCAATGTAAGCCTTTTTGAAAATCACAGAATCTTCAACAACACCGTTAATAATGCAGCCGCTGGAGATAAGGCTGTTTTTGATCTGTGCTCCCACATTATATTTTGCAGGCGGCAGATCATCTACCTTTGAATAAATGTCCGGATACTGCTTAAAGAAATAATCCCTTGTTTCAGACTTCAGGAAATCCATGTTGGTATTAAAGTAATCATCAACTGTGGCTATATTTCTCCAGTAGTCCTGAATCTTATATCCGTAAATTCTTTTCATATTCTTGTAACGGATAAGTATGTCCTTAACAAAATCATACCTGTCTTCTTCTGCGCATTTCTCGATCATTTCAATCAGCTGGCGCCTTCTTACTACATAAATGCCGCAGGAGATCGTATTGGATTTGGCCACTACAGGCTTTTCTTCAAACTCTTCAATTCGGCTCTCTTCATTCATCTTGAGAATACCAAAGCGGTCCACATTTTCGTTGACCCCCATATCCTTGCATACCACCGTAATATCCGCTTTCTTGGCAATGTGGTATTCAAGCACCTTATTATAATCCATCTTGTATACACCGTCGCCGGATGCGATCACCACGTAAGGCTCATGGCTGCTCTTTAAGAAAGAAAGGTTCTGCGCAATGGCATCTGCTGTTCCTCTGTACCAGAAATTGCTCTCTGCGGTAACTGCCGGAGTAAATACGAACAGTCCCCCCTGCTTACGTCCGAAATCCCACCATTTAGAGGAACTTAAATGTTCATTCAGACTCCTGGCATTGTACTGGGTAAATACTGCCACTTTCTGGATATGGGAATTTGACATATTGCTTAAAGCGAAGTCAATGCTGCGGTAACTGCCTGCGATAGGCATCGCGCATACGGCTCTCTTTTGTGAAAGCTCTTTCATCCTGTAACTGTTTCCGCCTGCTAATACTATACCAATTGCTCTCACTGTTCATCACCTGCCTTAATTAATGTTTTTCCGCTTGCAAGAGAATTATCCGCATAATCTTCTTTTGTAGTAACACCAAATATACAGGAATTCTTGCCTACGGTGATACCCTCCGGTATTACGCTCTTCTCACCTATTGTCACGATGCCGCTGTTGTAGATATGCGGATCCGTTTCATTGGGCACTTCTTCCCCAAATCCCAGCCTGACATTATTGCTGATTTTGGTATGTTCTGCTACGATGGCCTTATAAAGCTCACATCCATCTCCAATTGACGTATTATTCATAATGATCGAGTCACGGACAATGGTATCCTTGCCAATGGTAACACCGCAGCCAATAACGGAATTATATACCTTGCCATAGATATCCGATCCCTCTCCAATAATACTTCTCTCCACCACTGAATCACTGGCAATATACTGAGGCGGAAGGCTTTCATTTTTCGTATAAATTTTCCAGTATTCTTCATACAGATTAAATTCAGGAACAATGTCGATCAGCTCCATATTCGCTTCCCAGTAAGAGTTTAATGTTCCCACATCTTTCCAATAGCCATTAAACTCATATGCATAAAGAGGATCTCCCTTGCCATGGCAATAAGGAATAATATGTTTGCCGAAATCCAATCCAGGCTGCTCGGCATTTGACAGCAAAGCTTCCTTTAAGGTTTTCCAATTGAATATGTAAATACCCATGGAAGCCAGATTACTTCTGGGATTAGCGGGCTTTTCTTCAAAATCCGTGATCCGTTTGTTCTCATCTGTGATCATGATGCCGAAACGCTTTGCTTCCTCCATGGGAACGGGCATTACCGCTATGGTAACGTCTGCCCCCTTTTCTTTATGGAAGTCCAGCATAACTTCATAATCCATCTTATATATGTGATCTCCTGAAAGTATCAGTACATATTCCGGATTAAAGCTGTCCATATAATCCAGATTCTGGTAAATCGCATTGGCGGTACCGGTATACCACTCACTGTTTGTACTCTTTTCATAGGGTGGGAGAACGGTAACACCACCTATATTTCTGTCCAAATCCCAGGGAATACCGATTCCGATATGAGTATTCAATCGTAAGGGCTGGTATTGTGTCAGGACACCAACTGTATCCACTCCGGAATTAATACAGTTGCTAAGCGGGAAGTCGATTATACGGTATTTCCCTCCAAAAGATACCGCGGGCTTAGCCACTTTGGATGTAAGAACACCCAGTCTGCTTCCCTGACCACCTGCCAATAACATGGCAATCATCTCTTTTTTAATCATGTCATCACCTCTTACAAGTAATATTTATTGGTTCAGCTTCGATAACAGGTACCAATTATAAAATTCATGAATAGTATACCATAGATTTACTTAAAAGTGAATATTTTTTACAAAAATATTCGTATCAAAATTGATTTTTATGTAAATAATTTACAATATTTTACATGCCGCAAACAATAAATTCCGAAATTTTTACTATATTTTGTATAGGCTTTTCTTCTGCACCGCCTATTTTGTTAAAAATGTCATTGGTTTTTATGGTGTAATTATATATAATTAAGTCAAAACTATTGTAATAAATTAAATGGAGGATTCTACATGTATCAGTTAGATTTTGATCACCCCATTCATATACATTTTATAGGAATAGGCGGCATCAGTATGAGCGGTCTTGCCGAAATTCTTCTGGAAAAGGGATTTACCGTTTCCGGCTCCGACGCAAAAGCCTCTTCTTTGACCAGACGTCTTGAAGAGAAGGGCGCCCATATTTTTTATGGACAGAAAGCAGAAAATCTAAGCGGCGATGTTGACCTGGTGGTATACACCAGCGCAATTCACCCGGATAATCCTGAATTTGCCGCCATGCAAAGGCTTGGGATCCCTTCCTTAAGCCGCGCGCAGCTTTTAGGACAGATGATGAAAAACTATGAAATCCCCATTGCAGTCAGCGGAACCCATGGTAAAACCACCACCACCTCCATGATTTCGGAAATCCTGTTGGCCGCCGGCACCGACCCCACGCTTTCTATCGGCGGCATTTTAAAGGTCATCGGAGGAAACATCCGCATTGGCCATGATGGCTGCTTTGTAACGGAAGCCTGCGAATACACCAACAGCTTTTTAAGCTTTTTCCCCAAAATCAGCATTATACTTAATGTAGAAGAAGATCACCTTGACTTTTTCAGGGATATTGATGATATCCGCAATTCCTTTCATAAATTTGCCGCTCTTCTTCCTTCCGACGGCACGCTGATCATCAATGGGGAAATCCCTGCAATAGATACTATCCTCTCAGGTCTTTCCTGCAAAATCATAACCTACGGAAGCAGCAGCGCATTTGATTACTGGCCGGAGCAGATCACTTACAACGAAACAGGCTGCGCCAGCTTCCTTCTGTCCAAAAAGGATGGAACCAGAGAACCTGTTTCTCTTGGCGTTCCCGGCAAGCATAATGTTTACAATGCTCTGGCTGCCCTTGCTCTTTCTGACCTTTTATCCATTGATATTTCCGCTGCCAGGCAGGCTTTGTCCAATTTTCACGGTACAGACCGCCGCTTCGAATACAAGGGTACTGTAAACGGAACCGTTATAATAGATGATTATGCACATCACCCCACAGAAATTACCGCAACCTTAAACGCCGCGGTAAATTACCCTCACAAATCATTGTGGTGCGTGTTCCAGCCTCATACCTTTACCCGCACCAAAGCCTTTATGAAGGAATTTGCAAAAGCTCTGTCTCTGGCGGATCGGGTAGTCCTTGCTGATATTTATCCTGCCAGAGAAACAGATGATCTGGGCATCAGCTCCCGGACATTGCAAAAGGAAATTGAAGCCCTGGGAAAAAAGTGCTATTATTTCCCCTCTTTTGCGGAAATAGAAAATTTTCTTTCAGAAAATTGTGCACCCGGTGATTTGTTGATAACTATGGGCGCCGGAGACGTTGTAAATATTGGAGAAGATCTTTTAAAAGGGTAATTATCCACATCATCCACATATTTTAGCGCAAAAATGCTCTTAAAATATGTGGATATTTTTTTACAGAAAGCAACACGTATTTTTCAGTATTTTACATATCTTTTACGTGAATCCGCCCCATATATCCACATTATCCACACTATCCACATTATCCTTAAACCCTTGAAAATACTGGATTTTTTTGAATTTTCCCTATTTCAATTTCAGAATCCTTGTGCTATAATTCAACTTGCTTTTAATTCGTGTAAATAATATATGGTTGGGGGATGGCTCTATGGCTGGCTTTAAAATTTATCAGGAGAACTGCGCTGATGTGACCGTTGTCTCCAATATATTCATTGATGAATATATGAAGGATGCCAACGACGCGCAGCTTAAAATATATCTGTATCTGCTTCGCATGATGAATGCGGGTTTATCTACCAGTGTTTCAGACATTGCAGATCAATTCAACCATACAGAAAAGGACGTAGTCAGAGCTTTAAAATATTGGGAAAAGAACAGGCTTCTTACATTAGAATATGACGAGGCAAAAAACCTGTCAGGAATACGGCTTCTTAACTTTGCCAGAAGATCCGGAACAAGCACAGGGGAAGTTGTGCCCCTTGCTCCTGTAGTCCAGCTTCCTGCCAAATCGGAGGCCCTTAAGGAAAAGCCCGATTTTTCCAAACCCTCCTACAGCCTTGACCAATTGAAGGAGTTTAAAAACAGAGAGGAAACCGCGCAGATTCTCTTTGTGGCAGAGCAATATATCGGAAAGCCCTTAAGCCCTTCGGAGATTAAGACGATTCTTTTCTTTACGGACAGATTGGGTTTTTCGGAGGATTTAATCGACTATCTGATCCAATACTGTGTTGATAAGGGCAAGAAAGATTTCCGCTACATAGAAAAGGTTGCTTTAAGCTGGGCGGAGGAGGGAATCACCACTCCCAAACAGGCAGCTGAATTTGCAGTAAAATATGACAAGACCGTATACGATATTATGAAGGCTTTAGGCAAATCAGGGATTCCCACCAAGATGGAGGCTGATTTTGCAATCAAATGGATAAAAGAATATGGATTTACTTCTGATATTATTTTGGAGGCCTGCAACCGTACTGTCATGGCTACGGACAAACACCGCTTTGAATATGCGGACAGCATCCTGACCAGCTGGTATCAGAAACAGGTTCATCGCAAAGCAGATATTAAGGCTTTGGATGAAGCTTATGCAAGGAGCAGAAATTCCAGCGCCAGATCCCAGAATACTGTGTCAGCCGGACAGTTTAATCAGTTCATGCACAGTGACTATGATTTTGACGCACTTGAAAAAGAAATTATAAGTAATTAATATTCGGACAAGTTCCAAGGAGAAACCATCGTGGCATTAAACAACTCTCAATATGACGCAATCATGCGGGAATATGAAGACAGACAGATGAAAAACAGACATCTGCTAAAGGAACGTACCGCTGAAATTTATGCAAACGTAGATGGCTATCGTGAGCTTTGCGAGTCCATTGCGGCAATTTCCGTCTCTCAGGGCAAAAAGCTCTTAGAGGGTGATGAAAACGCTCTCCATGACCTTCACGCTTCCATTAAGAATCTTTCTTCCATGAAAGAACAGCTTCTTACAGGCGCCGGTTATCCCAGGGACTACTTAGACCCTGTTTATGACTGTCCGGACTGTAAGGATACCGGTTATATCAATGGCGTTAAGTGCCATTGCTTTAAGCAGGCCATCATTGATCTTCTCTATGAGCAGTCCGGTATCCGGGAAATGCTTGAAAAAGAAAATTTCAGCAGCCTTTCTTATGAGTATTACGAAGGGGAATCTCTTGAACGCTTTCAAAATACTGTAAAGGAATGCAGAAACTTTATAAAAACTTTCGATTCAGACTACCATAATTTATTTTTTTATGGTACAGTGGGTACGGGTAAGTCCTTTCTATCCGGCTGCATTGCCAAAGAATTAATAGAAAGCGGTCATTCTGTTATCTATTTCAGTGCTTCCGGCCTTTTTGAAACTTTATCCAGAAATATGTTTGATTATAAGAACAAGGACGACGTCCTGCGTTTTCATGAAGACCTATATGGCTGCGATCTTCTCATTATTGATGATCTGGGCACAGAATACACCAGCAACGTGGCTGTTTCCGTATTCTTTTCCCTTTTAAATGAGCGTCATCTTGGCCAAAAGTCCACTATTATCTCTACGAATTTATCTTTGGAGGACTTGCGGAACCGATATTCAGACCGGGTATTTTCCCGGATCACCAATCAGTATACCATATGTAAATTTACCGGACCTGACATCCGGATGATTAAAAAAAGACTTCAAAACAGAAAGTGAGGCACCTTTATGGCTCAGCGTGAAGAAACTAGAAATTTGGAAACAATCCCTGTTGGTTCTCTTGGAATCATTCCTCTGGAAGGTTGCAGGGCCCTTGGCGAAAAAGTAAATGATTATCTGGTAAAATGGCGTACCGTCCGCGAAAGCGAACACAAAACAAGCCTGGCCTTTGCCGGTTATCAAAGAGATTCCTATATCTTAAAGGCTAAGGTTCCCCGTTTCGGTTCCGGGGAAGCAAAGGGAATGATCCTTGAATCTGTCCGGGGAACTGACTTATATCTGCTGGTGGATGTTGCCAACTACAGCTTAACCTATTCTCTCTGCGGACATGAAAATCACATGTCTCCCGATGATCACTATCAGGATTTAAAGAGGATCATCGCTGCTGTAGGAGGAAAAGCAAGACGTATTACCGTTATCATGCCTTTTCTTTATGAAAGCAGACAACACAAGAGAACTGCCAGAGAATCTCTTGACTGTGCACTGGCATTACAGGAAATGGTTCATATGGGCGTGGACAATATCATTACCTTTGATGCCCACGATCCCAGAGTGCAGAACGCAATTCCTTTGCACGGTTTTGAAACCGTTCAGCCAACTTATCAATTTATCAAGGGTCTCTTAAAGCATGTGACCGACCTTAAGATCGATTCTGACCACATGATGGTGATCAGTCCCGACGAAGGCGGAATGGGACGCGCTATTTATATGGCTAATGTTCTTGGTCTGGATATGGGTATGTTCTATAAGAGAAGAGATTACACCCGCGTGGTAAACGGACGCAATCCTATTGTTGCTCACGAATTTTTAGGTTCTTCGGTAGAAGGAAAGGATATGGTCATTATTGATGATATGATCTCCTCTGGCGAAAGCGTCCTGGAAGTTGCCACTGCCCTGAAGGAACGCAAGGCACGTAAAATCTTTATCTGTACCACCTTTGGATTATTTACAAACGGTCTGGATCGCTTTGATAAAGCCTATGAAAGCGGCATTATTGACAGGGTTCTTACTACCAATCTGATTTACCAGACGCCTGAGTTATTGAAACGGGAATGGTATATTGATTGTGATATGAGCAAGTATATTGCTTATCTGATCGACACCTTAAACCATGACGCTTCCATCAGCGATCTGCTGAATCCCAACGAACGTATTCAGCAGGTAGTTGCCAAATACAAAAGAGGCGAAGTAATTGATTAACAGCTTGCAGAAATTTTTAAGCCCTCTGGCCAGATGATGCTCCGGCCAGGGGGCTTTTTATCCTCTATCATTCAGTTGACAAAAAATTTGATCTCATTAAAAACCTGCACCGGCCACCTGATACACATATAAGATATAGGGAGATGACTCATGGGTATAAGTACCCGCCAATACAAGCCCTGCTTCTTTCTCATTGGTTAATTCTATCCTGGAAAAAATATATTCCCCTCCAAGGGCTTTAAAGGCCTCAGTATCAATATAAATATCATGATCCGTAACACTGTAGGAACGGGAAGCATTTACAATGGACAGATCTGTTCCCGAATACAGATAGGCTCTGGCTCCCCAGGTATCAAAATAATCTCTGCTCGCTTCCACTCTGTCTAAGGCAGGCGCGACCACCCTGCGGAAAGCTTCCTTGTAATCCTGAGAATAAAATCCAAGGTAACCGTCCAGGGTAGCGATTCCATTATATTCCAATGTTGCCGGATAAAACCCGTATGCTGCCGACCACTGACCATTATAGTCAATATCTTTTTTGGCTTCCTCGAACAATTCCGCCGAATAGAACTCTCCAAAGCTCAATTGATCTGTAGTTTTTCCTTTAAGCAGCTGATATGCCTGACTGTAACAGGTATGATACAGATCATTGTAACGTGTGCCGGAAAGTACAATGATCAACACTGCCAGCACTGCCAGCAGATTTGCAAGAGGCTTTAGCATTCTTATCCGGCTGTCATATAATCTCTTCAGAACCAGGAAAAACGCCGCATACCAGATAAAAGGGCTGAAAAACACCGTTCTGTTAAACTGCCAGCCGGTTAAGGGCGGACAGATAGTCTCAATCAGCCTTCTAAAGTTCTCCCAATAATAAATACCATAAACCAGGCTGTTAAAAACCAGCACCAGCATCAGCAGATTATAGAGATCATGAAAAATTCCCCTGATATTTTTCTTTTTGATATAGGAAGCATTCAGATAAATCAGGTAAATCACACATACGGGAAGCACCAGATAGGTATGCATGCTCTCTGCATGAAACATTCCTTCCGTGAACACTTCTCCTATGGTTCTGATGATTTCTCCCCCGGTATAGCTGCCTGCCTCCATAGTAGAACGGATCGTTACCTCATCGCTTAAAAGCATCATTCCAAACAGTCTGTATTCACAGACAATGTATCCGGCCGACAGGATACAGATTGCAAGAAATATCCTTCCCGGGAAATGCCTGTCCTTTATCCAGAGCCAGATCAGCGCAATCACCATATAGGCTAATATAAACAGTCCAAAATAAGAAAAATAGGACAACAGCGGATAAAAGAATAATGCCGCATACCATTTTGCAGAAGGTGAGGCGTATATTTTCCGCACCAGATAGATGACCAGCGGTATGGATGCGAAAGGAATCCCAAAGGTGGGGAAAACATTCAGCACCCCGTAAGCAAATCCCAAAAGACACACAAGAGGCTTATAGCTGTCATACTTTTCTCCATAGATGTCTTTGGCCAGAAGAATACTGGAAAACAGAGCAATTACAATTTTAAGAAGATACCCTGCAATATAGGCGGGATAAGCAGGCAGAAGCATATACAGCATTGTATACAGAGAAAATTCTGCCGGAAGGCTGTCTCTGCTGATTCCTCCCAAAAAAGGCACATCTGCTCCATGTGCCCAAAAAGTCCCCGTATTTTTCATCATTTGAAACTGGGGGATAAACAGATCAAGATTATCATGGACTGCTATGATACTGTTTTCGCCGCAGACAGCAAACACAAGCCCTGCAAACAGAAGAAATCCGGCTATGATCACAAGATACCACTGTGAAATCAGCTTTTTCAATGCTCTTCCCCCTTATCCGCCTGCCTGTTTCGTCTTTCCTTTTCGCAGACCAGTGTAAAACGATATTCAAAATCCCTGCGGTTCTTCATGGCCATATTTGAGAGGATCAGTCCGGCAAAGAAGGATTGAATTGCCGCCATCATCACAAAACCACATACGATCAGTGTAGGAAATTTTAATACCAGCCCTGTTTTTAAATATTCCATCAGCACCGGTATGAAGAAAATTACTGCGGCAGCCGCTAAAAGCAGCGCTAAAATACTGAAAAAACCAAAAGGCTTATAATCCCGGTAAAGCCTGAAAACAGTTCCCAGCACCTTAAAACCGTCAGAATAAGTATTTAGCTTGGACACACTTCCCTCCGGCCTGTCTCTGTATTCCACCACCACATTGTCGATCTGCATATGATTATAAACTGCGTGAATAGTCATCTCGGTTTCAATTTCAAATCCCTTAGAAAGTATGGGGAAGGTTTTCACAAAGCCATAGCTGAATGCCCGAAAGCCCGTCATAATATCTTTCACTTCACAGGCAAATAAATGATTAATGCTGGCTCTCACCAGAGAGTTTCCCATATTGTGAAAGGGCCGCTTATTTTCCTCAAAGTAAGTGGAGGAAAGGCGGTCGCCTACGACCATGTCCGCGTTGTGATAAAGAACCTTGTCCACCATTTCCGGCGCAAATTCCATAGGATAGGTGTCATCGCCATCCACCATAATGTAACACTGGGCTTCTATTTCCCGGAACATCCGCCTGATGACATTTCCCTTTCCCTGCATATATTCATGACGAACCACCGCTCCTTCTTCTTTGGCAATAAGTGCGGTGCGGTCCGTAGAATTATTGTCATATACATAGATCACTGCTTCAGGAAGGGCAGCGCGGCTGTCCTTTATCACCTTTGCAATTGTTTTTTCTTCATTATAACAGGGAATCAAGACTGCTATCTTATCCATAGGGAGGATCCTCTTTTCCTTTTTGTTTCAGTATGCTTCTTTTGCTATTTTATCAGAGTTTCCAGGGGAAGTCCAGTTATACATAGGGAAGCCGCCTATATAGGGTTCGGGTGTCAAAGGGTGCTTTTAGAAAGTGGCCTGGCAGATTGTACAAACCAAATTGCACGCTATCAGCTTCGGAAAATGGATTTTCTAAATGTTCTGGGAAAGAAAGTCTTACCGGACGCAACCATCCGCAATTCGCCATCCAGGCTCACAGCGGACTTTTCGGGACATCCATGTCCCAAAATTGCTGCGCTCCCTAAGACCATTAAGAAAATCTCATTTTCCTGCGCAATGACAGCTTAGCAATTTCTTTTGTGCAATCTTCTGATTCCAAATTTACCAGGCGCCGTTTGACACCCGAAACCTATATAAGGAACGCTCTTTCTCATCTTGCCAAAACTATCCCCTTAAGCTATACTTATAAATGCTATAATTTACTATAATTTGGAGTGGAAACAAATGATTCGATTAATTTTAGTTGCATCCTTCGTTGTTTTATTTTTAATTTTCAGTATTCCTCTTCTTATTGCTGAATGGATCATTGGCAAGTTCAACATGGAATTGAAAAATAAAAGCTCTCTGGCTATTGTAAACTGGGCATTCAGGGTATGCCTGTTCCTGGCCGGAACCACAGTTATTGTAAAAGGCGAGGAAAATGTGCCTAAGGACGAACCCGTACTATATATTGGAAATCACAGGAGCTATTTTGATATTCTGATCACCTATGTTCGTGTTCCCCGTCCCACCGGCTATATTGCCAAAAAGGAAATGCTCAGGTGGCCGCTTTTAGTAAACTGGATGCGGAACCTTCACTGCCTGTTTTTGGACCGCAATGATGTCAAGCAGGGCCTTAAGATCATTCTGACCGCCATTGAGGAAGTAAAATCAGGGGTTTCCATCTGTATCTTCCCGGAAGGTACCAGAAACAGGGTGAATCATACATTCATGGAATTTCACGAAGGAAGCTTTAAGATTGCTTCTAAAACAGGATGTCCCATTATTCCCATGAGTATATACAATTCCGCTGATATTTTTGAAGATCATCTTCCCAAAATCAAAAAAACACGTGTTATTTTAGAATATGGAAAGCCTATTTACATCAAAGACCTGGCTAAGGAGGATCAGAAACGAATCGGCGCTTACACGAAAAATATCATTGAGGAAACTTACTTCAAAATTAAAGAAGAATTTGACAAATAAAAAAACCTCTTACAAGCCAAAGGCCCTGCTTAAGCAGGGCTTTTTAAAAATTCTACTACTTTTTCAAATTCCATGCCATGAGAGGCCTTCACTAAAATACTGTCCCCCGGATGCAGGATTTTCTCTAACTGTCCCAGCATTTCCTCCCGCGTTTTAAAATAATATAGCTCTGTCCTGTTCCTTTCTGTCTGCATCTGCTGTTCTTTAAGGGCACTCTCATACATAGCCCTGGAAAGCTCCCCTGTGCAAATCAGTACGTCGACGCCCTTCTTAACTGCATAGGCGCCGATCTCTCCATGCATCTCCTTTTCCTTATAGCCTAACTCAAACATATCTCCTAAAACTGCCGCTTTTCTGCCAAGGGCCATCATAAGCAGATCAATGGCCGCTTTCATTGATACGGGATTGGCATTGTAGCAGTCATCAATGATGGTAAGGGAGGGCAGCGAAATCACATGACTTCTTCCACCTACCGCCTGTACCCTGCCAATGCCCTTTTGAATCTGCAAGCTGGATAATCCCATGCATTTTCCCACAGCTGCCGCCGCCAAAGCATTGTAGATCATATGGGCTCCGGGAAGAGGGATTTCTACCGGAAACACCTCCAAATCCATATGGATCACTGCCTCTGAGCCTAAAAGCCCTTTATTCATAACACCGGAGGCAAATACCTCATTGGATGGGTTCAGGCCAAAATGTACCGGCTCGTGGCTTCCCTTTGCTTTTATTTTTATCAGCATATCGTCGTCGCCATTTACAAAAATATGCCCCTGGGGATTCATAAAATCAAATATTTCAGATTTTGCCTTTAAAATCCCCTCCCGTGTCCCCAGATTTTCCAGATGGCACTGGCCAATATTAGTTATGACACAGATGTCGGGTCTGGCGATCCTGCTTAACCTGTGCATTTCTCCAAAATCACTGATTCCCATTTCCAGCACCGCCGCCTGGTGTTCGTATCTGATCCGCAAAACCGTAAGCGGCAGCCCGATCTCATTATTAAAATTCCCTTCTGTCTTAAGCACCCGGAATCCTTCCGAGACAACTGATGCTATCATTTCTTTGGTGCTGGTCTTTCCCACGCTCCCCGTAATTCCTATTACCGGAATGGAAAGCTGTTTTCTGTAAAACTCCGCGATTTCCTTGAGTGCCTGAAAAGAGTCCTCTACCAGAATATAGGGCACCCCGCAATCCTCA
Organism: uncultured Lachnospiraceae bacterium; assembly: GCA_900554925.1. Lineage (GTDB taxonomy): Bacteria > Bacillota > Clostridia > Lachnospirales > Lachnospiraceae > Suilimivivens. Next base: position 23,674 of record USJG01000016.1, read on the forward strand.
GGTTCCCTCTCACAAACTATGGCAAGGGCACCCTCTTTCGCTGCCTGACCAATGAAATCATGGCCGTCGACCCGCTCTCCCCTGGTTGCAATAAAAACACCGCCCTTTTCCATCTTCCTGGAGTCAATCACCACACAGGCAGCCTCCGCACTGTTTCCCTTATCTCCGCAAAGCCTTCCCTTACAGGCTTTGGCGATATTATAAATTGTCATATTCTTCACGTGTTATGCCCTCAATATCATTTCTGTTATTATTGTAATGCTGTCTTGATAATTTTCTCACACAATTCTTCAAATGAAATTCCTTCTGCCGCAGCCTCCTGGGGAAGCAGAGAGGTTGGCGTCATGCCGGGCAGTGTATTTGCCTCCAGGCAATAAATCTCTCCCGTCTCGCTCATCATAAAATCCATTCTGGCATAATTCTTTAAGCGGAGCACCTTAAATGCTGCTTCCGCGTAGCCCTGCATTTCTTTTGCCTTTTCCTCTGAAAGCAGGGCCGGACAGGTTTCAATGGTTGAGCCTGCCTGATACTTATTCTTATAATCATAAAAACCCTGCAAAGGAGCGATTTCTATCACAGGCAGCGCCTTTCCGTCCATAACTCCCACGGAAAATTCCCGCCCCTTTATGTACTGCTCCACAATTACTTCATTATCATAGCGAAAGGCTTCCTCTAAAGCTTTCTCATAATCTTCTTCCTTATTCACAATGCTGACTCCTACGCTGGAGCCGCCGCAGCAGGCCTTAACAATACAGGGTACCGGCACCTGCCTTTCCTGCTTTTCTCCTTTTTTCATCCTGATTCCCGCAGGCGCAGGTATTCCATAGCAGGCAAAAATATCCTTGGTGATCCCCTTATCCATGCAAATGGCAGAACTCACATAATCTGTTCCTGTATAAGTGATCCCCATTAAATCAAAGCATGCCTGAATTTTTCCGTTTTCTCCGTTTTCTCCATGAAGGGCCATAAAGACCACATCTGCTGCCTGACAAATAGAAATCACGTTAGGTCCGAAAAAATTTTTATCCCCGTCAGGCCGCATTGCCTTAACCTGCTCAATATCCGGATTTTTGTCGGTTATAACGCCCATTTCTCCGGCCCAGTCCTTCTCCTTCTCAAAGATACCGTCTGCGTCTTCCTCCTCACATCCCAAATAAACATCCAAAAGAACTGCCTGATGTCCGTTCTTTTTTAATGCCCTGTATATCATAGCGCCAGAGCTAAGGGAAACATCCCTCTCTGTGCTGATTCCTCCTGCCAGAACTACTATTTTCATATTTTTGATCCGCCTTTCCGAAATATCTTTCCCACGCCTTTTATTTTACATCCACTTTTTCCATTTATAAAGTGAATAATATGCCTGCAAAATTGCAAAAGATGCTGTTTACTTATCCAGACTGTCGGCAATTTCACTGAGAATTAAAATCAGCTTGCTGTCTGCGTCAAACTGTTTCATAATGCCAAGGCTGCTGTCAATGGTTTCATAACTGTTTTCCCCAGCATCATCAATATAACTGACAGCATTGTCATTCCTTCCCAGAAAATAATGCAGATGATTTTCTATTATAGTTTCATATTCGTGATTGGTAATAATATGATTTACCACCGTCAGATACATCATATTAAGAAGCAGTCGGTTATGATTATCCTGCTGTTTATTTCCTGCTGTAAAATAAATATCTGATCTGGCAGCCTCTGAAATTTCTTCTGCCTGATCCATCAGCATTTTCATAATCTTCTCGCACAGCGTAAGATTCACGGTCTGCTTGGTGGAAATATAGGTAACACAGCCAAGCAATACAATTTCATCCTGTTTCTCCTGCCATTTTTCTGTAGTTAAATACTCTTCAATGTATTTGTGATAGCTTCTCTTGCCTGCTGCTCTGTACAGTTCTGCCGCTGCCGCAAATTTCCACTTATCTTCTTCCTTTTCTGTATCTGTTTCATAGAGCTGCGCATGCTTCCAGGCTCTGTCTGCCGCTTTCAGACAGAACGTGGCATATTCATTATCATAGTTCTGATATAAATAGCTGAACCTGGCAAGGGCCATGGCAAATGCCAGCTCCGCCTCCGGGGAGGCCGGTTCCACATAAATATCCGCTGTTTTTCCCACCGCATTTCCATTGGAGGCATAAATTGTCACACCGGCATATAC